>JACZSJ010000134.1 GCA_022574295.1 Pseudomonadota bacterium
ACCAGGCTTGGTCCAATGGCGGATACGTTGTTGGGTCGTACCGGTCGCGACTGCCCAATTCTTGGCTCCGGCGCTACGTCTGACACTTCCTCATCGTCTGCCCTTCTGAATATTGCCATTTTTTCCTCCGCATGCGTGTCCGAGATGACGCTACCTGCGTGGCTGTGAAGCACTTTCCAGATTACCGGCGCAGGCACGTGTAATCGGTTGGGATTCGTGTCGCTAAGTGTAGTCAGAGTGTTGCGCGAACTAATGGGGCGAGTTCACAGATTTAGGTTGGCGACCAGTCCTGGGTCCGCAAATCTGTGCGACCCAGGTCCCGCTGCGTAGCGGACCTGAGTAAATTGGCATAAAGAACCAAATTGCATGAAAATCCGGAAATTAATGCAAACTTTTACTGTCGGCGATACATCTAATAGCCGTCCAGAAATCTGTGAGACCAACAGTGACCAGGCAACGCCGTTTCCTACAACGTCTACCCTTAATGACGATAGCGGTGCTTTGTGCTGCGGTGCAGCCAGCCATAGCCACGGTCGCTAATCTGCCGCATACCGATGAGACCATCAAGATCGACGGTATACTCGATGAAAAGGCATGGAATGACGCGACGCAGATCCTGATCGACATCGAAACCCATCCGGGCGAAAACACACCAGCACCGGTTGTGACCGTCGCGTACCTGATCGAAAACGGTGAAAACCTGTATATCGCCTTTGATGCGAGAGATCCGGACCCAAGCGCAATTCGTGCCTATCTGCGAGACCGCGATTCGGTCTGGAACGACGATCATGTTGGCATCATTCTCGATACTTACAACGATCAACGCCGTGCTTTCGAGTTCTTTGTGAATCCGCTCGGCGTGCAAATGGATATGACCAATGACGACGTCAACGGAATTGAAGATGAATCGTGGGACGCAATATGGGATTCGGCCGGCAGGATTACTGATGATGGTTACATCGTCGAGATGGAGATTCCGCTGAACCAGCTGCGTTTCCCACACATTGACGGCAAGCAGACCTGGGGCATCGATCTGCTGAGATCCTACAACTAATGTTTTATAAAGCTGAATATGTGTCTTCGCAATCAAATTCCAAGATGTAGCAAGGGCATAACTTTTTACATTATCAATAATGATTTCTCTAAAGTTATTATCAACAAGCAGCTTTATTAATATTTTTGCCAAGTTGGATGAGTCATTAGGATTAAAAACCAGTTCTTTTGATATCTCTCTTGGCACTTCCTCGAATTTTGGGATTTTGGATACAACCATCGGCTTAAATGACCCCATTGCTAAATGGAGACACCCGCTTCCAGAATACCACTCTTGGAAATAGGGAAAAACCACAACCTCTGAAGAGTTAAAAACTAAGTAGATTTCATCATCGGGTATGTATCCTTTCGCAAATATTACATGGTCACTCACACCAAGTTCTTTAGCCTTTTCTTCATAGAGCTTTCTGCTTTCAAAATCTTCTTGGACCCAATCCCTAACATATCCTGAAAAAAAAATATAAGCATTTGGTACTTTCTCAAGTACTTCAGGCAAAGCCTCAATTATCAACTCTCTTCTTTTTAGCTTGCCAAAAAATCCAAAAGAAAGAATAATTCTACTATTTTCTGGTAATTCTAACTTTCTCATCGCGTCTATTTTATCCGTCTGTTTTAACATTTCCGTACCATGTGGAATCACATAGATGAGCTTTTCATTCACATTTTGCCTGACTAGCTCTTTCTTCATAGACACGTGATGAACAATAATCGCATCAACCAGCTGGCTCATTCTGAAGTTATATTCCTCAATACTCATTGCTTCCATATTCCAGTCACTAGTTTCGTTCGTGTGTACAGTATGAAGAGTTAAAATAATCTTAGTCTTCTTTTTTAGCTCTTCAAGCAAGTTCAAGAATCGTCCATCAGGGTTGAAGATCGCGAATTCATGTTGAATATGAACAATGTCAGAACAAGACCTCGCCACAGCTTCACCTATTTTTTGCACGTAGTCCTCTTTCCTGTCAAAGCAAGGCGATGTTTCAAATAAGTTATCTTTGATTTTTTTCGCGCCATTTTCAGCTATAATTGAGATTCGTAATTCTTTATTAATCCTCAACAAAGCTTGGGATAGGTAATTTGTATAAGTACCTATTCCACATCTGGTTGGTGGGTAGGTTGAGATATAGCTTATGTTCATTATTAACATTTCCTCATCTTTGTTTGAATATCAATACGACTTCTATGGTACGCGCTTCCGATTTAATACGGACTACTGCAAGTCTTTTCTAGGTTCCTCGTTTTGGGTCTTTCAATGGGCCCTGTTTTATATGAGCCTAACGTTTTACTAAGGGGCGCGAGGTACGAGCGTCCCAGTGAGCGTAGCGAACGAACTTGAGTATTTTTTATGTTTTAATTGTATCGTTTGATTTTGATTCACTGCTCTCTTCTTCTATTCTTTTGAATGCTCAATTACGTTATGGCTCTCGGAGTCGGCTTCAACTTCTGAGGGCGCTAATATTGACACAACATCTTTACCAATTTGTATAGTGCCTACTGTAATAGATACCACAATTGCTAATTAACCCATAACTACACAAAATCGTTTACCGTTCCTTTGTTTTTTGACTTTCTTGATATATCTCAGGAGAAAGCACTACCCCACCAATAGCTTGTTCGAATACTGCTTCTAAAGGCTTAATTCCACTTATTTTGTATTCTTCGATAGCATCTTTTATTTTTATAACATGATCATAGATGTAAAACCACAGTTCCCATCTAACTCTGTATTATCCAACTCTGAAAGCAGTTGATTAACTTTCTCTAGGAGATTTGAAAGTAGTTTTTCATCAGCTATTTTCTCAGGCCTTTCTCTTGAGAGCCTATCTGAACATATTTCAATTCCATACATTATTTCGCCGTCAAATCTTTCAATAAACTGCCTCCATGCCATTTGAAAATTCAGGATGCTAAAAGATGTCTCTACACGCGGGAGCCATCTTAAATATATATCGCGGTCTATATCGTCTACGTACGACATTGCTTCCTTTATGCTTGAAGGAAGAGATAAAACATGCCCCACACACCGCAATAATAAACCTGTAACTTCTTTTGGTACTTCTAGGATTTCCGCCCATATTTCAGATGCCGGTTTATCCTCTTATTTTGACTGTCCCTCACGCAATAAAGTGTGAAACATTCCTGCAGGGTTATTGCTAATTTCCATTTTCAATATTATTCCGATTCTTTGTTTATAAACATAACATATAATTTATAGCTTTCCGTAGAGTAGCACAAAAATCAGTATTTGCAAGATGTAAAAGTTCATATACATATGAGACAGTAATAAAGAGCAAAGAGGGGTAAACTACATAGCAAGGA
>JACZSJ010000135.1 GCA_022574295.1 Pseudomonadota bacterium
ACATAGGTCTTGAGTGAGGCATACTCAATTTCTTTCCGCGCTGAAGTAGTCTTAAAAAATAGCCTGCTTCAATCCTGGCATCTGCGGATAGTGGTGGCGTCTTGATCTCACCACTTAGCCACACCAACGGCCTTTCATCCCTGAAAATCATATGGTACATAATATGTCATATTTGACATATTATCAACATTAAATTGATGACTGATGACCCATTTTAATAATGATCTAAATCAACTCGCAAATCTTGATCTTTCCCTACAGAGGCCTATATTCAACAGACGGTAAACAAACATTTAAAAATCAAGCGAGTATTGCCTACATGAATGAAAGCCAGTTAAAAACTAAAATCTTCCTGTTAAATGCGATTGATATATTATTGGTAATCGCTCTATTCTGCTTTGGGATATACGCTATTCTCTATTCCGAACACAAAAGCATCTTGGGAGTTTTTACCCTTATAGGATTATATTTAGTGAACATGTTAGGAAGATTTAAAGCCACTAAAATCGCCACGATGCAAGTAGAATTGTCTCAACAACAGAGAAAAGACAAAGGATATACTATCTTATAAGCCTTAGATTTGATATTACTACCACTTTAATTTCATCAGAAATGAAGTAAATATTTTAACCTGGAAGTAATAAGAAAGAAGAATTCACCACTCGTTGTAATTTAATAGAATGGGATATCAACCGAAGTACGCTTGCTAAAATAGAATCTCAGGTCAGACGAATTACCGATGAAGAAGCTGCATTGTTGGCAAAAGCATTAAAAGTGAAAATTAGTGAGTTATACAAACAAACCAAAGCACCTCCCAATTCTTGATCTTTCCCTACAGAGGTCTATATTCAACAGACGGTAAACAAACAAGGACATGCACATGGATGTAAAAGATATGAAAACTAGGGAAGCGCGAAGCCTACCCGGAGGGGTGCATATTTTCGAAACACGGAAACGTACATGGAGGTACTAATACTGCGGGTGCATGCTTACATGGATGTAAGTAGTAGAGCGACGCAGGAAGCCAAAGCCGAGGACGCACAGGAGCAGTGAGACAGAAGGAATCACTAAAATAAATCTGGTTCCTATTATCTGTAATTGTTACTCTTACCCCAATTTACTAGCGTTGATGGTGCTTTAAAAATGAAACACGGGCGTAAACAATTTAGCGTGTTATCTGACAGCATTTTAAAAATAAAAGAAGGGCAAAAACGGTTAAGTGCGTTGACGGAAAACTTGTTAAAAATGAAAGTTGAGGATATGCATTTTAATGCTTTATCAGACGGCATTTCAAAAATTAAACAGGGACAAAAACGATTGCTTGCATTGACTAATGATGTATTAAATTTTAAACATGGTCAATTGATACCATTCCAGCACCTTGTTAAAAAAGAAATATCAATAAATTGGAAAGAATATTTTGATAACGGCTGTAAAGGCGAAGATATGTGGGGCCATTACAAAACTGAAAATGGCGATCTTTATGTTGTTGCAGATGGTGCATCAAACCATGAAGGGACTAAAACAGGAGCAGATGTCGTACGATTGATTAATGACAGATTCAAAAAAGATGCTGCAAATATAGCAGGCAGTCATGATTTGAAAGATCTGTTGCATTCAATTAATACTGAATCTACAGAAGTGAATGAAGGTGCATATGCTGCCATTGCAGGAATATTACATAGTGGAAACAAACTTTATAGCTTTGGTTCTGGTGATGTTTCTATTATTGCTAAAAAGCCAAATGGGAAATTAATACAAATATTACCATTAGACCTTAATATGCAACTAGAGGAAGCGGAAGAACTTGTTAAAACTGAAATAGGAACAATAGTTAATGGTGTGGAGATTACCGAAGAAAATTATAAACAAAGGATTAATCAATATATACACCACGGATTATTTAATGCAATAGGTTTTGGGGAATCATTTTCCCTGCATGAAAAAAGTTTTAATACCAAGAACGGGGCTGTAATACTTATAGCTACAGATGGGGTGACAGATTCTTTTATGGAGCCCCAACGGGAGGCAGGAAAAATTTCAATGGCGGATGCCTTGAAAATCCATGAAGTAATAAATTCAAGTAATAATGCAAAGGATGCTGCAGATGCCCTTAGTAATCTAATCTGGGATACACAAGTGAAAGAAAAGAAAAAAATAAAACCCGATGATAGAACAGGGCTTTTCTTATATATGAACCATATAACCGAATCCCAAGCTTCGCCGGAAATCTGATAATTTGCAATTTCAAAACCGTGGTCTGTCCCCTATTATTCAAATGATCTTTATAAAGATTCTAATTGAATTATAAACTGAGGAATATTCATTGGTCATTTGTTGCAAGTGTGGAAATAAACTCCCATTCCGCAGCCTTTTGCTCTCTCCTAAATTACCAGTGGCGGACCTTGAATGTCCTTTTTGTGACAGTCATTTACATGCTGGCCGGCAGAGTAAGCGCATTATCTGGGCAGGCCTTATCGTTGGTGGGTTAGTTGCGGCTATCTGCGCTTATTACACGTATCATTTTCTGGGCTGGAGCAAGGCTTCAAGCGTTGGAATAATTTTGATCATATCCATCGCCGTTGCTGCTATTTTGACTGGTTATTCCTGGCTGCGTAATGACTTCTACGTATATAATTAACTGATTAAAACCGATGACAATTTGTCATTATCTGTAATGAGGTCTATATTCAACAGACGGTAAATAAACAAGGATCCCATATAGAATCAATCAACACTGATTCTATTGATCAAGATATTGTTTTCGCCAAATCCTTTCTTGATACACCTAAAGCTAGTAATGATTTAATCAATAAATCCATAGATACTGAAGGATCACCAGCTTCCATCTTTGCAATGCGGGATTGGCTGGATTGCATCATTTTTGCCAATTCTAGCTGGCTCATCTTTTTCCCCTGTCTATGTGATTTTAAACTTTCACTCAAAGAAAGTTTTAGATCGATATAGGCACATTCTTCTGGCGTCAGATTTAAAAAGTCAGAGGCTGAACCAACCTTCCAGCCTTTGGCTTCAAGTTCTTTTTGTTTAGCTTTTTTCATCGTAATTTTTTAACCGCTTTTTACATGCATCAATAATTTGTTTTGGGGTTTGATTTGTTTTCTTATCAAATACTTCAAGAATGACTATCGCATCAATATCTGTTCTGTAAATGATCCGCCAAATCAGTGTTTCATCAGTAATACGTAATTCATGGCATCGCCTTCCTACTGATAACATAGGTCTTGAGTGAGGCATACTCAATTTCTTTCCGCGCTGAAGTAGTCTTAAAAAATAGCCTGCTTCAATCCTGGCATCTGCGGATAGTGGTGGCGTCTTGATCTCACCACTTAGCCACACCAA
>JACZSJ010000063.1 GCA_022574295.1 Pseudomonadota bacterium
AACCGAACCAATATTAATAATCTTCCCACACTTAGCTTTTATCATCGGCTGAGAAAATATTTTTGAACATAAAATCGTTCCTTTCAAATTAACATTAATCACCTGATCCAATTCCTTTTCCGTTCTTTGCTCAAAGGGCGTAAAAACTCCCACACCGGCATTATTAATTAACGCATCTAATGGCATCTTAATTAATTTACAAACCCGCTTAAGAGATTTCTCCGAAGTAATATCCATTTTTATATAACTATATTTACTAGCCTGCCTCTGGCGAAGATTATTTTTTGACAAGTTTAGCTAGCTTGTTAAGTATAGACTGTGTTTTTATTTATGCCTCCTTTGTTAATTATTCTCTAGCCTGTTTAATACATACTTTACGCATCTAATCATATCTTTATCGCCTCTTATTATATTGTCTTCACAGTTTGGGTTTTGATCTCTTGTGCTAACATGTCTTTTTAATACCTGCATGATTACATCAATAGCATGTAGATGCTCATCTTCTATATTTATAATCTCGACATGACTACCCTCCTTCAAAGGTGCTTCCTTCCAACCGTCTAGTAATAATTCCCTTGCTTTGTAGTCTGTCGCAGGACCCGCGTATCCGTAGATTGTAAGATGGAAAGCATCCTTAAGTTTTTTAGTAACTTGTTCCCAATCACGGTGAATGAGGGCGTCTTTGGTGTAGTCCTTTTCCTGTTCAGGAAAAAAAAGCTGGCCTTGAACCAAAGCCTTATCGCACTTAGGACATTTCTCAGAGGGGCTTCCCAAAATATCGTGTTGACGACAAGTAGCAAACGCCACGCACCCGTGTAAGAATCTTATATCTGGCAAGTCCGCAATTGTTCTGTTTCGTCTATGGGCAAGCATCAGGAACGGATCCCAATTGAAAGTTGCAATAACATCTTTGCCTCGAAGGCCTAAGACCAAATAATCATAGATTGTTGGAGAGTCAAGTATCTCAAGGCTTTCGAAATACTGATAGATTAATTCCTCTATTTTAGACAGCTTTTCTGAAAAAGTTTGTCTGCTTCTTATCCAAGAGTATTGAGATTCAAATCCTAAATCAGGTGGTTGAGCCTCGATTACAAGCTCCTTCCATGGAGCCCCCAAGATATCGGGAAGATCCTCAAGTAAAGGAATGGATTTCCCATTTTTATCCCCACCAAGAAATGCCGCTTTACTTGCACCGGCACCAAGAATAACAACATGTGGTTGTGAAGTGTAGAAAGGTCGACCTTTCAATTTTTCCTTTGTGAGAATTTTGTCTATTTACTTCACCCAACTTGATAATAACTAGCCGTATTTTTAGAAAAGTTTTTGATGCATAGTGATTTCATTAACTACTCCTTTAAGTCAGAGGAACAATTCAAATTCAGAATAGATCTATTTTTATAAACATGCCACATTCGCTGTAGTCGGTGGTTTTCACCCCCCTTATATCAAGCCGAGTAAGGCGGTAGTGATAGGGGTATCTGCACAGGACGTGCAGATAAGCGGCTCCATGACAGGAGGTCATGTATGCGCGTACCCGTTATCACTACTGACTGACGAGGGAAGCCCCAAATCTTTTCTTGGGGCCTTGATATCAGGGGTGTCTTTTTTCTTGGGTACTTCATTTTTGGACAAGCAAAAAAGAAGTACCTCGCCATAGAGGCGAAACCAAAGCTAAAAAAGTAACAGCTCTTATTTTATACTGGATTCCCGCCTTCGCGGGAATGACGAAGAATGGGTATGTACAAAAATTGAGAAAAATATAAACACTCAACTTGCTGAATTAATAAAAAGTTTATAATCTTCACCGTTACAGGTAAAAACAACAATGGCTAACGCTAATGACGCATACAAAAAAACATCGCTTCAATAAACATCAAAAATCCAAAACACCTAAAAAGACGATGGCGAGTAAGGCAAATATCCATGTCCTTTATGAGCAATCTGTTCAGTGCGTTGAATCAGAAATCGATTTTGTTGATGAGACGTTTAAAAAATTACGGGGGCGCAAGGCGAAATTATTAAGGGAAGATTTTTGTGGCACAGCCAATACTTCATGTGAATGGATACGTCGGCGTAACACAAACAAAGCCATCGCTGTCGATTTAAACGAAGAAGTTTTGGCCTGGGGACGTGAACATAAAATTGGCAAATTGACTGACGCGCAAGCAAAACGTATCACACTTATCAATGAAAATGTCATGACCGTGGATACAGGCAAGGTCGATACCGCGTTGGCGATGAATTTCAGTTACTGGATTTTTGAAGATCGCCCTACCATGATTAAATATTTTAAGGGTATTTATAACACACTCGTTGATGACGGTATTTTGTTTCTTGATGCCTTTGGCGGATACGAAGCCTACCAGGAAATGAGGGAACGAACCGAGCACGACAAATTTACCTACGTCTGGGATCAGGCAAGCTATGACCCTGTCACCGGACATTGCGTGTGCCATATTCATTTCAAATTTAAGGATGGTTCTAAAATAAACAAAGCGTTCACATATGAATGGCGTTTGTGGAGCCTGCCAGAACTCACCGAAATGTTAACTGAGGCAGGCTTCAAGGCAACGGTCTACTGGGAAGGCACAGACGAAGATACCGATGAGGGCAATGGCATCTTTGTCCCAGCGACAGAAGGCGAGGCAGATGCTGGCTGGATTGCCTATATTGTCGCTGAGAAATAATAGCCTCAAATAATAACCCCATAGTTATCAATCAGTTATAAATATTTCTAGTGTGCTGGCTGCTCTGAGCCTATTCTCAGGGCAAATCACTAAAAAGTGCGTCCGCATATGGAATCTCATATATAATGTCCCGCCCGATTTGTTCGGCCAGATCCCTGCCTGTCCTTAGCTGGATCAGCACTGGCCCTGCTTTTCAGGGCTCATGATCAGAGTTCGTGAATACAAAAAAAATGACACAAGTGACGCAAATACCGTTAGCAACAAAGAAAACAGCCGAAGTTCCGGCAACAGGAACAAATCCTTCGCCTGGTGCTGCACTTGGCTGGTGGACAGGCGATAACACGGCACTCTTTGGGGACGATCCAGCTATTCATAATGCCATTTTCAATCTGAATAAACACGTCTACGTCTTGCAGGGCCAGAATCAGGAACATGTTGTCACTGATCAAGGTATCGCTATTATCGGAGGGGAGCCTGGAACAGATGGCCTGCCCCTGGCAGGATTCTCTCCCGCAAGCTCACCCAGACAATTAGGCGACACAGGCTTTTGCGAAGATCATGGCCTGCGCTTTCCCTATATGTGTGGCTCGATGGCTAATGGCATTGCATCAATTGGCCTGGTTGAAGCGGCTGCCGACGCCGGCTTACTCGGTTCTTTTGGTGCAGCTGGTCTGATGTTGAGTGAAATAGAAACCGCTGCGGCACACCTGACAAAATCATTGAATTCGAAACCCTTTTGTTTCAATTTGATCTTTACGCCCAGTGAAAGGGGACATGAAGATGCCGTCGTCTCGCTATACCTGAAATATGACATCCGTCTGGTTGAAGCCTCGGCCTATATGAAACTGACCTTGCCTGCTGTTCGTTATCGGGTACATGGTATCCATCAAAACCAGACTGGCGATATTGAAACGCCGAATCGAATCATTGCCAAGGCATCCCGCGTTGAAATCGCAACGAAATGGTTCAGTCCTCCGCCGGAGAAAATGCTGGCTCAATTAGTTGCCTCAGGTGACATTACAGAAGAACAGGCCACCCTGGCCAAACAAATACCCATGGCGCAGGATCTGACTATCGAAGCAGATTCTGGCGGACACACCGATAACCGACCTGCGATTACACTATTACCTACTATCATTGCATTACGAGATCGTTGTCAGAAAGAATTCGGTTACGCCACGCCGTTACGAGTCGGTGCTGCAGGAGGAATTGCCACCCCGGCATCTGCAGCGGCCGCATTCTCTATGGGTGCCGCTTACGTTGTGACGGGGACGGTGAACCAGGCGTGCATGGAGTCAGGCAGTAGTGATATCGTACGCAAGATGTTGGCAGAGGCAGAACAGGCTGATGTCGCCATGGCGCCTGCTGTCGATATGTTTGAAATGGGTGTGAAACTACAGGTCTTGAAACGTGGCACCATGTTCGCCATGCGTGGTAATAAACTCTATGAAGCGTATCGTGCTTATGACTCGATTGATGACATCCCGGAAAAAGAAAGACAGTCTCTGGAAAAGATCATTTTTAAGGCATCCTTAGCAGAAATATGGGATTTGACTCAGAAATTTTTCAACGAACGTGATCCACAGCAAATCACAAAGGCAAACCAGGATCCAAAATACAAGATGGCGTTGATCTTTCGCTGGTATCTGGGACTCTCTTCGCGCTGGGCCAATGCAGGCGACGAGACGAGACAAGTCGATTATCAGGTCTGGTGTGGGCCTTCTATGGGGGCCTTCAATGAATGGACCAGAGGCTCATGGTTGGCAGAACCAGCAAAAAGAAATGTAGTCACAGTCGCGTTGAATATTCTCTATGGCGCTGCTGTTACGACACGCATTAATAATTTACGCAATCAAGGCATAAATTTTTCAGACCAGGTAACTCATTTAGAACCGCTTGAAGTTCAGGAGATTGAACGCAGGATAATTGAGGAACGTATACAGTGACAAAGAAGCAGGCTAATACCCCAAAAGCATCTCCTCAGGTTTCATCTCCATTGGCAATCGTCGGTATCGGCTGTCTTTTCCCCAAGGCGGATAACGTTAATGAATACTGGGCCAATATCCGGGAAGGCGTCGATGCCATCACTGATATTCCTGATTCACACTGGAACCCGGAAGACTATTTCGACCCGGATCAGAAAACACCCGACATGACTTACGCCCGTCGTGGCGGCTTTATTAATTCGGTAGATTTCAATCCTCTGCAATATGGTATGAGCCCCAATAATATTGAGGCAACAGATACGACACAATTGCTCGGCATGATGGTGGCTCGACAAGCACTACTGGATGCAGGTTATTCCACCGGTAGAGATGCCGGAGATGGCAGAGAATTTGATCGTGATCGCACCAGCGTCATCATGGGCGTCACTGGCACACTCGAACTGGTCATTCCACTCGGCGCACGACTGGGTCATCCAATCTGGCGACAGGCGCTGGTCGATGCCGGTGTCGATCCGGAAACAACAGAAGATGTTGTACAAAGAATCTCAGACAGCTATGTGCCATGGCAGGAAAATTCATTCCCGGGTTTATTGGGCAATGTCGCCGCCGGACGGATTGCCAATCGATTTGATTTAGGCGGAACCAACTGCGTTGTCGATGCCGCCTGTGCAAGTTCATTAAGCGCTATCTATATGGCGTCGTTGGAGCTGACTACCGGTCGCTCTGATATGGCCATTGCCGGTGGACTGGATACCTTCAACGATATTTTCATGTATATGTGTTTCAGCAAAACGCCGGCGCTCTCGCCGACGGGGAATAGTCGGCCCTTCGCCCGCGGTGGTGATGGCACCATCATCGGTGAAGGCATGGGTGCAGTCATATTAAAACGTCTTGATGATGCCCAACGAGATGGCGATAAGATCTATGCGCTGATCAAAGGCATCGGCACATCCAGTGATGGCCGTGGCAATGCCATCTATGCCCCAAATGTTAAAGGCCAGATCAAGGCATTGGAAGATGCCTACGTACAGGCAAATGTCACACCGGATTCAATCGAACTCGTTGAGGCTCATGGAACGGGAACTTCAGTGGGGGATGCGGTAGAAGTCGAGGCCCTGGAAAATGTTTATCGCAAAGCAAATCAGGATGATACCTGGTGTGCGCTTGGCTCTGTGAAATCCATGATTGGTCATACCAAGTCTGCTGCCGGTGTCGCCGGGTTGATCAAGACAGTCATGGCACTGAAATACAAGGTGTTACCACCCACCATCAAGGTTGATCAACCGCTTGAATCATTGGAGCCCGGCAAGGCCCCCATGTATGTCAATACCATCAAACGTCCCTGGGTGGCCAACGATTCACACCCCAGACGCGCGGCACTGAGTGCCTTTGGTTTCGGTGGCAGTAATTTTCACTGTGTTCTGGAAGAAGTTGAAAGCAATGATGCAGAGATCGACTGGGATGGTCGCGTACTCCTGTTTGCCTTGAGTGCGGGGTCAAAAGAAGACCTCAGTAATCAACTCACAAATATTGATGTCGATAAACTATGGCCAGAACATCGTGCCTTTGCTGCCAGATCCTGTACAGAATTTGATGCGAAAAAACCACATCGACTGACGCTCGTCATCGAAAAAGACAAAACAGATCTTCATAGCTTGATTCAGAATGCCGTCAAGATGCTGTCAGAAAATAATGATCATGATTTCTGGCAACTACCTATCGGAGTCAGTTATGCCTCTGGTTCACATGAGCACAAAACTGGACTGTTGTTTCCTGGACAAGGTTCACAGTACGTCGGCATGTTGCGCGATCTGGCATGTCAGTTCCCACAATTTAATGTTGTCCTGAGCAAGGTAAATGACGTCAAGGGCGAGACCAGACATGGTTCGAGACTCAGCGACACCATATATCCGGTTCCTGTATTTTCAGATGAGGCACGGCAGGACCAGGAAGATGTTCTGCGTGATACGCGCAACGCGCAAGCTGCGATCGGTGCCGTCAGCCTGTCAGGATTGCGTACACTTGAACATTTTGGTTTTAAGGCAGATGTCTCCGCCGGTCATAGTTACGGCGAACTGGTCGCGCTTTGTGCTGCAGGAGTTTTTGATGAAACTGCCTTACACCAATTGTCTCTGCTACGTGGCAACTTAATGGCAACAGGCGAGGGCGACCGTGGTTCCATGTTGGCCGTCTCAGCCACCTTCGAAGATGTAGAAAAATTAATTAAAGATGAAAATCTTGATTTAGTCATCGCCAATCATAATGCGCCGAAACAAATTATTTTATCCGGTGCTACTGATCAAATTGAAAAGGCCATGGAAATTTGCAAAGAACAAAAATTACAGGCTACGCAATTACCTGTCTCGGCAGCATTCCATAGCAAATTTGTTGCAGATGCCGAAATACCCTTTGCTGATGCACTGTCAAAGATCGAACTCCATGAAAACACGATGACGGTGTTAGCGAATACAACGGCAGATTGCTATCCGGCCAGTACTGATCCTTCTGGACAAAAAGAAATTAAGAAACTATTGGCAGGGCAACTTGCTAACCCTGTCAGGTTTGTTGAGCAAATAGAAAAAATGGTTGCCCTTGGTGTACGCACCTTCGTCGAAGTTGGGCCAGGGAGTCGCCTGAGTAGTTTGGTCAAGGCCATATTGGGTAACAAGCAGAATGACAGGACATTCCAGATACTGACCCTGGATGCTTCTTCCGGTAAACGACATGGTCAATACGATCTGGCCAGCTTACTTGCAAACCTTGCGGTACTGAACAAGGGAATCGATCTGTCACAATGGGATGCTAATTATCTTGATTCTTTAGATGAGACATCAGGAAAGAAACCCACAATGACAATTCCATTGTCCGGTGCGAACTATGTCATGCCCAGAGAAAAACGTCCCATAAGACCTCAACAAGCTAAACAAGTGGCACAACAACAGATACAACAACAAACAGATATGAAAAATCCAGTTTTAAACAGACCATCTTTAGAACGGCCATCTTTAGACAAACCATCATTAACGATGCCATCTTCTGATCAGCAAATAACATCACCCCAACAAGGGCAGAGCGTATTACGCGCGACTCAGGAAAGTATTCTCGCCTTACAAAAAATGCAGGAACAAACAGCGAAGTTACATCAGCAATATCTACAGGGACAGGAAACTGCCCAACAAACGATTGCAAAATTACTTCTGCAACAACAAACATTATTGGGATTAGATAGCACAAGCATTCTTCCAGTAACAACTTCTGTACAAGATTCGTCACCGGCACAACAAACTGCTTCGATCAATCAAATGCCTGTCAACCTGGCTCCCGAAACGCCAGTCACAACACACCAGACCAATGAACCCATAGGCGAACCCACAGCAGAGATAGAAGAATCTATTCATGCAACAGAGCCTGACCATGAAATACACAGTATTTTATTAGAAGTGGTTGCAGAAAAAACCGGTTACCCGCTGGAGATGTTGAGTCTGGACATGAGCCTGGACACCGATCTTGGTATCGACTCCATTAAACGTGTAGAAATTCTGTCTGCCTTACAGGAAAGAATCCCCGGTGCACCCACGGTCAATCCGGAAGAGTTGGGCACGTTCCAGTTCCTGGAAAATATTGTTGAGTTCCTCGTTGCAGGTATGTCGAAAGTCGCAATAACAAAACCTCAAACCAGCATACAAGACACCTCTGCTGTTTCGAATGACATATTGCAAGGTGTCTTGTTGGATGTGGTTGCAGAAAAAACCGGCTATCCACTGGAAATGTTAAGTCTGGACATGAGCCTGGATACCGACCTTGGTATCGACTCGATCAAACGTGTAGAAATTTTATCCGCGCTACAGGAACAAATGCCGGACGCACCTATGGTCAGCCCGGAAGATCTAGGCAAACTTCAGACCCTGCAACAGATTGTTGATGTTATGGGAGCAGGAACAGCAACAAGCTCTGCTGGGGTCGCGCAAGCAAACGAGGGGGCGAGCATTAACACCACGTTGCTTGCAGACGTATTACTGGAGGTCGTTGGAGATAAGACAGGTTATCCCATGGATATGCTGAACCTGGACATGAGTCTGGATACGGATCTCGGCATTGATTCCATCAAGCGCGTAGAAATTTTATCTGCGCTTCAGGAGCGCATGCCTGATATGCCACCAGTAAAACCGGAGGATCTGGGGACATTGCAAACACTGCAACAGATCATTGACCACATGCTGGCCAGTTCATCTGAAGCAACAGCGCCTGACCCAGTTTTATCTAAACTTACTACACCTGAAATAACTCAGGTGCCGGTTGTTGAAACGATTGCCACTATAGAAAGACAGATCCTGTCTGCAGTCCCATTGACTGAACAACAAGAAAAAATATCACTGGCAAAGGATACAACGGTTTGGGTGACTGTCGAAACACCAGGGTTCACACAAGCCATTTGCAAATCTCTGAAACAACAACACCTGAACCCTAAAATTGTGTCACTGGATGCTGTCCCTGATTCGACACTTGCTGGTTTGATCATTCTGGTACCTGTAAAGCCCGATCAAACTTTCATGAAAGAAAGCTTTAAACTGGTTCAACGTGTCAGTACATCATTACGTGCGGCAGGACAATCAAACTCAGCGATACTTGTCAGTGTCACGCAAATGGGTGGCCGATTTGGACTTGATGGTGTCGGCGAAACTTGTCCTGTATCTGGTGGCATAGCTGGCTTGATCAAGACAGCCGATAAAGAATGGCCAGAGGTTTCCTGTAAAGCCATTGATATTGAAAACAGCGGTGATGTCACTAAGTTGGCAGATCAAATCGTTAGTGAATGTGTGTTGAAAGGTTCTTTAGAAGTTGGCATTACCAATGGGCAAAAATATACGCTAGAACTCAACACTGCTGAGATTGATAAAACAAACAAGCCCAGCCGCGCCTTAAATTCAAAAGATGTCGTTGTCGTCACCGGCGGAGCACGTGGTGTCACAGCAGAGATCGCCCTGGCGCTGGCCGAAACAACTCAAACAAATTTATTGTTATTAGGACGAAGCGAACAACCTGGCCAGGAAGCTGAATGGCTTGAAGGGTTAAACACTGAGGCTGAGATTAAAAAAGCAGTCCTCGCAAAAAAAGGCAAAGGGACAAAGCCGAAGGAATTGAATGATGCTTGCAAAAAGATCCTTGCAGACAGGGAAATTCGCAATAATCTTCAGCGCATTGAGGCAACTGGCGTTAAAGTGATGTACCGCGCTGTTGATGTTCAAGATAAAACAGAAGTCGTCGCTGCTGTTAAAGAAGCCAGAGATACTATTGGAACAATCAGTGGCTTTGTTCATGGCGCTGGTGTGCTGGCAGACAAATTAATCGAAGACAAAACCGAAGAGCAGTTTTCAAACGTATACGCTACCAAGGCTGCCGGCCTTGATTCTTTACTGACCGCAACAGAAAATGATGACTTAAAAATCATGATCATGTTTTCTTCTTCAACCGGACGTTTTGGTCGACAGGGTCAATGCGATTATGCCGTTGCCAATGAAGTGTTAAATAAAGTCGCACAACAGCAGGCAAACTTACGTAAGGACTGTCGTGTCGTCAGCGTTAACTGGGGGCCCTGGGATGGTGGCATGGTCACACCAGCATTAAAAAGAATCTTTGCGCAAGAAGGTGTCGGCGTGATTGATTTAAAGGCCGGTGCTGATTATTTGATGCAGGAAATTGCCTATCAAGGCCCTGTTGAGGTGGTTGTGCTTGGCGCATTGACACAAAAACCGGCTGCCAAAATAAGTACGCTAAAAACAGACTCATCCACCACGACCGAGACATCAGAAATTCCTGCTGTAAATATGAACGTTGCGTTTACACGATCATTAAATGTTAATGACCATGCCTTTCTTCAATCTCATGTCATCAACGGCCATGCGGTATTACCCGTTGCCATGATGACAGAGTGGTTTGCTCATGGCGCCATGCATGATAATCCCGGCTTGAACTATCATGGCTTCAGAAATCTCCATGTCTTCAAAGGTGTAACGCTAGAAGCAGATGAAACAATTAATCTGCAAATTCTGGCTGGTGATATTCATAAAGAAAACGATAAAGACATTGTCCCTGTTGAATTGCGTAGTGGAAAAATTCTCCATGCCCGTGCAGAAATCATTTTGGCTGCCGACAAGATTCAGCAGGAAACAAGCCGCACCCAAACTGTTACAGGTGACTATTCACAGGCAACGAATGAAATCTATACCTCAGGCAGATTGTTTCATGGAAAAACATTACAAGGCATAAACAAGATCGACTCCTGTAGCGTTAAAGGTATTACAGCACAAATAAGTAGCGCGACTTCACCAAAAAGCTGGATGAAAAAACCCATACGCTCATCCTGGCTGTCTGATCCATTGACGCTGGATAGTAGTTTTCAAATGATGATCCTGTGGTGCTTTGAACAATTCGGCATTGGTTCACTTCCCACCGCAATCGGAGAATACAAACAATTTCAAAAATCCTTTCCCAAAGGAGGCTGCAAAATAATTATCAATATCATTGAACACTCAGAACATTGTGCCCTGGCAACCATAGAATTTATCGGCCAAAACGAACAACTCATCGCCCGCATGGATAACTATGAGTGTGTAATAGATGCCTCACTGCAAGAATCTTTCGCCAAAAACAAATTACAAATCCCTACCATTAACTAGGGAACCTCAGTATCTATGAGTGTGGTATCTATTAATAATTTCTTAGTACTAATTATTTTTTGTGTGAATAAATAATTACAGCTTTTGGTTCAACAATGCATGCTTCACGACACAATCCACATCCTGCGCAGAGTTTCTGATCAATATAAGGTTTTGACATATCCCATTTAAGTGCACCGGGAACCGGACAAGATGATTCGCATGCCCCGCATTCCGGTCCGAGATAAGGCAAACAGGTTTGTGTATTAATCTCCACATGGGCAATGTGAGGCAATGATTTCATCTCATTACT
>JACZSJ010000136.1 GCA_022574295.1 Pseudomonadota bacterium
CTTTTTAACCCACTCCTTGACGTGCTCATCAATTTTTTCCAGTCGCTCTACCTGGTCAGGGTTGTCGCTAACCAAGTGTTTTGTTTCAGTCATGAGCGATTCAAATTTGATCTTTCCTCGTATATATGGCTCCAGGAAGTCTTCTTTGCCAGCAATCAGAAACCCCCGCTCTCCAGTTTCCATGTCCACCAGATACTTCTCCAGATTTTTACCATTCCCTATCACCTCATGAGTGTGCTCGACCCACCTTGACGTCTCGATAAGGAGATTTATGCTGAAGTACACAATGATGGCAATGATAATCATGAGCATCATGACTGCTCCATTACCTAAATATAATTTAGTCCTGAATTTCATCTTCCTTTCCTGGATACCCTGTTATAGGTGCTCAATATTAATTACTAAGTGTAGTTCTTAGTTGTTTTGCAAGTTTTTCGACGGTATAGGGCTTTCTAACCAGAGGGAACTGGTGTGCCTTGTCTCTACTCACATCCGTTTTGCCCTTGCTGTATCCCGAGGTCAGCACTACCTTTATCTCCGGATGATTTTCCTCTACCCAGATGGCCAACATGTGACCATCCATTTCTCCCGGCATCAAGATATCACTGAACAAAAGGTCGATATGCTCTCCTGATTCAATAATCGTTTTGGCCACAGCGGCATTTTCTGCCTCCAGGGTTTTGTATCCCAACTTCTTCAAATCACGTAAGGTCACTCGTCTTACCCGTGGTTCATCTTCGACAACGAGTATTACTTCAGAACCACGCATCGTTAGTTCCTCTCCGACTTTTGCTTTTTCAATCTTCTTGCTTTCTGGTATTTCAGGGAAAAACATGGAGACCGTGGTTCCCTTGCCGAGGGTACTTTTGATATGACAAGCACCTCCTGATTGCTGGGTAAAGCCATAGACCATACTCAGGCCAAGTCCACTGCCTTTACCTACCTCTTTGGTGGTAAAGAAAGGTTCATAAACATGTTGCAGGTCTTCAGAAATGATACCTGAGCCTGTATCGGTAACGGATACTTCTATGTAGTCACCCTCAGAAAGGGTTAAGCTATATTCATCACCATCACCATGATGGTATCGTGTTGCACTGATGGTGATCCTTCCGCCTTGTGTTATGGCATCACGGGCATTGAGGGTCAGATTCAACAGGGCGTTTTCCAACTGCGATGGATCGACATGGATATATAATCTTTCATCTGGCAGATCAATAATCAGTTCAATACTTTCCCCTATTGTGCGTGACAGAAAACGGACAAACTTTTCAATGACCTCATTAACGTTCTTATCTTCTGCTTGTAATGCCCGGTTACGAGAAAAGGCCAGCAGACGTTGCGTCAGTTCAGCGCCGTCATCCGCAGCCGACATGGCATCTTCGAACAATTCGTTAATTGCATCACTGGTCTTGCCAATGTCCTGTTGCAGGAAGCGCAGATTGCCACTGATAATACTCAGCAGGTTATTGAAGTCATGGGCGATGCCGCCGGTCAGTTGGCCCACCGCCTCCATCTTCTGCGCCTGTTGCAGGGCGGTTTCTTTTAGCTTCAGTTCAGTAATATCCTGGCCGAACCCAATGACACCAATAATGTTGCCGTCCATGTCCCGCCGGCTGGTAGCATTGAGCAATATCTCGAGACGTTTACCGCCCTTGGTATAGAGTGGAAATTCATAGTTGGTGGTCTCAACACCCTGCAGTGCATTATCGAGCACTTGCTTAACTGGCTTTCTATACTCCTCAGTAATGAAATCCTGAACCAGGTCCTGTCCCATCACGTCATCCTTTTTATAGCCAGTTATCTTCGCCGTCGTCTGGTTCCATTCGTTGACCCTGCCCTGGGTATCAATCCCGAAGATTGGCGCATTGGCGGTATCAATTAACTGGGTCAGCTCGGCTGCGACCCGTATTCGTTCTTGCTCAAGTTTTTTTCTTTCAGTGATATCTCGAAATGAGACTGCCCTCAGTTCTTTCCCCTCAATCTCAATAGATTTGCTGATTACTTCAGCGTAAGATTTTGATCCATCTTTTCGCTGACCTACCACTTCATAGGGTTCCGTAGATTGATATTTAATTTTATTAATAACCTTTTCTCTCGATTCTGGCGCAACAAGATCCAATACATTTCGCCCAACCAAATCACCATGATCATAGCCGGAGAGTTCCGCAGCCTTTGGATTTATATCTGTAATGATGCCTTTTTCATGAAATAAGATGCCTTCCTGTGAGACTTTAAAGAAACTCAGAAGCCGCTTTTCGAGTATTTTCTTCTCATCATTCAATTGCATACCCCATAGTATGTATGCACAAACATTGGTAAATGGTTCGATAAAATTGAATAGCGTTTCATTATAGCCATCGGGGCGGTTCGCAAGACCGAGCATTCCGATAATGTCTTCACCCCTCATAAGAGGGATACCGAGGAATGAATTCAACGGTGGATGGCCTTTCGGAATACCTCCCGCTCGCTTATCGTCGGCAGGCGAATTGGATAGCACCATTTTTTTTGTTGTCATCACATGGCCAAACAGCGTATCAAGATTCCGGAACTCCATTCCTTCTGGCTGATATAGCTCCCTGCTTGCCTGGTCCCAGGCGATGTTGGTGATGGCCCGGGATTTTAAATAAGGTGCACCTGATTCGTCATACAGAACATCGCCAATAAAACCATATTCGCTTTCCGTTAATTCCAGTATGTTATGCAAAATAGTGGTAAAAACATCAAATGGCTTTTCTCCTTTCAGAAAGGCTGTGGTGGCCTCAATAGTCTTTCTATTGAGTACATTCGCCTTTTCACGTTCGACTTCTGCAGCTTTTTTATCGGTGATATCTTCATATGTTCCTAGTACACCGATAATATTTTCATTCTCATCCAAAAAACCAACATTGGCTGCGTCTGACATATCAGCAGAAACGCTAATTTGGTTGCCACCTACAGTCAATCCGGCAGCAGATGTTACTTCAACTGCGGTAGCCCATAATTTAGGCACTCTATTACCAGTTTCACCTATATCACCATCAAAACGAGATATATCATTATCTACAAAGAAGGCATAGGGGCCATTTGTTACTGTAATCGTCCCAGAAGTATTAGTAATTGTCGGAGCCCCTTTAATTAAAAGTCCAGCTAAATTAATAATCGTTTTTGTCCCTGCATCTGAAATTGACACGTCAAAATTATTAATTGTCATACCAGCCATATCATTGGCGTCAGATGCACTATTGGTTGCTAAATAATTGTTATCAACAAAAATCCCACGATAGTTACCAGTTGCATCTGGTAAAGTTACTATATCATCAAAGTATATCGAATA
>JACZSJ010000137.1 GCA_022574295.1 Pseudomonadota bacterium
ATTCCTTGTAATTCGTTCATCATGTCTTCTATCATTCTATCCATGTCTTCACGAATTCTATCGAAATCCTCATCCCAGGATCCGAACCCAAATGGAGATGTTCTCCTTCTTTTTACCATATATCAAATAAACAAATCAAATTTAAAAGGATTACGAAAATATACTATGCAAAATTGGTATCAGCACCTAATAATTGGATTAATACTCACGAGTATAGCACTAATTCTGTTAAGAGACCTCGGAGGAATTGAATTAGCCGCGATTGCAGTGGCCATTTCGTTCGGATCGTTAGTTCCAGACATCGATCACCCAACCTCAAAGATCAGAAAAGATTTCAGAAAATTATTGATTGTCGGATCGATAGCGTTAGTTTATTTGATTATAACTTCACCATTCGTTGGAACATTGATTTCTGGTTATGTCTCAGAGATGTGGCAGATATTAGTCATATCAATTTTCGCAGGAGTGACTATTGCATACATAATAGATAGATCAATTCCCAGTCATAGAGGAATAATTCATGGAGTCCTGGCTGCCATGGTCTATGCGATTCTTTGTTATTTGGCGGCAATCGTTTTGACAATAGGAAGTCCATTGATGATAGGTATTGGAGGGTTAGTTGGGTACCTCTCCCACACAATAACCGATAGATTGTAAAAAACTAAAAATTAGAAAAAAAGAGAAACTGCAGTCAGAATTGTCCATGAACCAACGGGAATCGTGGTGAGTTCACAAGCCCAAAGAAGCCAACAGCAGAATAGAGAAAAGGCAATGCAAATTCTGGGGGCAAAACTATATCAAATAAAAGAGAGGGAACAGCAAAAGGAAATTAAAAAAATGAAGGGCAACCAATCTGCTATTGAGTGGGGAAGTCAAATTCGTTCGTATGTGCTGCATCCGTATAAACTTGTGAAAGACTTAAGAACAGACGTGGAAGTTTCTGATGTGGAGGCGGTATTGGATGGAGATTTGGAAGAATTTATAGAAGCAGAGCTGCATATATCTGCATAGACTCTTATGATAATCTATCGTTCAGTTACTAAACTCTATCCTCCCAAAACAATTGCTGTGCAAGATGTATCTTTTCAAGTAGAATCAGGAGAATTTGTTTCTCTGATTGGGAAATCAGGATCTGGTAAAACAACTCTACTGAATATACTCTCAAATTTTATCCCTGATTCAGAACGTATCATTACGGTGGAGGACGCAGCAGAATTACAACTGAACCAGCCGCACCTGGTCACTCTTGAAGCACGACCTCCGAATATGGAAGGCAAGGGTGCCATATCCATTCGTGACCTGGTGAAAAACTGTTTACGTATGCGGCCTGATCGCATCGTCGTCGGTGAGTGTCGTGGTGGTGAGGCCCTGGACATGCTACAGGCCATGAACACTGGTCATGATGGTTCATTAACCACAGCACATGCCAACACACCCCGTGATATGCTTGCCCGGCTGGAGGTGATGGTCTTGATGGCGGGCATGGATTTACCCAGCAAGGCCATCCGCGAACAAATTGCCTCTGCCATACATCTCATTGTACAACAAACCCGCTTTACTGATGGTAGTCGTCGTGTCATTAACATCACTGAAGTCACTGGGATGGAAGGTGACGTAATTCAACTACAGGACATTTTCCGTTTTCAACAGGAAGGTATTGATGATAATGGAAAGGTGAAAGGTTATTTCCATGCCACTGGTAGCATTCCGGAATTTTATGAAGATTTGCGTGCTCATGGCCTGGTTGTTGACATGAGTATCTTCAATACTAATTAATAATGGAAACGATCTACGACCTCACTGGTAATGCACTGTTTATTATTACGGTCGCTGGTGTATTTTTAAGCGCTACCCTGTTCATGTACTGGCTCATGACGACAGGGCAAAAGTTCATGATCAGTTATAAGGAGACATTTACCGAAAGCGCCAGTGCCAACATGTCCGATATGTTCATGTCCATCGATGCCAATCGTTTATTTCAATTTAATCTTATTGCCATGTTTGTTTTACCCATACTGACCTGGCTGATACTGGGTGATCCTATAACAACTATTGCTATCTTTTGTCTAATCGCTTTTATGCCAACCATGATATATCGTTCCATGCGTAAAAGGAGATTACGTCTCTTTGAAGAACAATTACCGGATGCATTACTCATGCTGTCCGGTTCCATGAAGGCAGGCGCCAGTTTAAATATCGCCCTGGAAAACCTCGTCCTGGAACAACCTGTCCCACTCAGTCAGGAATTTGAATTGTTCATGCGCGAACAACAAATCGGAACCGATTTTGATGTCTCACTACAGCATATGGAAGCAAGATTACCTATCCCGGATTTCGCCATGCTGACTTCAGCCTTGAGAATCAACCGTGAAATTGGTGGCAACCTCGCGGTAATTATGGAGTCACTCGGAGATACCCTGCGCCGTAAACATCAAATGGAAGGCAAGATCAAAAGTTTGACGGCACAAGGCAAGTTACAAGGTATCGTTATGACTGGCTTACCCGTGCTGTTGGGCTTTTTACTTTACATGCTTGAACCAGCCTCCATGGAAAAATTATGGACAACAACAATCGGCTGGATCGTCTTAGGTATCATCCTTGTGATGGAGACATTGGGCTATATCATGATTCAAAAGATTACAGCCATTGATGTTTAGTCGTTTACAAATGAACAATTATGAATGAACAATTAAGAGCCGCCATCGAAGGACAATCCCTGTTTGCTATCTATACGATTGCTCTTTGTGCTGGCATGAGTATTTTCCTGTTCATTCTCGTTATTCGGGAACTTGACAAGATGGTCGATGAAGAAGATCGAACCTATATGGATCCCTTGCCACCCGGGCTGAAATTTATCTGGCCCATCGTGCAGATCATCAGTCATTTCTTTTGTTCATTCCTGCCTTATGAAATGATGGAACGCATTGAAAAGCGGTTACAGCATACCGGCGTTTCCTATCTGCTCATCGCTGAGCAATTTGTCGCCATTCGAATAATCAGTACGATATCTGGATTTGTCGGTGGCATTATCATCATCAATGCACTCGATCAGCAACAACCGATATGGGTATTAATCTCAGCCATCATTGGTTATTTTTTACCGGATATCTGGCTGAACGATAATCGTAAACGCAGGGAACTTGCTGTGATCAGGGCCATGCCCGTGTACCTGGATTTCATTACCATGGCGGTCCAGGCGGGCCTGAATCTGCAGGGGGCGCTGGGCCAGGCCATCCCCGAGCGGATCTCCGCCGGCATCTTCGGCACGGTGGGCAATCTATCCATCGGCGGCGTGGATGA
>JACZSJ010000064.1 GCA_022574295.1 Pseudomonadota bacterium
AACTGGCACAGCTGAAACCCCTGGCCAAGCCGCAATTACTGAAAGCCTGTGCCGCCAGTATCTTACATGATCAAAAAATATTTCCCGTTGAAGTCGAATTATTGCGCGCCTTTTCGGATGTTCTCGATTGTCCCATGCCACCGATAATCCCGTTGTAGGGCGCAATAAGGCACTGACAAGTTAATTATAGAATCGATACGAATTCTCTAAACCTGTCCCTTCTAATTATTCATCCGAGAAATTACTAAGCCGCCTTCCGTATGTATTCATGATGGAGATCTCCTACACGTTTTAGCGCCACTACCCTACCCTGATGTGGTAACTGTACCATTCTACCGAGTGGTGCATCCTTGTTTAATGATAGATGTGTACGTGCGTCGTTATAATAATCTATGTAGCTCTGAACAATCCCCTTTAGATGCCGTTCATTAAGAACAATAACGTGATTCAAACATTCTCGACGGATTGACCCAATCACTCGCTCAACATAAGCGTTCTGCCAGGGCGAGCGGGGTGCCGACAGCACTTCCTGAATACCGAGCGCGCGTGCTTGTTGCTGGAATCGTTGTCCATAGATAGCATCACGATCACGAAGTAAATAACGCGGCGTGTACTCTAGTCCACACGCTTCTACTAATTATTGTGCCGTCCAGTCAGCTGTGGGATGGGCAGTCACATTACTATGTAGAATGTATCGCCGCTCATGGTTGAGCACCACCAACACGAAGAGTACGCGAAACGTTGCGGTCGGTACGGTGAAGAAATCGAGCGAAATGAGTTCCTTTTTATGATTATCGAGGAAGGCACGCCAGCTCTGGGAGGGTGGTTTGCGATGTCGAATCATGTAGTTAGATACCGTTGCTTGTGATACCTCAATACCGAGTTTCAATAACTCACCATGGATCCGGGGTGCGCCCCAAAGTGGGTTCGCTTGGCTCATTCGACTGATTAGCACACGAATTTCTCGATCAATTATCGGTCGGCCTCTGTTTCGACGACTCTTCCATGTCCAGTAGTACTTGAACCCTTTTCGATGCCAGCGAACCACCGTATCGGGTTGAACTACTATCAACGTTTGTCGCCAGTCTGACCAATAACGTGAGAGGAACAACCAAAACCGTCGATCTCCCATGCTGAGCTTTGGCCGTGGCTGTTGGAACTTCATAACAGCAAGCTGCTGACGCAAGGCTAGGTTCTCGAGCGCTAACTCACCTTGCGTTTGAAAGACCGAACGAAACCAGGGAATGAAAATGCTTAACCATCTAATCATATGGCAAGCTAGCCATAGACTCGGAAAATATTCAATATAATCAATGCGGACGATTATTTAGAAGGGACACCAGACTAGATGGCGGAGAGAGAGGGATTGGCTGCGGTACATTCCCTGTACCTTGCCGCTTCGCGGTCGCTACGCGCTCCAAATCGTCTGTCCTGACGATTTGTCGAACCGAAGGGTTCTCATCAAACCTCACTCACCTGATAAATCAATAAAACTCTGTAGTGAGTTTTATTGATTTATTTGGCGGAGAGAGAGGGATTCGAACCCTCGATACGCTATTAACGTATACACACTTTCCAGGCGTGCGCCTTCAACCACTCGGCCACCTCTCCATCTATATAATTTTTTCCCTGGCAGCGCTCTGCGCTGCTGAGAGAGGGATTCATTCGCTACATCCATGTAGCTCACCCTTCGGGTAACCTTCGGTTGTGCAAATCGTCTATCCTGACGATTTGTCGAACCCTCGATACGCTATTAACGTATACACACTTTCCAGGCGTGCGCCTTCAATCATTACTCCGGGCATCCTGCCCTCCGCCCTTCGGGCCAGCCTACGGCTGTTCAATTTTGATCCCGTCAAAATTGTCGGCCACCTCTCCGTACAGTCATCAAAATCAGAGAGCGCGAAGGTTAAACAAAAAGGGGGATTTGTGCAATCTTGAATAAGGCTGTCCTAGGGCAGTTAAGTGCAGCTGATATATCTCTGATAGTCGTCTGGTGTATCGATATCCGCCAATTCCTCCAATTCAACATAATCCAGACCTAAGCGAATAAAATTTTGACGTGTCCTCTCGGCAACATCACATTCTCCCCATGAGATATCCTGAAAAATCACTGGGTTTGGTTTATTCAGGCCGATTAAATAATAACCACCGTCACTCGATGGCCCCAGAACAGCCTCTTTGCCATTAGATAGTGCCTGATAAGATTGATTTAAAATATCTGTGCTGATCTCAGGACAATCGCTACCAATCAGCACAACAAAATTATTTGTGAGCAATGTAACATCTATTGCATGGTGCATTTTTTCACCGAGGTCATTCCCTTTCTGGATTTGCAGTGTGCTGGAGAAATCCAGGCTGCATTTTTGTAAGAATAAATGATTAATATCTGGTTCACACCAGATTTCAGTCGTTTCATAATTTGATGCCTTTGCATCTGCCAAAGTTTTTAGCAAGATAGCTTGATGAAATTCTGCTGCACCCTGTGTGCCTAATATAGGAATGAGTCTGGTTTTAGTTTGTCCGGGAACTGGTGCACGCGTGAATACCAGCAAGGCACCTTTAATCATATTGTTTGGCAAGTCTTGCAGGGTCAATACCCATAAAATAAGAGAATCTCAGCCACCACATTTTTATAATAGTGCTGGCGATGCCATGTTTTTCCCAACGTCGACTTGAAGTCGTCACTCGTTGTCGCAAGCACAATGGCGAATGAATTTTCCTCAACTTTCGACTCATAGCTATATCTTCCATTAAAGCGATTTCAGGAAATCCCCCCACTGTACGATAGATTTTTTGTGTCATAAAAATTACCTGATCACCCGTTGCAATCCCTGTCAGTCGTGAGCGACCATTTATCATTATTTCGATCACTCTAAACAGCCATTGCTGTCCAGATAATTTCACATCAAATCGCCCCCAACAATGATTGTCTGTTTCAATTGAATTAATAATTTCTAAAAAGTCCTCAGGTAGCTGGGTATCGACATGTAGGAAAAAGATCATTTCGCCCCTGGCCTGCCGGGCACCTGCATTCATTTGTACCGCACGGCACGGCACGGCCGAAACAAATTGATCGCATAACCCTTCTACCAATTGGGGTGTCTTATCAACACTCCCGCCATCGACCACAATTACTTCAATCCCTTTTGCCCTGAATCCCTGCAGTTGCATCAAACAGGCCTGAATCTTCGTTTCCTCGTTTAATGTCGGGATAACAATAGTATGTAGTGTCATTGCTTTGTGATGTCAGGCCAGATGAATTAGATTAGCGCCCCGCCACAACTGCTTCCCTGCCCGGCAGTACAACCGTAACAATGGTCAAGTACAGTTATCTCATTTCCTTCCAACCGGCTGTCTGTTAGCTCGGATATATGCAATTGCTTGCCTGCCTCCATCATATTTAATCCCAACATCTGATTAAAATCACAATCATAAACAAACCCTTGCCAATCAATGCTGATCATATTTCTGCACATCACATTATCCAGATTGTCGTTGTTATGAGATTTTTTTAGCAGGGAGATGTAATCATGAAATATCCCTTTGGAAACCAGGGTGCTGCCGAAACGGTTGATAGGCATATTGCACAAGGTAAATAGTTGGTTAAATTCAATGCCATATTCCTGCATCAGCACTTTCTTAAAAGATGCTTCAAGCGGCGCCTGCTCTGGTGGCAACTCGGGGCCTTGAGGATTGTAAACAAGGTCTAGTTTCAAGTTAGAATCTGATTTTCCGTAACCCAAGAAATTTAGTTGTTGTAATCCCTTAATACTTAAATCAAATACACCCTTGCCACGTTGTTTGTCGACATTCTCTTTTTGGTAGCATGGTAATGAAGCGACAATATCCACCTGTTGTTCTGCCAGAAAATCCGCCAGATCATCCTGATCAGGTTCACTCAATATGGTCAAATTACATCGATCTATGACATTGATGTTCAGTGCCCTGATTTCAGCCACCAGCTCGCGAAATTGTGGATGTAATTCTGGTGCCCCTCCGGTGATATCCAATGTATGCACATCACTATCCTTAACAAACTCATAAACGGCCGCAATGGTCTCTTCGTCCATTTTCTCAGTCCGTTTGGGACTTGAATTCACATGACAATGGACACATTGCTGATTACAACGTAATCCGATATTGATCTGTAATATTTCTGTCTTGCGTCTGCTGATTGCGGGAAAATCTGAATGATTCAGTAGAGATAAAGTGTCATGCATGATGTCTGGTCAATCTGGTAATATCACCTTGTGACTCCAGTTTACATCATTGGTTCTGGAGAAATTAACTAATAATTCAATAATCTTCAATCACCAGGACATTTGAGCACATTACACAATGATTTAGATATAATGTGCGATACGCCCTGGTAGCTCAGCTGGATAGAGCGTCCCCCTCCTAAGGGGAAGGTCGCAGGTTCGAATCCTGCTCAGGGCGCCACCCCATTATAGATTCAATCCTATGTTTCAGTCGAAATAATCTGTTCGATGATTTCTTTTACAGAAATGATTTCGTGTATACCAGCAACGCTCTTACCTGCCTGAAAATAATCCCTATAACTCATGCCTTGCATGGCAGCTTTCTTCAGCTTCCAGATAGATTGCAAGGTATAAAATGTTCTCATCCAATGTTTGGTCCGGTTTGATCTCAACAACCAACGTGACAAGGCATTGGCTCTTGTACCGATTTTTTCAATATAAGGAGTTCTGATGATTGACACCGGTACACCTGAAATTTTGTCCGTTAACACGATATCCTTCTCATTGGACCGGAGTATCGCCTGTTTGTAGTCATCATGCGCTGTGCATTCTTCCGAGGCGATAAAACGTGTGCCCATCTGGATCCCTGAGTAACCAAGCTTTAACATTGCCTGATAATCATCCGCCGTACTCATGCCGCCGGCACAGATCAAAGGTTTTCCCAGTGTCGAAATATCTTCCAGTAATTTCTCTGCGCTTAATTGTCCGGCATGACCCCCAGCACGATTGTTGACACACATGAATCCATCGACGCCAGCATCCAGCGCCTTTTCAGCCCACTTTTTTTCAGTGACATCATGATAAATAATCACATCGGATGATTTTGCCCTATCGACAACCCACCTTGGGTTGCCCAGTGCCGTGACAAAAAATTGAATGCCTTCTTCCAGTGCAATCTCAAGCCATTGTCGTGTTCGTTCAACATAGCGTTTGGAACTGGCCTCAAGAATAAAATTGACACCGACGGGTTTATCTGTCAACGAGCGAATGTATTGCAGGCCTTCACGAAAATCATAACCATGAACATAAGAGAGACTGAGTGGCTGAATGATACCTATCGCACCCGCCTCGGAAGCGGCGGCAACCAACTCCGGATTGGAACAGGGGTACATGGCACCACATACGACGGAAGTTTGAATTCCGAGTGAACGCGAAAATTCAGTCATAAAGATTCAACCTTTCTTCACGGGTTTTCTGTTCAGGCCTTTTTTTCTGGACCAATACGCCATGTGGCAGTTGCAGATGCAACCACTTCGCCCACTTCATTTTTTATTTCACCTGTGACCTGCATTTCTCTTTCTTCATTGTTCTGCGGTATTTCGCAGACGCATTCAGCCGTCAGCAAACCCCGGGCCTTTTTGTGATATTGAATTTGCATGCTGGTCAGAATGCATCGTGTACCATCCGGCAGACTGTTTAATAAAGTCAATCCAGTCACCATTTCAGCAAGATTTGCTAAAGCCATCGCATGTACCGATCGCAAATGATTTCTGACCTTTCGGCGTTCTTTCAGTGTTACCACACCATGTCCGGGCTCCAGTAACACTACATTGGCAGCAATAGAACCAGTGTAAGGCACTGTAAAACCTATGATCCGACTAAATATCCACTTGCCACCAGGCTTGCTGGAAAAGCGTTTCCAGTTTTCTCTTAAAAAGGGACCGATTGATTGGGCCATGTGTGAATATTAATCTGACTATTTGAGATTATCCGGTCACTTCCGGACAAGGTATACGGATCAATTCATCTTGATCAAAATCATCCACATGAATGACAGACATTAGTCGATCATCAAATGCAATCAATTGATCTGCCTCATCTTTACTGATGACATCATTTTCTCGTGCCTTTTCAATCAGCATGACACCCTGTAATTTTGGTAAGGTTTTATCTTTAATGGCCTGTCTTATTTTTTTATGCAATGGCTCCAATGCCAGACTCTCGAGAAATACCTCATTCACATGCGCTAATGGATTATTATCGCCCTGTTCCATATATAAACCGGCGGTCAAACGATCACGTGTACTATTATTTTCCGTGACTATTTGTACAAGTCTTGTTTCCAGCCTGTCACTCGGTGCTCTGAAATGCATGCCCAATGGAAATATCACAAGCCTTAACAGGTAAGCCAATGGTCTGCTCGGATAATTGTGTATGATCTCCCGGAATGCTTCCTGGTAATGGTTGATTAAATAATCCAGTGACCATTGAACAATGGGTAAATCTTCATCCGGGCAACCTTCATTTTCATAGTGTTTGAGTACCATACTCGCGAGATAAAGATCACTTAACAGATCGCCCAGTCTTGCTGAGAGCATCTCCATTCTCTTTAATTTTGATTGCAATGACAACATGGAGATATCCGCAATTAATGCAAAGGCCGCACTTAATCGTGTCAGGTGAGAATAATATCGGGCGAGTGACTTGTGCCCCGGGTTCATGGCAATTCGTGAACTGGTGATGGCCAGTAGAAATGCCCTGACACCATTACAAATGGAAAAACCAATATGTTTAAATAACACCTTGTCGAAATCGGCGATGACCGCATCATCGGTGTCCTTACTGGCAAGCTGCATTTCTTCCAGTACATAGGGATGGCTGCGCGTCGCACCCTGTCCGAATATCATTAAATTACGCGTGAGGATATTCGCACCTTCAACCGTGATGGCCACCGGTATAGATTCATAAGCACTGGCAATATAATTCTTTGGTCCCTTCATCACGGCTTTACCACCATGAATATCCATGGCATCCAATAAACACTGACGTGCCATTTCAGTACAATGGTACTTCAGGATTGCTGAGGGAACTGCGGGTTTTTCGCCAGCATCAACGGCCTGTATGGTGTGCAACCTCGCAGCATTAATGATATAGGCCAACCCGACCATGCGTGCCAGGGGTTTCTGAATGCCTTCAAACTGTTTGATCTGGACACCAAATTGTCTTCTGAGTGAGGTATAAGCCGTAGTTCCCATCACAACACGTTTAGAGAAAGCAGCACCACCCGATGGTAAGGTAATACAACGACCGACAGACAAACAATTCACCAACATGCGCCAGCCTTTGCCTGCCATTTCCTGCCCACCAATAATGTAATCCAGTGGCACAAAGATATTTTCTCCCTGGAGGGGACCATTCAGGAATGCATCGCCGATAGATAAATGATGTCTTCCAATGATCAGCCCCTCTGTCTCTCTTGGTAACAAAGCACAGGTAATCCCATAGTCATCAATATCACCAATCAGGTGATCTGGATCCAGGAGTTTAAACGCCAAACCAATCAGGGTCGCGATCGGTGCAAGTGTGATGTAGCGTTTCGAGAAACTCAAACGCATGCCTGTCACTTCCTTGCCCTCCCACTGCCCCTTGCACACGACGCCTGTATCGGGAATTGACGTTGCATCAGATCCTGCGGTGGGTGCAGTCAGGGCAAAACAGGGAATTTCCTCGCCTTTTGCCAAACGAGGCAGGTAATAATTTTTCTGTTCATCGGTACCATATTGAATCAGAAGCTCGCCCGGCCCTAATGAGTTTGGGACGGCAACCAGGTAGGTGATCCCGGCACCCGTGTTTGATATCTTTATCAATACCTCAGACTGAGCAACGGCTGATAATTCAAGTCCTCCGTATTCTTTTGGGATAATCATCCCCAGAAAGCCGTTCCCTCGTATAAAATCAATAATATGCTCCGGTATCACCCTCCAGTCATGGTTTATCTTCCAGGCATCAGACATCCTGCATAATTCAACCACTGGCCCATCCAGAAACGCCTGTTCTTCTTCACTCAATCCTGGCTTTTCGATCTTAATTAATGATTTCCAGTCTGGCTTACCTGAGAATAATTGACCATCCCACCACACAGTCCCTGCATCAATCGCTTCCTGCTCCGTATCGGACAAAGCTGGCAGCATTTTTTTGAATAGTGAGAAAAAGGGTGTAGAGATATATTTTTGCCTAAGCGGCTTCATCAATAATGCCAGATTTACCAAAGCCAGTACCCCCAGCAAGGAAATGAATAGACCGTGTAGCGAGTAGTAGAGTGAGAGGAGGAAACCTGCAAAACAGGCAATGGTAAAAATTATCAAAGAAGGCCCCAGGTACAATAAACCTAGCAGGACAACGACAATAATTAAGCTTATACCCAGACTCATCTAGACTCTCCTTTACCTGACAACAAAAAAGAGCGAGCGCTCGTTTTTGTTATTGACGAGTTTAGTATAAACTCTGGCCATATACCAGGTTTTAGTTGAAATAGTTCAATTCCAGAGCAATCAGATATTATGCAATTTGAAGACTTTAAGGCCAAGTTTCCTTATCGGGGGAAGTCAGTTTACTCCCGCCTTTTCGCATTGCATTGCAAAAATATCAAAACCAAAAAAGAGAAATTTGCAGTCAATAATCTGGAAAAAATATTCAGGGCAACCTTCAAGATCTCATCAAAAATAGGTTTCCATGAGATGTCCCTGCGTGAACTCTGTCGTGAAACCGAATTAAGTATGGGGGGAATTTACTCCTGCATAGAATCCAAGGAAATGATTGCCATTATGATCAAGGATATGGTGAAAATGGTCTCATCAAACATTGTAGACAATGCCCTGCAGCATAAGGATAAAAAACATGCCATGGAAGAGATCGTCACACATCATATTTTTGCCGCAGAGTTACTACATCCATGGTTTTATTTTCTCTACTTTGAAACTCGTTCCCTGCCGTCTGTCCATCAGAAAGATTCAAAGACAATAGAGTTGAAAATAACATCTACACTAGAATCACTTTTATCTAAAATAGATGGCAATCATAATAATGACAATAAAAAATACCGGTTTATTGCTACCATGGCCTTAGCAATGGTCCAGGAACATTATCTTAAATACTGGAAATATAAAGATACATCCCTAACGATAGATGATTATGCTGATGAAACACTGAAGCTTATTTATGCTTCACTCCCCCAAAGGGGATAGCACTTAAAAACTAAGACGACTCCAAGATTTTTTACTCAAAACATTTTTCAATCAACTTCACATGTCCCTGTTAACACTCAAAGATGTTTCACTTGCCTATGGCAATCTATCCTTACTTGAAAAAGTAAACTTTAATATTTCTTCAGGCGAACGTATTTGTCTGGTGGGTCGCAATGGGACCGGCAAATCAACCCTGTTCCGTGTCATCAGTGACATTGTCCAACCCGACGAGGGTGAAATCTGGCGACAGGACACATTAAAAATTTCTTACCTGGAACAGGAAGTCCCTGCCGATACGCCACAAACAATCTATGAAGTTGTCTCAGCTGGCCTGGGTCATGTTGGACAGATCCTGGCAGAGTATCACCATCTTGCACATACAATTGTGCCATCCAGCAGCACCTCGCTCAAAAAACTCGCAGAGCTACAACATCGTTTAGAGGTATTGGATGGTTGGAACATCAACCAGAAGATTGAAACCGTATTAAGTCGCTTATCATTACCCGAAGATAAAAAAATTGGAGATTGTTCCGGTGGTATTCGTCGTCGAACCATGTTGGCACAGGCCCTGGTGAGTGCACCTGACTTATTGTTACTGGATGAACCCACCAACCACATGGATATCAAGGCCATCAACTGGTTGGAGGAATTTTTGCTGGCTTATCAAGGGGCCCTGGTATTTATTACCCATGATCGAACTTTTCTGAAGCATCTTGCCACACGCATTGTAGAACTTGACCGTGGAAACCTCGTTTCATTCAAGGGTGATTTTGATTATTACCTTAAAAAGAAAGATGAATTACTTAGGGAAGAAGCCAGGAGAAATGCAAAATTCGATAAAAAACTGGCGAAAGAAGAAGTCTGGGTACGTCAGGGGATCAAGGCTCGACGCACTCGTAATGAAGGCCGCGTCCGTGCACTAAAGGAATTAAGGAAGGAACGTGGCCGTCGACAGGAAGTAAAAGGAACAGTGAACCTTGTTATTGATGATAGCGATCTTTCCGGAAAACGCGTGGCTGACCTGGTAAATGTCAATTTCAGTTACGATAAACAAGCACTGATTCGTAACTTGTCAACGACCATATTACGTGGTGATCGAATCGGTATCATTGGCCCTAATGGTTCTGGCAAAAGTACCTTGCTCAGGCTGATTCTGGGTGAACTAACGCCGGATTCAGGAAAAGTTATCATGGGTACTCGCCTGGACTGTGTTTATTTTGATCAACAAAGACAGCAACTGGATCTGGAAAAAACTGTGCGGGAAAATATCAGCGATGGTAAAGAAATAATTTCAGTGAAAGGTCGTTCGCGCCATGTCATCAGTTATCTGAAAGATTTTCTATTCCCTCCCGAACAAATTGATTCTCCTGTTAAGACCCTGTCCGGTGGAGAACGAAACAGATTATTACTGGCTAAGCTATTTACCAAACCAGCCAATATGATGGTTCTGGATGAGCCCACCAATGATCTGGATGTAGATACACTGGAACTACTGGAAGAATTACTCGCGGAATACGAAGGGACGCTATTACTTGTTAGCCATGACCGCACATTTCTGGATAATGTGGTCACCAGCACATTGGTATTCGAAGAGGATGGCAAGGTTGGTGAATATGTTGGGGGATATGAGGACTGGATTCGTCAAAGGAAGCCAACGGGGACACCAGACGAAAAAAAATCAAACAAGAATAAAGAGCGTTACAGGCAGAACAAAGAAAGAAGCAAACTTTCAGAAAAAAAGAAACTCGGTTTTAATGAAAAGCGTGAACTAGAAGGCCTGCCCGATAAAATCGAGAGCATGGAACATCAACAGAAAAAACTAGAACAGGCCATTGGGCAAAGTAATTTTTATCAACAGGATAAGAAAACCATCAGCCAAACTGTCGCCTCGGTAAAACAACTTCAAGAAGAACTGCAAAAGGCTTATGAACGTTGGGAATACCTGGCTGAATTTGAAACTTAGTTTGTCAGAAAAACTCTGATTAAGTATCTTTATCGTCATGCTGGTGAATACCAGCATCCAGTAAACAATTGTTTTGACTGGATTCTGGCCTACGCCAGAATGACGACTAAATGAATTTTGCAACTTGTTCAG
>JACZSJ010000065.1 GCA_022574295.1 Pseudomonadota bacterium
TAATCTTCTATTAGGGGTACGAACTTAAGTCGTTCCCGCCCCGCGTGTATGGCCTGATAAACCTGCTCCGGTGCCGTGCCTCCCTGATGTGCGCGTGCCGCGACAGATCCTTCGAGACTCAGAAAATCAAAGACATCATCCTCAATCACTTCACTGAATTGCTTCAACTCATCCAGCGTTAATTCAGATAAGTCTTTTTCTACTTTGATGGCGTATTGTACTGATTGTCCAACCACTGTATGCGCATCCCTGAATGCAATATTCTTTCGCACCAGATAATCTGCCAAATCAGTCGCCGTGGTAAAACCCTTCATGGCGGCGCTTCGCATACGATCCTTGTTCACTATAATTTCTGGCACCAACCCCGTATAAGCATGTAGACATGCTTTAACTGTATCGACTACATCAAACAAAGATTCCTTATCCTCCTGGTTATCCCGGTTATAGGCCAGTGGCTGGGACTTCATTAATGTCAACAAACCCATCAAATGACCGTACACCCGCGCAGTTTTCCCTCGAACCAGTTCAGGGATATCCGGGTTTTTTTTCTGTGGCATGATGGATGAACCTGTACACCAGGCGTCCCCTAGATCAATAAAGCCAAATTGCTGAGACATCCATATCACGAGTTCTTCTGAAAAACGTGATAGATGCATCATGATCAAGGCAGCACAACTGCTGAACTCAATGGCAAAATCCCGATCACTCACGGCATCCAGAGAATTATTTGTCACTGCAGGAAAATTTAATAATTCAGCGGTATACTGACGGTCAATAGGATAACTGGTTCCTGCCAGGGCAGCAGAGCCCAGCGGCATGACATTGATACGGCCATGACAATCAACCAGACGCTGGCTGTCCCTGTAGAGCATTTCAAACCAGGCCAGCATATGGTGACCAAAGGTCACCGGTTGTGCCGTTTGCATGTGCGTAAACCCGGGCATGATTGTTTCAGCCTCACGTTCCGCCAGATCCAGCAGAGTTGACATGAGCTTCACTAACAAGGACTGAATTTCAGTCACTTCATCCCGCAGATAAAGACGAATATCTGTCGCAATCTGGTCATTACGTGAACGCCCGGTATGAAGTTTTTTTCCAACATCACCAATACGGGTAACCAGTGCCGTTTCAATATTCATGTGCACATCTTCCAACGCAATCTCCCACTCGAAACTTCCCTGGACAATATCTGCCTCAATTGACTCCAGACCTTCAATGATTTGATCAGATTCTTCCCGCGACAGTACGCCGACCTTGGCCAACATACTCACATGAGCAATCGAGCCCAGGATGTCATAATGGTAGAGCCGTTGATCGTAAGAAACAGATTGTGTGAATTGTTCAACGAAAATATCAGTAGACGCGGAAAAACGTCCACCCCATGATTTGTTTTCCTGGGATTTGTTTTTCTGGGATTTGTTTTCCTGGGTTTCTTTTTCCTGGGATTTGTTTTTGTGACTTGTCATTTTTGAATCTTATCCATTAAACTGTAAAACAGCCTTTTCTGACATAATTTTGCCGGTTTTATTTGTCATTATTGTGCGTACAATCAATATTCTTGTTTTTATACCCAAACTACTTGGAAATGCAGGTTTCAGCAAGTTGAAAGTAGTTTGGGTATTTGTTTAGTTTGGGTATTTGTTTGATAAACACCGACAGTATAACGTAAGCTATCTGCGAAAATTCATTATTTTTATGGATACAAACCAACAGCAAGCACGTTCTTTTCTACCGGATTTCTGCAGCGTCCGCATGCTTTTTGTCGTGGTTCTTCTTGGCGAATTACTGGCCATCGTTTTAACGCTAACGCATTCGATACGAGGACAGGATCGCATTGCCGATTTGGCATACTATTCACTCTTCATCCAGTGGATTGTCCTGTCTTGCACAGCAGCATTATGCCTGACCGGAAAGTATCTGAACCGCCTGTCTGATTATTGGGCGGCCAGTCTCAGTTATCTGCTGACGCTGATAATAGCATTGATTATTACAGAACTGACATGGTGGATGTTCCACGTCAGGCCCACCCTGATGGACTCCACTGTTGCGGGGCATGGTGACTTCCTGCTCCGGTGTATGGGTATCAGTGCCATCGTTAGTGCACTTACATTACGCTATTTCTATATACAGCATCAGTGGCGGAAAAACATTGAATCAGAAGCGAATGCACGGATACAGGCACTGCAGTCCCGCATACGACCTCATTTTCTATTTAATTGCATGAATACCATCGCTAGCCTGACACGTAAGGATCCAGTGCTGGCAGAAGAAGCAACTGAGGATCTGGCAGATTTATTTCGCGTCAGCCTGAAGGACGCCAAACGCATGTCCACCCTGGCTGAAGAAATTTCATTATGCAAACGTTATCTCCGTATTGAGTCTCACCGATTTGGTGATAGATTGAAAACGATTTGGGAGACAGATGATTTGCCCGAGGATACGCAGCTCCCCACCCTGACACTCCAGCCCATCCTTGAGAATGCGATATACCACGGCATCGAACTTTTACCGAAAGGGGGTGTGATCCATATTTACGGTCAAAAAACGCCAAATGAGATTACCATCACGATTGATAATCCATTGCCCCCAGATAAAAATTTAGGCCACCATGATGGCAATCATATGGCACAGGATAATATCCGCCAACGTTTGTCTGCCTATTACGGAAGCAAGGGACGTTTGATTACACATTCCGATAACCAGCGTTATGTCACAAAAATCGTCATTCCTTATCCCTATGAAAATACTGATCGTTGATGACGAAATGCTGGCCAGAGAGAGACTCGTTAGTCTACTTTCTGAACTAGACAATCATTTTTCCATATCAGAAGCCGAACACGGTATTGATGCACTCAGCATGGTTAGCAAGGAATCTCCAGAAATTGTTCTACTGGATATACGCATGCCGGTCATGGACGGTCTGGAAGTTGCACATCATCTTGCCGGGCTGGAATCTCCTCCTGCAATTATTTTTACCACGGCATACCAGGACTATGCACTAGATGCTTTTGATGCACATGCAATTGACTATTTGATGAAGCCCATCCGTAAAGAACGCTTGCAACAGGCCATTGGCAGGGCAAGAGCATTGAACAGAACCAATGTCAGCGAATTAAGAGACAACGATGACTCGAAATATAGTCGTTCTCACCTCAGTGCGACAGTTCAGGGTAATTTGCAAATTATCCCTGTTGAGCAAATTCATTATCTGAAGGCAGATCAAAAATATGTGACCGCCGTCTGGCCAGAGGGTGAATTGCTGATTGATGATTCGCTTAAATCTCTGGAAAGAGAATTTGCTCCGCGATTCATACGGATCCATCGGAATGCACTGGTGTCACTAAGACATATTCAGGGACTGGACAAAGATGAGGACGGCAATCCCTGTATCAAGTTGCAAGGTATAAAGTCACCATTACCAGTGAGCAGAAGGCACGCCAGTGATGTTAGAAAAGCAATCAAGCAATTATAGGTTGACTTGCTTCTATACCTGGGCCTCTGTTTCTCTGGCCGCAGCCAATAGCGCCAACCTGGCAATCACACCATAAGTATAGAAACGATGCGGATGTGGATGCGCATCAGCATCCAGCTTCCTTTCAGGGGAAATACAACAATCGTCAAAGGCCAGGGGTTCAAAACGCATTCCTGGTGCATTTAGATTCTCATTCGCAGCGCGTGCATCATGTACTCGATAGAAACCACCGACGACATTGTGATCAATCATATAGACGACGGGTTCGGCAACGGTTTCTTCTTCTCCCCAGGTTTCGTGCGTATAAACTCCTTCCTGGATAATGACCTTGGTCACTTTCTGACCTTCCTTAATTGTCGACATACGGCTCCGCTGTTTACGATTTAGTTCCAGAATATCATCAACACTATTAACGGTCATGATGCCCATGCCATAAGTACCGCTATCTGCCTTTATGATGACATAAGGTCGACAGCCTATTTTGTATTTATCATATTTCTCCTGTATTTCTTTTAGTAGTACATCTACATTTCTTTCCAGACAAGAACTCCCTTCACGTTGCATAAAATCTATCTCGCCACAATTTCTGAAGAAAGGATCAATAAACCAGGGATCAATCTCTATATGCTCGCCAAATTCAGCTGCGACTTCCTGATAGTGCCTGAAATGAACAGACTTTAATCGATTTGACCAACCCAGACCCAGCACTGGCGTCACTGCTTGATCCAGAGACTCAAGTATCTCGGGTCGCCCTGAAGAAAGGTCATTGTTCAGGACCAGCAACTCAGGGACAAATTCACCAATACCGACACTGTTTCCATTTCTTTGCAACGGCTCCAGACATACTGATTTCCCTGACTCAAGTGTGATTGTCATTGGCTCCGTCAGATCTGCTATTAGCGAACCTAACTTCACCTCGAAACCTGCTTTTTCAATGATCTGCTGCAAGGAAGCAAGACTTTCCAGATAGAAAAAATTGCGCGTATGATTTTCAGGAATTATCAGGATCCGATCCACCTGATGTGGTAAACGTTCTACCGCTAATTGGACAGCTTGTATACACAATGCCTCGAATGCAGGGTTAAGATTATTAAAACCTGCTGGAAACAGATTGGTATCCACCGGTGCCAGCTTATATCCAGCATTGCGCAGATCAACAGAGGCATAGAAAGGTGCAGGTGTCTTTCGCCACTGCTTCCGAAACCATGACTCAATATCAGATTGATGATCGACAAGATGTCGTTCAACTTGATGCAATGGGCCGGAATGTGCAGTGGTGAGATGAGGAACAGGGACGGTATTCATAACATTTCAGTAGTGGCAACTTATTTAGTATTGTACACCAGTGACCATGATATTCATGATTAATTCACTCAGGCAAAATTATCCCCATAGCATTTGACCAGCACTGATTGCGATTAGTGCGGCTGTTTCAGTTCTTAAAATCCTGGGTTCTATGTTGACGATCTGATAGCCTGCCTTACAAGCCTTTTTTATGTCATTATCTGACAATCCCACTTCGGACCTGACAATATTGTAATCTCGTCTCCCGGTTTTGATAATTTTGACAATACAACAAAACTTGCAAAAAGAGACTATATTCTAACTGTGTGAAACAACAAATTATATCCAGTTAAAAATACACTATTTATAACCATGCCTCTATGAAAGTACATCATGCAAAATTTAGCGTTGGGCAATTGGTCGTCCACAAACTATTTAACTACAGAGGAGTTATCTTCGATGTTGACCCCGTCTTTCAGGGTTCTGAAGAATGGTATGTCAAAGTTGCTCTCAGTTGCCCGCCAAAAGATAAGCCCTGGTATAAGGTATTGGTACATAATGCCTTCCATGAGTCCTATGTGGCAGAGCGTAACCTTATCCCCGACAGCTCAATCGAGTCGATCAATCACCCTTTAATTGAGTACTTTTTCAAGCGATATCAGAGTGGAAACTACATCCCCAGCCAACGCAACAACTAGCGCATCAGGGGACAGACTTAAAAGTCTGTCCCCGAAGAAATAAATTCCCTCCCAAGGGCAAGCTTCGCGCTTCCAGCATTCGACTCTATCAATTACCTCCCTGTAATCGTACCACCTATATCCATATAGGCGTCCCTTTGGTCGAAACAACGGCGGAGAGATCTATCTCCCCCCTGCCCGTCAATGCAAAATTGATAGAACACTAGGAGACAGTTGAAACTTTTAACCACTATTCGCTTATAATCCATCGCATGGAAATCCCTGGCTATAAAATACAGCATCTTGTCGGGAAAGGTGGCATGGCCTCTGTTTATCTTGCCACACAGGAATCATTAGACAGACTCGTTGTTCTTAAGATACTTGATGTCAACGGACCTATCGCCAGCGAAACCCTCATCGAGCGCTTTCTCTCTGAAGGTCGCATCGTTGCCACACTTAACCATCCTTGTATCATTACCATTTTTGATATTGGTATCGCAAATGACTCCCTATATATTTCCATGGAATATATTGAAGGTGGCGATCTCAAAACACGGATGGAATTACCCATCACACCAGATGATGCACTCGATTACATTGCCAAGATCGGCTCAGGACTGGATGCGGCACATAAAATGGGGGTGGTTCATCGAGATATTAAACCAGGAAATATCATGTTCAGAGATCCTGACACCCCCCTGATAACAGACTTTGGTATCGCCAAACAAACTGATGGTATTGACAATGATTTAACTGCTACGGGTCTGTTTCTTGGAAGCCCGAATTATGTCAGTCCTGAACAAGCCGATGGTATTGAAATCGATGGTCGTGCTGATATTTACAGCCTGGGATGCATGTTTTATGAGATGCTAGCTGGTAAAAAACCATATGCTGCCGCTACCGTGTTCGATGTCATTATTCAACACAAACAGTCCCCTGTCCCAGTGTTTGAAGATGGTCTTGAGGAATTTCAACCATTGCTCAATAAAATGATGGCAAAGAATCGTGATCAGCGATTCGAAGATGCCGCCACCATGGTGAAAAATATCAATAAATTGCAACGCAAAAGAAAATCTTCACCCACAATCGTAGATTTCGATACCACTGGTGCCACACCTCCCGACAGGGCAGAACAAAAAAGCACTCAAATCTTAAATATCTTATTGTTGCTTTTGATGACTTCAGGAGGAATCTTCGGAACACTACAATATGCAGAGTCAAGAATGAATGACGATTCATCCAGACTCGATAAGGTCCCAACAACGATTGTAATGCCTGAAAACATTCCCTCGGAAAATATTACTGGTGATGTCTCGGATCCAGCAAAGGCTCATGTAAAAATGTCCGAAGATGTTTTACAGGCTCTACACTGGCTAGGCAAAAAAAGCCTGGAAGAATATCGATTAACTCAACCATCAGAAGATAATGCATATTATTATTTTTCGAGATTACTTGAGGCAGATCCAGCAGACAAGGTTGCAGCAGCAGGTCTGCTGAATATTGCAGACCGATATGCCTATCTGGCGGAACGATCAATCCTTAATGGGGATAGCAACAGGGCACATGCCTACATAATGATAGGACGGAAATTCAACCCAAACCACGAAGTCTTGATTAAATTAAATAAATTGAATCTGGGTGTCAGAGAAAAATCATTAATGGAGAAACTAAAGATTTTTTTTACGGGAGACTAATCTTCTTCATCTCACTGATTATTTCTCATCACCAATGCTGTCCCCCCTTATTTTTCAGGATTTCCTTGCAGTAGTAATATCATGGCTTCTTCCGTGCGTTTGTTATCCCATTCAGCAATCAGTGCTTTCATTTTTTCGATAAAATTATCTTCGTCCTTGCCTTCGTCTATCGCTTCTTCCCCGATTTCTGTCTCGTCAGGGCCTTCCAAGACCACTATTTCCTGAGACTGATCTGACAACTCGGAATCTTCACCCTTTTGCCCTGAAGTTGTGTCTACATTCTTGTCTATCATTGCCTTCAATTTAGCCGCTTCCATTGCTTTCTCCTTCGCCGCAAGTCTGTCTTCCTCAGCCCTGACAAACGCATTTGTACGTAAGGCCATTCGTTGCTCGTCGGAAATATCGATGCCTGTATCGTCAACGACCTTGCCACGATTAAACACGAAGACCCGTGGCCCACCTTCAACACTGCGATACCAGGCAGGCGGCTTTCCGGATAATTGCGTTGTCCCGGTTTCAGGATCGACCCATTGATACATTTGTGCCTGAACAAATTGTATAAGGACAGATTGACTAAAAAATAATAAAGCAAGCAAACTATAATGATGCACTATCGAATCCCCCGCGCCACACTGTTAAGATTATAACATTCTTAAGGAATCTCTGATCAAGTACGCACTTCGTCATGCTGGTGAATACCAGCATCCAGTAAGTTTTTGTTTTGACTAGATTCTGGCATGCGCCAGCATGACGACTTAATGTATATTGGGACTTTATCAGAGATTCCTTAACTAATACCCAATCCGATATTTATTAAACTTGAGACTAAACCATGAGACTGTTTGATATCCTTGCCCTGCTTATCACCCTGACAGCGATATTTAGTTATATCAATCATCGCTATCTCAGACTGCCTTTGACCATCGGCGTCATGCTGATCGGTCTTATCATGTCTTTAGGTTTGCTGGCACTTAAACCACTGGGGTTAGATTTAACTCCCCAGGCAAATACAATCCTTGGAGAGATTGATTTTAATCAGACCCTGATGCATGGCATGCTGAGTTATCTGTTATTTGCCGGCGCACTCCACGTTAACCTGGCCGATTTGGCCGAGCAAAAATGGCTGATTGCGACATTGGCAACATTGGGTGTTCTTGCTTCCACAACCATTATCGGTGTTCTTCTCTGGTTATTACTCGACCTGATCAATATCGATTTGCCCTTTTTATACTGCCTGGTATTTGGTGCTTTAATATCGCCCACCGACCCGATTGCGGTACTGGGAATATTACGCACTGTTCACGCACCAAAATCCCTGGAAACGAAAATTACCGGGGAATCTCTGTTTAATGATGGTATTGGTGTTGTGGTGTTCATATTGATCAGTGGCTTCGCTTTTGGTGAAACTGACATCACACCCGGCGCAGTCATTGCTTTTTTTCTGAAAGAAGCACTGGGGGGTGTAATTTTCGGCTTTGTGATTGGCGGCATCACCTACGCCATGCTTAAACGTGTTGATAATTATCAGGTCGAAATATTACTGACATTGGCATTGGTCACGGGGGGCTATGCCATGGCCGAAGTACTTCATGTTTCTGCACCTATTGCCATTGTCGTTGCCGGACTCCTGATAGGAAATCACGGCCGCTTGCTGGCGATGAGCGAAATCACCGTAGAACGTCTTGACACCTTCTGGGAGCTCATTGATGAAATACTCAATGCAGTTCTATTCGTTCTGATTGGTCTTGAAATCCTGGTAATCACTTTCGAGGCACATTTATTAATCGCAGGAGTGCTCTCTATCTTTATCGTATTAATCGCAAGATTTGTCAGTGTCGGTGTGCCCATATTTTTCATCAGAAAATTCAGAGAACTAACACCTGGGGTCATAAAAATTCTGACATGGGGCGGATTGCGCGGAGGAATTTCAGTTGCCCTGGCACTGTCTCTGCCAGCCAGTGCCGAGAGAGAAACGATATTGGCAATTACTTATTGTGTTGTGGTCTTTTCGATTCTGGTACAGGGCCTTACGATTGGCAGGCTAATCAAGAGATATACCTGACTCTCTATGACACTAACACCAAAATAAACCTGTCATCTCGACCGCAAGGAGAGATGACAGTCATTTTGTTATTGCGAAACCCAAAACCATTTGTCATTTCGAGCCCATAAGGCGAGAAATCCGCCGTAGGCGTCCCGAATAGATGTGAGGGATCCTGTGAAGATCCCTCTTGTTCTCTCGGGATGACAGTGGATAAGTTCAGCTTCTTCATGCACCGACACAGGCGAGGTAGGCCTGTTCCAGGTTTTCTGCCTTAAACGTTTCCTTGCATTCCTCTGTCGTCCCGTTGAACCGGATCTGCCCCTGATGCAGAATAGCAATACGGTCACATAAAATCTCAACATCTACCAACAGGTGGGTGCTGAAAAAAACTGTCTTACCTGCCTGTTTCAATTCAATCAGGTGTTGTTTTAAATAGACCCTGGCTTTTGGATCCAGACCACTCATGGGTTCATCCAATATCATCAGGTCCTTTTCACTCAATAAACACGATGCCAACCCCAGCTTCTGGGCCATGCCCTTTGAAAATTCCCTGACCGGTTTTAATAATGCCGATAGCTCCAGATCAAGAATCTTGAATAAATCTGTCACCTTTTTATTGCTGTATTCAACGCCATGGAGTTCTGTCATATAAACCAGAAAATCCTTACCCGTAAGATAATAGGGAGGCATAAATCTTTCCGGCAGAAACACCAGGTTTTCTCTTGCTTCCTTTCTTATGTGGGCCGTCCCGAATATTTCAATTTTACCGGAGGTGATATCACAAAAATCAAGCAGGCATTTAATCAAGGTTGTTTTGCCCGCACCATTAACACCGATTAACCCGGTAAACTCGCCTTTATTGACGGTCAAATCAATCTCATCCAAAACATGGTTACCGGCAAAGGATTTGCAGAGTTTTTCTATATGAATTGCTGGATCAGTCATAACGCCCTGTTTTTTTATTAATTGCCCTGGTTTATTGTCCAGGTCTATTACCTGAGTTTACCGCTCGATTATAAAGTACACAGACAAAGAATTAAGCAGTCTAAAAAAATAAAACCCGCTTTCGCGGGTCTTATTATTTAGACATTACAAATATAGTTAGTATACAAACACCTGACCACAATCCTGAAAATCGTCGAAAACATCGAAGATATCCGTCGCCGCACCAGTACCATCCGCATTACCTGCCGCAATTGCCGTATCTTCAGTAGTACAATCAATAACGTTTGATACAAAACTTATCGTGTCAAAGGTTGTAACTGTCCCATCAGGTATCGTCATACGCAAGACACCGGTATTAGGCAAACCGTCATCAACCTTGATATCCAATTCTCTGGCAATACTCACTGGGACATTTACCCCCATATGCAGGTTCAAACGAGTCGAGGTAGTGCCAGAATATCCTTTATTTCGAGTCAATATCAGGGAACCATTAAAGGCGTTTACAGGTGAGGCTATATTTGCTATATACTCAGCTTCATCTGCAGGAGCTGTAGCTGCCGTAGCGGGCGTGAAACCACCGCCCAGAAAATTGGATTTGGATAACTGCGAAAATACTGCTGCTGCTTCTGTGATGTCATTATCGATACGTCCATTGCCATTACCCCCAAGAGTAACAGTAGCATCACCAATTGCTTGTGCAGCCGGTAATGCGGCCCAGTCACCCGGTACCTGGCGATAACGATCGATAAAACCAAAATAGGCCGCCTGAATACCTGAATTCTGATCCGCCATGTTTCGCACACGGGCACTGTTGATCAATTCCTGACCTTTCAGAATACCGCCAAGCAACAGGCCAATAATCACCAGCACAATTGCGATTTCGACTAATGTGAAACCTGATTGTTTTTTGTTAACCATCTTTGTGTTCCTCTTTTATCTTATGTTTGATTGTAACGATGCAGTATCTGTGCCAATATTATAACTCTTTGTTTTTATTAATATTTAAATATATTCCCGATATAAGCCGCACTACTTCGTGATGATCCTTCATCAAAACTGTCGAAATCTCAACAGATTGGTCGATGTCACACCCCTGGTCATTATGGGCATGGGATATCGTTTCGAACCTCGGCAGGCTATTTGTCATTTCGAACCTTGGCAGGCTATTTGTCATTTCGAACCTTGTCAGGCTATTTGTCATTTC
>JACZSJ010000066.1 GCA_022574295.1 Pseudomonadota bacterium
AATTACTACCACTACGGCCCGGTGATGTGCCTGATACCTACGCTGATGTCCAGGCGCTAGTCGATGATGTTGGTTATAAACCAAATACGTCAATAGAAGAAGGCATCGGGCGATTTGTTGAGTGGTATCTGGAATATTTCAATGAATAATACCTGTTTCGCCATATTCGCGAAGTTTGTGCCGGCCTACGAGCCGGTATCCATTACGGGTAGAAAAAGTCGTCATACTCGCACCCAACCCCGTCATACCCGCGAAGCATGTGCCGGCCCACGAGCCGGTAGCGGGTATCCAGACATTATGCACCACACAAAGTGGCAAACATCACGCCTCACATGTTACCATTCGCGAATCAGTTACACGAAAAATTTAATCGAATCAAGTATTTAGGAGTTATTAATAATGGCAAGAACCATTGAAAATATTGAAAAGGAAATTGCACAATTACCACAAGATCAACTAAGGCAATTTCGTGAGTGGTATGAGCAATTTGATTCCGACGTATGGGACAAACAAATAGAATCAGATGCTGCCAGTGGTAAACTTGATGGCCTTTCTGGAACTGCTATTGCAGATCATAAAGCGGGGAAATCGAAGAAATTGTGATCCATTTTGCCAGTCCATCATATTGGTTGGCCTATGAATCGTTATCTATCTCAGCACAAAGAATTGCAGATAAAAATTACGAGATTCTCAAATCAAATCCCAGACATCCGTCATTACATTTTAAGAAAACAGGGCGATATTGGTCAGTTCGCATTGGTATCCATTACGGGTAGAAAAAGTCGTCATTCTGGCGCATCAGACTGTGTGAAAACTCGAAATTCTAACCATTAAATAAATGTTTTCCCCACTTACACCGATATTGATCTCGCTTTAGGGATGAGTATCATAGAAGTAGTCATTATATGAAACATTTTCCCCACAATTTAAAATCAAAAATAGTTTTCACACAGCCTGGTTCGCGAGAATGACAAACACCTACAAACCATCAACTCAAAAACATCTCATACGCTTTATTGCCACTCTCGTCCCAATACTGCATCCCCAAGCCATCCAGAAATTCCTGAAACTCAGGGCGTTCCTCATCAGGGACCTGGATCCCCATCAACACGCGGCCATAGGCAGCCCCATGATTACGGTAATGAAACAAACTAATATTCCAACGCTCACCCATTTGTGTGAGAAAATGCAGCAGCGCACCCGAACGTTCCGGAAATTCAAACCGATAAAGTAATTCATTTTCGACCTGCGCTGCATGGCCACCGACCATATAGCGCACATGCATTTTTGCCACTTCATCATTACTGAGATCCACGACTTCATAGCCCTTGTCTTTTAAATTAGCTATCAATGTATTTTTTTCTTCTGCTCCGTGACGCAATTGCAAACCTGCAAATATGTGAGCTGTTTTCGAATCTCCGTAACGATAATTAAACTCGGTGATTTGTCTCGGCCCCAGGTCATGACAATATTTAAGGAAGCTACCTGGCTTTTCTGGAATCGTCGTGCCGATTAATGCCTCTCGATGCTCCCCCAGCGCAGCAAGCTCTGCAATATGGCGTAATCGGTCGAAATTCACATTGGCTCCACTGAAGATGGCCACCAGTTCTTTGTTCCTGATGCCTTCTCTGGCGACATATTGTTTGAGTCCTGCCAGTGCCAGTGCCCCCGCCGGTTCAGGAATCGAGCGGGTATCTTCGAAGATGTCTTTCACTGCCGCACAGATTTCATCGACATTTACCAACAGGATTTCATCGATAACATCCTTCACAATACGAAATGGCTCCTCACCAGCCTGACGCACTGCCGCACCATCAGCAAAGATGCCGATATGTTCCAACTCCACACGTTCACCGGCTTCAAATGCTGCATGCATACAGGGCGCTTCATCTGGTTCAACCCCGATAATAGTTATGTTCGGGGCAACATCCTGGAGGTGGGCAACCATCCCCGCTATCAAGCCGCCTCCACCAACGGGGACAAAAATAATATCTGGTTGCGTTGGGTGTTGCTGCAATATTTCAACGGCCACTGTCGCCTGACCGGCAATGACAACAGGATGGTCATAAGGGGGGATATATGACTTGCCTTCATCCCTTGCAATACCTAACGCATAATCCTTCGCTTCATCGTAATTATTCCCGTGCAACAAAACATTAGCACCCAAACGTTTGACCGCAGTCACCTTGATCTCTGGTGTTGTCTTCGGCATCACTATCGTTGCTTCAATTCCCAGTTTGTCTCCAGCAAGGGCTACGCCTTGCGCGTGATTCCCTGCTGATGCAGCGATGACACCTTTTTTTCTTTCCTGCTCAGCTAAACTCGCCATGAGATTGTAAGCGCCGCGCAATTTATAAGAGAAAACTGGCTGCTGGTCTTCTCTCTTCAGCCAAATATTGTTTTCGTGTCGAGCTGAAACTTCTGGGGCAAAATCCAGGCTTGTTTTGCGAGCTACCTCATAAACACGCTTCAAAGCGTCTTCGATCATTTTTTTATATTCTTCCATACGTGTAAGATACCATTTAATAAGAGATCTAAACATTATCACTTCACCGGAAAACAGACATGACACAGGATGAACAAAAGAAACAGGCCGCGGAGGCCGCACTTGCCTATATAGAGGATGGCTCAATTGTTGGCGTTGGCACGGGAAGCACCGTCAATCTTTTCATCGAGTTTCTAGCCAGCATCAAACATAGGATCGAAGGCGCAGTATCGAGTTCAGTTGCCACAGAAACCCTGCTGAAAAAGTATCACATCCCAGTGTTGAGTCTGAATAGTGCAAATGAACTACCTGTTTATGTCGATGGTGCGGATGAAGCAACCAAACATCTACACTTGATTAAAGGTGGCGGGGGCGCGCTGACAAGAGAAAAAATTGTTGCCGCTGCCAGCAAAAAATTTATCTGCATTATTGATGAAACCAAATTGGTCGATGTTCTGGGGACTTTTCCATTGCCCATAGAAGTCATCCCCATGGCGCAAAGTTATGTCGCAAGGGAAATCGTTAAATTGGGGGGACAACCGGTATTACGTGAGGACTTTACCACGGATAACGGTAATATCATTCTCGATGTACATAACCTGAATATTCTCAAGCCTGTTGAATTGGAAGGGAAATTCAACAAACTTGCCGGCGTTGTGACCAATGGTCTATTTGCCCAACGACCTGCGGATGTTCTGCTTGTCGCCAGTAATAACGGCGTCCAGATCTTTAATTAACCATGTGTCGGGTGGAATTGTATTTTCTCCTGACTTATAATTACCTTGGATGATGTATTTATGACAGGGATAACGGTATGGTCCTTAGTGGTTCGCATAGGTTGGCGGACATTAGTGCCGCACAATTTTACAAGAACAATTCTTTATTAAGATAAGGGGACAAAACGATGGTTTTTTATATCGTATACACGTTAGCAATCGCCATCTTGATTTTGCATTTCACAGGATGGTTCACAAGACGTAATATGGAATGGGTCGTTCTTCTTAGTCCTGTTGCCGTTTTCGCAGTCATTATTCTTGATTACATGAAAATCATATGAAGATCATGTAAGCAAAAGTCTTGATCAATCATGATCGGACTCCTTCAGCGGGTGTGCACAGCCCGGGTTTCAATCAACAATCAAATTGTTGCCAGTATAGGGACAGGCCTTCTGGTTCTCATTGGTATTGAGAAAGGCGATACACGACAACAGGCAGATCGGCTGTTAGATAAAATATTGGCTTATCGTGTTTTCCCGGATAAAGGAGGTAAGATGAATCTTTCCCTCGCCGAGCTTAATCATGGTTTGCTGCTTGTTCCATAATTCACGCTATCCGCTGATACCAAAAAAGGCTTGCGCCCCAGTTTTAATTCTGCAGCAATACCTGAGATGGGGGAAAAATTATTTGAATACCTGCTCTCACGTGCAAGAAAGAAACAAGCCATTGTAGGTTCGGGTCAATTCGGTACAGACATGCAGGTAAGCCTGACGAATGACGGGCCAGTCACCTCCTGGTGCAAATACCTCCCGCTAAGGATTAAGCCCATCACCCCCAGACTTGTTTCCTCAGGCCCATTCTCTGACTTTCAGGTATTGTTCATAGAGTTCGGCCTCCGGTGTGCCTGGCTCTGGCTGCCAATCATACTGCCAACGTACCAATGGTGGTAAAGACATTAATATTGATTCAGTCCTGCCTCCAGACTGAAGACCAAAGAGGGTTCCCCGATCATAGATCAGATTAAATTCGACATAACGTCCACGCCGATATAATTGAAACTGTCGTTGTTGTTCTCCATAATCAAGCCCTTTACGGCGCTCGACAATAGGTATATAGGCAGGCAGAAAAGCATCTCCAATACTGCGCGTGAATGCAAAACATTTTTCAAACTCCCATTCATTCAAATCATCAAAAAACAGCCCGCCTATGCCTCGCGGCTCCTGTCTGTGTTTCAAATAAAAATAATCGTCACACCATTTTTTATAACGGGGATAAATATCATCTCCATATTCAGCACATGCCTCTTTCGCCGTGATATGCCAATGTTTCGCATCTTCATCAAACCCATAATAAGGTGTCAGATCAAAACCTCCACCAAACCACCAGACAGGGGGTTCCTCTTTGTTTTCAGCAACAAAAAAACGGACATTCATATGTGTAGTCGGGACATAGGGGTTGATTGGATGAATTACCAATGAGACACCAAGCGCCTGAAATTTTCTGCCTGCGAGTCCAGGGCGGTGTGCGGTCGCCGAGGCTGGCAACTCATTGCCAAAAACGTAAGAAAAATTAATACCCGCTTGTTCGAATATCTGACCATCACGCATCACACGACAACGCCCGCCGCCACCTTCTTCTCTATCCCATTCGTCCTCCTTCAATACCAACGTGCTGTCCAGATCACACAAAGCGTCTGTAATGTTATTTTGTAAGGCAAACAAATAACTGCGTATTGATTCGATCTCAATCATTCAAGCTATCCAGATTTTCCATGGCTAATTTAATCATTGATCTATCTATTAGGGTCTATTTATTTTGGCATAGGATGGCAAGTATTAGGCCAAGAGGTTATCCTATTACCTCTATTTTTCAGGATAACGGGCATTATAAGAGTAATGGGTAATAGAAGCGCAACAATTAACCGCGAAACCAATGAGACTCAAATTGAAGTTAGCATTGATCTCGACGGGACAGGGAAGGCAAGTCTTGAGTTAGGCGTGCCTTTCCTTGAACACATGCTGGATCAGGTCGCTCGACATGGCATGTTTGATTTAAACATCAAGGCAAAAGGCGATCTGAAGATTGATGCTCATCACACCGTAGAAGATGTGGGTATTACTTTGGGACAAGCCTTTACAAAAGCATTGGCCGATAAAAAGGGTATCCGCAGATATGGTCATGCCTATGTACCATTAGATGAAGCCTTGTCACGTGTTGTTGTAGATTGTTCTGGGAGGCCAGGCCTGGAATATTTTGTTGAATATCCGCGCGCACGGGTAGGTGATTTTGATCTTGATCTACTATTTGAATTCTTTCAGGGCTTTGTCAATCACGGTATGGTGACTTTGCATATTGATAACCTCAAAGGTCGAAATGCACACCACATTGCCGAAACAATATTCAAGGCCTTTGGTCGCGCATTACGCATGGCTGTAGAGCCTGATCCAAGAATGGAAGGCATATTGCCTTCTACCAAGGGTGCTTTATAAACCAAAATTCATGCCCATACCCACTACATGAGTAAAATCGCTGTCCTTGATTACGGCACCAGTAATTTGCGTTCTGTTGCCAAGGCCCTGGAGTTCGTCGCAGTGGGTCAACATGACATCCTGGTGACAGATCAGCGGCGGGAAATCCTCAACGCTGATCGGGTCGTTTTCCCGGGTCAAGGCGCTGTAGGCCAGTGTATGAAAAGTCTCAAGGATTCTGGTCTGGATGATATCGTTAGAGAATGCATCAATACTAAACCGTTTCTCGGCATTTGCCTGGGTCTGCAATCATTGATGCAGACAAGCGATGAAGATGGGGGCGTTGAGGGACTGGGCATCATCCCCGGCAAGGTCGTTCGCTTCCCGGATAATGTCAAAGATGAACATGGCGACATTTGTAAAATTCCACACATGGGCTGGAACCGAGTAAACCAGCAAGCACCACATCCTTTGTGGAAGAATATTGAAGATGGTGCCCGTTTCTATTTTGTCCATAGCTACTATGTACAAGCAGAAAATGACGAGGACATTGCGGCAAAAACAAACTACGCAACTGAGTTTACTTCAGCGGTTGCCAGTGGAAATATATTTGCTACACAATTTCATCCGGAAAAAAGTCAGCACGCAGGATTAACTCTACTGAAAAATTTTCTAAACTGGGAAATCAGTTAATTGCCCAGTTTTTCCAGCGCAGACAGGGCTTTTTTGTCGCCCGGATAAATTTTAAGGATCCTTTTGTAAATGTGCCTGGCTTTATTGAGAAGTACCTTGTCCTGATTTTCATAGCCTTCCTTATGGTATATTGAGCCCATCAGTAGTAACGCATATTTATTTTTTAAATCGTACGTCGATGCTTTTATTAAATATTCACGCGCCCGTTTATATTTCTTATCCTTATAAAGTTCGTAGGCCTTTTTGCTATAACCCCGCGCAATTTGCTCTCTGATTTTTTTAGTATACTCAGCCGGACTCCAATCGCCCTTTTTGCTGAACGGATGAAACTGCCTTGGTTCCTGAGAAACCCCTGGTACATAAATAAACACAGCAGGGAACCCTGTGCCCTTATAATTTTTTTTAAAAAGTATATCACCAGATTTTGATTTTTCCGGATTAATTTGAACACGATATATCCCGGAAAACAGTTTTTTAAACTCAGGACTGGCAATATATTCACTATTCAATCTTTTGCAATAAGGACACCAGTCAGTATAAAAATAAACCAACAGAGGTTTTTCTTCCTTAACCGCAATATCATGAATAGCCTTATAATTATTTGGGCCTTGAGGCCAGCCTTTTAAGGAATTGGCTGCCGATAAAGCTGGTGAACTTAATAAAATAAATAGTACCAACAACTTGTACATATACGACCTCCCTGTTGACACTTACTCAGCAGTTACTCATTTTTTATAGCACGATAACCGATATCTTTTCTAAAAAACACCCCTTCCCAAGTAATATTATCAACAGCCCGATATACATGTTCCTGTGCCGCCTGAACTGATTCACCCAGAGATGTTACACACACTACACGCCCACCATTGGTCACTATATTTTCACCATCATATTTTGTCCCGGCATGGAATACCTTCGTCTTTGCTGGAAAATCACTATTCAAACCTGAAATAACATCACCCTTACGGGCGTTGCCAGGATACCCTCTCGAAGCCAGAACAACCCCCAGGGCAACGCGTTTGTCCCACTCCACCGTCATCTCATTCAATTTCCCATGTAAGCTTGCCATGCATAATTCAACCAGATCACTTTTCAGGCGCATCATAATAGGTTGGGTTTCCGGATCCCCCAAACGGCAATTAAATTCCAGCACTTTGAGTTTGCCATCAGCCGTTATCATTATTCCCGCATAAAGAAATCCGACATATTCACGCCCTTCTTCGGCCATGCCTCTGATGGTGGGCTCGATCACTTCATGCATAATGCGATCATGCATTTCATTCGTGACAACGGGTGCCGGGGAATAAGCCCCCATGCCCCCAGTATTGGGGCCCTGGTCGCCCTCGTCTCTCGCCTTGTGATCCTGTGAGCTCGCTAGTGGCAAAATATTTTTGCCATCAGACATCACAATAAAACTGGCCTCTTCACCTTGCAGGAATTCTTCAATCACGACACAATGACCAGCCTCACCAAACTTGTTTCCGGCCAGCATATCTTCGATAGCCACGATTGCTTCGTCCTCTGATAGAGCAATCACGACCCCTTTCCCTGCAGCCAATCCATCCGCCTTGATAACAATCGGCGCACCCTTTTCTCTGGCATAGACTTTAGCTGCATCGACATCGGTGAATACCTGGTATTCTGCAGTCGGGATATGATGACGTTGCAAAAAATCCTTACTAAAGGATTTCGATCCTTCAAGAATTGCGGCAGCTTTTGATGGACCAAAGCAGGGTAATCCTGCTTGTTTGAATTCATCCACGATACCATCGACCAGAGGATTTTCGGGGCCAATGATCGTGAGGTCTATTTCTTCATTTTTGGCAAAGGTTTTCAATGCTGAAATATCTTCAGCGCCAATATCGACATTATTGACCTTTTCTTCTCTCGAAGTCCCTGCATTCCCCGGCGCAACATAAACCAGTTCAACTTGTTCTGATTGTGCTGCCTTCCAGGCCAGGGCATGCTCACGACCACCACCACCAACTATCAATACTTTCATCTATCTATTCACAACTATTTAATAAAGATTTTTTGACAGAGTAGATTTTCATATAATCTCAATGTAAACAGAAATATTAAATCTAAAATATTTGCTTGAAGACGCGGCGCGACATTTTCGAGAAGCAGAGTTTACAACTAGTAAATGAGCATCGCAGAAAATGAGAGCAACAAAGTATTCAAGTAAATAGACTGATTTAATGGAGGAAGTGACGCATGGAAGTAAACACCATGGCCATGTTGGCCTCATCCACAGCCGCAATCACTTCATCATCGCGTATAGAACCACCGGGTTGTATGATGGCTGTGACACCTGCTTTTGCCGCTGCATCAATGCCATCACGAAATGGGAAGAAGGCGTCTGAGGCCATCACTGATCCGCTGACTTCCAGGCCTTCGTCCTCGGCTTTAATCGCTGCAATACGCGCACTATAAATCCGACTCATTTGCCCGGCACCTATACCTATTGTTTGTTTGTCTTTAGCATAGACAATGGCATTGGATTTCACATATTTCACTACCTTCCAGGCAAATAGCAAATCCTCAAATTCCTTTTCGGTGGGTGGACGTTTACTGACAATGGTAAGATCATCTCTTTCAATAAACCCTCGATCATTATCCTGTATTAACAAGCCACCACTCACACGTTTCATGGTTAACTGTTGTAGTACAGTTTCTCTTATGCCCGCCTCAAGGACTCGAATATTTTCCTTCACAGAAAGGACATCCAGCGCCTCTTTACTCACGGAAGGTGCAATAATCACTTCGACAAATTGCCGCTCAATGATTGCTTTGGCCGTTTCTTCATCAAGCGGACAATTAAACGCAATAATTCCACCAAAGGCAGAGATGGGATCCGTTTGATATGCTCTTTCATACGCTTGCCGAACATTTTCACCAACTGCTACGCCACATGGGTTTGCATGCTTAACGATGACACAAGCAGCTTCCTGATAAGACAACACACACTCAAGCGCGGCATCAGTATCTGCAATATTATTATAGGAGAGGGCCTTGCCTTGCCGTTGCTCTGAAGCAGCGATCGTCCCCGAGGGTGGGTTCTGTTGAGTATAAAAAGCGGCTGTTTGATGTGGGTTCTCGCCATACCTCAACTCCTGAAGTTTCCTGAATTGAGATGTAAAAGTCAGTGGGTAATCCAGATCCTCGCCATCTGTTGATATGGCCCCCAGATAATTAGATACATTGGCATCATAATTCGCAGTATGCGCAAACACTTTTTGTGCCAGGTAAAATCGTGTCTCATCAGTCAATGATCCATCATGATTATCAATTTCATCAATGATATTTTCATAATCAGCTGCATCAACTACAGCACCCACGTATGCATGGTTCTTTGCTGCCGAACGCAACATCGTCGGCCCACCTATATCAATATTTTCAATGGCATCAGCTAATGTACAATCGGACTGATTTACTGTTGCTTCAAAGGGGTAGAGATTCACAACGACCAGATCTATCGGCTCAATATTGTTTTCAGCCATGACTGCATCATCTGTACCACGGCGAGCCAACAAACCACCATGAATTTTAGGGTGCAATGTTTTCACCCTGCCATCCATAATTTCAGGGAACCCTGTGTAATCAGAAATCTCAATAACCTCAATACCAGCATCGGCAAGCAACCTCGCGGTACCACCCGTTGACAGAATAATGATGTCACGGCTTGCCAATTGACTGGCAAACTCAACGATCCCGGTCTTATCTGAAACACTGACAAGCGCACGTTTGATCTTATTCATAATTTGACCGAGCCTGAATGACTATCAGTGACGAGAAGGTGATAGCAAGGGTTTTATTCCAACGCGTACTTCTTTAATTTTTTACGTAGTGTGGCCCTGTTGATGCCTAACATTTCTGCCGATCTTGTGATATTGCCTTGCGTCTGCTGCAAAACGACTTCAAACACGGGTTTTTCTACCTGTGATAAAATAAGCTCATAAAGATCGGTCGGATCATGACCATCCATATCTTCGAAATATAAATTTAAAGTACTTTTGACACAATGATAAATAGACTCTGCACGCCTTTCTTTTTTCTTTTCTTGTGATGACTTCTTATGCCCTGATTTAACCATCATGCTGCCAAAGCTTCTCCATCATTTATTGCATTAAAATAGCCTTCGACCACGAACAACTGACTTTCAACAGTATCCGTTTTATTGGCCCTGCCTCGCAACACTTCACCGCTTTCCAGGTGCTTGCTATACCAGGCAATATGTTTCCGTGCGACGCGTACACCAGTATATTCACCATATAATTCATAAAGGCCAATCAAATGCTGTTGTATAATCTGCCGAATATCTTCAACAGATGGCCGTGCCAAATGAGTCCCTGTTTCTAAAAAATGATTTATTTCATTGAATATCCATGGATTTCCAAGGGCAGCGCGTCCCAACATAATGCCGTCTGTCCCGGTGGCATGTAAAACTTCTGCGGCCTTTTCAGGTGTTGTGATATCGCCGTTGGCAATCACAGGAATTGAAACATGTTCTTTTACTTCCCTGATGGTCTGATATTCGGCTTCACCCCTGAAACCACAGGCACGTGTTCTACCATGGACTGTCAACATCTGAATCCCTGAATTTTCAGCAATCCGGGCAATCTTGACTGCGTTTCTGTTTTGCTTGTTCCAGCCCGTCCGCATCTTCAGTGTAACCGGTATGTCAATCGCATCGACAACACTTTCCAGTATCTTTGTGACCAATGTCTCATCCTGCATTAGCGCTGATCCAGAAAACACATTGCAGACTTTCCTGGCCGGACATCCCATATTA
>JACZSJ010000067.1 GCA_022574295.1 Pseudomonadota bacterium
CCATGCGGAAAGTTGTATCGCCAAATCCAGTATTAGCCCCAAAAGGATTAGGAATAAATTGACTATCGCCTGAATAAATACTCCCGGGCATTCGGTTATTTTTTCGTAATAAAGATTCATTAATACCACTCAGGAAAAAATGCAACCCGTTTGTCTTATTATTAATAAAAACACGCGCAGGGAAATATTCTGGTGTTAATAATCCAATTGATCTGGCCATATCATAACTGACCCAATCGAGTATCGTGAAGATCAAAGGGGGATTTACCAGATCAAATCGGCGCTCATTGCGGTAGGTGCTAAAGGGAGGCAATTTCACCCTGATTGATTTTTTGTCATATAACCAATGCAAAGGTAAGCCACCACGATAGCGAAACTGTGCCTCACCTGAAAATGCTGGATTATCGATCTTAAGATGACTTTTTATATATTGGAGTTTAGCACTTGCAGGCAAATTCTCCTCCAGGGACTCCAGATCTTTTTCATCAACGAATAGATGAAATGATGGCAATGTTGTAACTATTGGTAATGGTTCTGCCGTGAGCTTATTATATTGCCTCGTGATAAATTCCTTAGTAAAAAAATGGATGGATTTAATATCGTAATCCAATGTCTGACCTATAGAATATCTGAATTTAAACAATCCATTAATGCCGCCAATAAGGATGCTCCCGCAAATTGTCAATATTAGTAATGCTAAAAGAACTGGCCAATACGAACAATTTTTTGAACGATTAAACAACATACTATTGATGATGTTTCATTTTAGAGACTTTACCGTAACTGGCTTGCCTGGAATATCTTCCCAAAATAAGGTAGATAAAAAGAAATCCTATGAAGCTTAGACAGATAATTTGTCCAATTAAATATATTTCAGGGTATTGTCGGAAATATACACGACTGGGCTGATAGTATGTTGCCAATTTACTGTATTCAGCATAACCAAACAACGAATAGGGTTTAATGTGTGGAAATCGACGATGAAATTTTTCATCGATACGACAAAATAAAGTATTCAGATATCTCTTCTCTTGTGTTTTTAATTTATCTTGCCTGTCGTGAAATATTTCAATTTTGAGTAACAACGAAGTATTAGGCACACCAATATTAGAAATAGTAAAATTGCTTAGTGTGACCTCTGCATGTGGAATCCCAAACAGGGTAATTAAATGAACCTTCTCTATTGATTTAATCTTCAGAGATTCTGAAATTAATTCTGGGGAATCATTACTCACAGTAAAGAGGTGATCAATTAAAATTGACCTTTCTTTTCTTTTTATTCGACCAAAGAACGGATGTTTATCCAAAGGAGAAATCTTCCGATTATAATTTTTTACCTCAAATTCTTTAAAGTTCTCAGATGTTGTCAGATTATCTGCATAAGTGATTTGCTCTTTCTCATCCCTATAATCTGGTAAATTATTATCCAGAATATGCACCAGTTCTTTATTTGCATTAAGTAACGCCAGATCATCAAAATCGTAAAAAGTGGTAACTCTATCCCGTTGCCCCAGTAATGTTAGAAAATTAGTTTTCTCAAAAGGAAATAGTAGATCATTTAGCAAGAAAAAATCTCCTGTAGCAACAAAATCTTTTTTATCGAGCAAGTAGTAGGCGTTATCAAAAACCTGGTTGTCACAAGAGTTTAGAGAGCTATCTTCTGCTGATAAACTGGTCGCTGTTATTATCACAGTGCTTGCAATGACCAGACAAAAACTTCTTAGCGCGAAAGACAATGTAACATCTCTATATAGACGATAAATTCTGATCATAGGCAACCAAGGTGGCGCGAATAACACTACCATCGGCCTGAAGTTTGTTCATAAAACTGGTTTGATTCTCCTTTGTTTTTGCTTCTAGCGTGATCTCTGTTCCAGCCTCTGAGACCGTTTTTGATTTTATTGAAAGCTTCTCTGTCTGTTGTCTTATTTCATTGAGTATGCTTTCCTCTTTTGATGGATCGGATAACTGAATAACCAGCAGGAATGTATCTGAAACACCTTCCCCTCTCATCGTCAAAATTAGCATAAAAATAGCAATCATAATCGAACCAACAATAGATATATTATAGTAACCAACACCATTGGCGATGCCGGCACTGATTGCCCAGAACAGGAACACCAGATCCATGCTGTCTTTTACTGGCGTTCTGAAACGCACTATGGATAAAGCGCCCACCATGCCCAGTGAAAGGATCAAATTACCACTGATGGTCATAATAATCATAGCGGTTACAGCACTTGCCAAGACCAGCGAAATATTGAAGCTACGCTGATAGAGAACCCCTTGATAGGTTTTTTTGTATATAAAAAATATAAACATACCAACAAGGAACGACATAGATAGATTAATTAATATGTTTAATGTTGTTATTCTGTCTGTACTACCCATAGACATTGCGATAAAACTTTTCTGTAGTACGTCTGCAAAGGTAACTTGATCCATGATTAATTGTCCTCCCATTTATGGACTTTATGGAATCTTCTGGCTAATGTGTATTTGCTGATGGCCATTCTTTCAGAATTTACTCCAGACAACACATTCTTTAAGTAGCCCGGGAAAAATTCGTCATATTTTATTTCCAGTATCTGTTTGCCTTCGATAATAACAGGCATCATATCTTTTACTGCTGAAAACAGATCCAGATGGTTGATATTCGAACGCAAATCTTGATCAAAAGTCACTCTGATATTTGAGACAGGTGAGACAAAAGCCACTCGCTTGTATTCAACAATCACTTTTGGTTTGTAGAGTTTTGTCACGAATGTTGTATATATCTCATTCAGGACAGGATCATTTTTATCCAATAGAAGTGCATAATTTCCCAGACATATTTCTTTGGCTTCTTCCTTGGAAATTGTGGCCGTATCTTTTTTTACAATTTGCCCATATTTGCGTTTTATCTCGAATTTCACAGTACCATTGTTACCTTCACCATAGGTTCGCAATCGAATCTTTTTTCTTAGAAGAAGGCCTGATTGTTTTTGGTACAGGCATTCATCGTCTATTGAGTCAAAATAAAGACTGCGCACGCGGTATGCTTTTTGGTTTTTACAGTATCTATCCATCTGCATTAATCTGGATAGTTGAAGCAATGCCCTATCCGACTGGATTTGGTTAAGATAGTATTTTAATTCGTAGCGTATAAATTGCATTAGCGGTTTTTTTAGTAAAAAATATTCCGGCAACTTGTTGATTGATTTTTATGATTCAAAACGTTCTGAATATATAAACTCATTTGAACGAAGCAATTCATTATAACCGGATACTGGCCTGTATGAGAAAATGCTCTTCATCTTTGATTTGTCATGTCGAATCCGACAGAGTGAATAATCAATGGGTTTCGTCATCGAGTTCAGGATCTTTCCTAAGCTCCCTCCTTTCGGTTCGAGACAGGATTCTGGATGACGCCAGGAGTTTAAGCGATTGAAGTCTCACTTTCTGAAACGAGTTTGTGTGGAATTAATGATAATACGCGTTTTATCAAAGCCTGATGCCTAAGCCTTCTGCTTGTTCTTTTTGCGAGCCGTTGTTACTTAAGTACCAGGCTAAGGTGCACAAGCCCCAGGGTAATACTTGGCCTGGGTAATATCGGTAATGCAAGTCCATATCCCGGTTGCAATGGGGCGTGACATGATAATAGTTTTACCAAGAATAAATGGATTTGTATTTATCAAAGTACATGTAATCGCAGTGGGGGCTGCAGGAACATCTAAAGCAAATGTACAGTATTGACCCCTCCCCACAGTTACACCAATAAACCCTGCTGCCGTTGCAGTCAACGAAGGTGTGTTGCCCTCGTTTAAGGCAACTTCAAACATTGTCTTAGCTGGTGTAATTTCTGCCAGGGCACTGGTAGTATGCGACTTAATAGTGTAATCCTGATAGGCTGGCAGCGCAATCGCGGCCAAAATACCAATAATCGCCACCACGATCATCAGCTCGATCAATGTAAAACCTTGTTGGTTCTTTTTCATTTCTCATTACCCCTAATAAATCTGGATTAATTCGGCCATCTACCACGTCGCTGCCCGAGCACATCGCCGACCAAATTCCCTGTGATCAAATCCACTCCTTGAATGATCCTGTTAAAAACAATACGGAATAAGTGAGAATTTTTGTTTTAAAATAGCCTAAGCTGCAAACCCTGAAACATCTCTAATACTCACTAATTATTTTAGATAAAAAACGCGTACCACCCTACGATGATACGCGTTTTATCGAATCCAGACTCTCAACAAGCGCATCCATCCTTGCTTATTTACTACGAGCCGTTTGTTATTTGCTACTTAAGTGCCAGGCTAAGGTGCGCAAGCCCCAGGATAGTACTTGGCCTGGGTAATATCGGTAATACAAGACCATATCCCAGTTGCTTGAATGCGCGACAAGGTAATATTAGCAGTACTAATTAATGGATTAACATTTGTCAAATCACATGTGAGTGTAGCGGTTGCACCAAGCGGAGTTTGGATGTCAAAATTACAGTACTGGCCACTAGCCGCAGTGATACCAACAAACCCGGCTGCCGTATTAATCAACGAAGGTGTTTTGCCCTCGTTTAAGGCAACTTCAAACATTGTCTTGGCTGGTGTGATTTCTGCCAGGGCACTGGTAGCTTGCGACTTGATAGTGTAATCCTGATAGGCAGGCAGCGCGATCGCAGCCAAAATACCAATAATCGCAACCACGATCATCAGTTCGATCAATGTAAAACCTTGTTGGATCGTTTTCATATTTAATTACCTCAATTTAAATTGTTTATTCATGTTCCTTTTGGGCATGAATCCTTTTCGTCCCTGCCAAGGAAACTATATCAGCGAGACTAAACTTGCACAGGCATATACTGTGCCAACTTATTTAATCCAATAGAAACAATTACTTAGATAAAACCGTGTAAAATAGATCATATTTATTGTCATTTATTTTGGTCAATCATAGTCTAAAAGTGACAATTTACGTCAATCTCTAAATAATCTTGACCGAAATTACAAATTTTTCATTTGTTAGCTAAACCAAATTTCTCCAGGCGATAGCGCAAAGCGCGCAGACTTAGACCCAGTTTTTTTGCTGCTGCGGTTCGATTCCAGCGAGTCTGTTCAAGCACATCCAAAATTGCTTTGCGTTCTACATCATCAAGTTGATGCTCCAGGGAATTGGAATTGGTCTCCGCTTGCTCTTGTCGCCCATGCTCTGATTTCCCAGGCTCTGATTCCCCAGGCTCTGATTCCCCTGACACTTCTTTGAGATGTAAGTCTTCGGGAACAATAACATCGCCTTCAGTCAGGGCAAGCGCTCGCTCAAGGATATTTTCTAGCTCGCGAATATTGCCAGGGAATGAATAAGATTGAAGCTTGCTTATTGCCTCTCGGGACAAATTTGTTATTTCCTGCCCCGTCTTGCTCGCGATTTGCACCAGGATATGTTCGACCAACAAAGGAATATCCTCTGAGCGATCCCTCAAAGTAGGTACATGAATCTCTATCACATTGATACGGTAGAACAGATCTTGTCGGAACTTGCCTTCCCCTACCAGAGTATTCAGATCCTGATGGGTCGCACTTAAAATACGAACATCGACAGGCAATTCACTGGTACCACCTACCGGTCTTATGGCTTTTTCCTGAATAGCGCGTAATAATTTAACCTGCATATGCAACGGTAATTCAGCCACTTCATCAAAAAACAGGGTGCCTCCCTCAGCAATCTGGAACAAACCCTCTTTGTCTGAGACAGCACCTGTAAAGCTGCCTTTTACATGCCCAAATAATTCACTCTCCATTAACTCAGTAGGTATCGCGCCACAGTTCACTGGCACAAATTTTCCTGAAGATCTTGCGCCCTGTTCATGAATCATTCTGGCCACCAGCTCCTTGCCAGTGCCTGTCTCTCCACCGATACAAACAGGTGCCTGACTCCTTGCTAATTTACTAATCATCTTCCTGGTAGCACCAATGATTGATGTGTTGCCAATGAGCTTGTACACCAATGCCGTTTCCGATTTCTTAAGTTTAATTGCTGCTCTAACCAGGCTACGCAAAATTTCGAGATCAACCGGCTTACTGAGAAAATCAAATGCCCCTGATTTTAATGCCTGAATGGCAGATTCCATATTGCCATGCGCCGTAATGACTGCAACAGGTAACTGCGGGTTGTTCTCCTGAATATAAGAGACCAGTTCCAGTCCATTGCCGTCAGGTAAACGCATGTCAGTCAAACAAAGATCAAACTTATGTTTTTTTAATAGTGAGTATGCTTCTTGTAAATTCTCAGCAGACAAGCAATCAATATCCATGCGTATCAGGGTAATTTCCAGCAATTCCCTGATATCAGGTTCATCATCTATGATTAATGCCAATGGTTTTTTCATTGTGGTAATTCTTGATGTTTATCGATATGGGCAAAATGTATACGGAAACAACAGCCCGTGGAAGTATTTTTATCCAGTACCAGAGAAGCCTGGTTTGCCTCACACAACTCGCGGGAAATATACAAACCCAGACCGGAACCATCTACATCTGTGGTAAAGAATGGTTCGAATAATTGTGAAGCGACGTCTTCTGGCATACCCGATCCATGATCAACTACGTCCAAGTAAGGTTTGCCAGTGCCTTCACGCACGCCCCATCGGTAATCTATCAAGGGATGCCCATGGCTATATCGCAATGCATTTTCGCTGAGATTCCAGATCACCTGATATAAGTGACTGACATCCATTCGAACCACGACAGTATCCAGTGTGGTTCCAATATGAATATCTTTTTCCTTAAGTTGTTTCTGGCTTCTGAACTCCATAACGAAGTCTGTCATCCATTCACTGATATTAATATTTTCAGGGACTGCGGCTTCACGGCTGCTAATCCGCATCATATTTTCAATGATCCTGTTTACCCGCCTGGCATGATCAGTAATGATATTAATCAGGCGTCCATCTTCTTTTCCGAGAGATTCTGATTCTGATAAAAGCTGGCTGGCATGACTTATCGCACCCAGTGGATTTCTGACTTCATGTGCGATGCTCGCCGATAATCGGCCAAGTGATGCAAGCTTTAGGCTCTGGGCGTGTTGCCGCATTTGTGCAATATCTTCAAGAAAGATCAATACAGCAAACTCTGATTCAGGGTGCAAACGGGTAAATGATGCCTGTACATCAACATCTCCTTTTATAGGTCTGAATATGATCGTGCGCTGCCCACCTTTTTGTTGCCAGTCATTCAGACATTCAAACAACTCCGGGGCACTTTTTTTCAGTTTCTGATAATGATGATGTTCATCCAGACCAAGTAAATGCCTCGCAGCTTCATTGAGCAAGCGTATCTGGTAATTATCATCCAAGACGACGAGTCCGGATTGCATCCTCTGCACAATAGTCTCATTCAATAAACCCAGGTTCTTAAGGTCGATTGCTCGCTGCTCAGCCAGTGCTTCACTCTTTTGTACCTTTGCGGCCAATACCTGGCCCAGAAAAGCGGTCATAAAAAATGTGATGCCTAAAAAACCGGCATGCGTGTAATTTGGTAAGGGTGAAACTCTATAGAACTGCACGTAAACCTCCTGTGCCAACACAATCAATGTCGCAACAGCAGCAAACAAAATAGCAATTCTGCCAGCACGCAGAATACTCCCGCCAATCACTGCGACGACCAGCAACATACCAAAGCCACTGCCCAGACCATTACTGGCATACATCATCATGCTGATGGCAAATATATCTAACATCACATGTACGGCTACCTGAAAATTGTAACGAGGTACCTGTAATTTGATGAAGAACGCAATAATAATCGACAGAACAAGATAAAGATGACAAGTCACTGAAAATAGTAATTGGTGATAGCTGCCCAGTGGTTCTGGTAGCTGCCCCACCCAGATGAGTGTTATAAACAACGAAGCGATCAGAAACCGATAGAGGTTGAAATACTGAAGCGCTCTCCATGATGTTTCTGAGTGTGTATTTAATGTTAAATCCATGGCTAGCTTTTTTTTGATTCTGTTTCCATATGGTCAGCACAACAAAAGTAATCGTCACCTTTACACAAGGCATCGTCCTTTGGCAGGTAAATACTGCAATCAACACACTGAACCATCTGTTTCCTGGTAACAGATTGTTTCTGTCGAACTTGCCAGGATTGTCTGAGTTTCTGGATTATCACGAACAATAAGTAGATAAAGCAGACAATTAAAACGATACGGATCATGCCTATTTCATGGCCCATTGATGAAATATCTTTAACAAGTGATTTATTTCCAAAAATTATCTAATTCTCGCCAGAATGGGTAAAATTGTAAGTGATCGACTACTATAAAACTATAAATTTACCTCAATACCCAAACTACCTGGAAATTCTAATATGAAGTTTGACAGGGCCATATCATGAATTTGCACGAATATCAGGCAAAAAAGCTGTTTGAAGAATACGATATCCCGGTGCCACCGGGCCTGCCAGCACACTCAATCAAGGAGGCGCTGCAACAAGCTTCAGCACAACATGGAAATGGCTGGGTAATCAAGGCGCAGGTGCATGCCGGCGGGAGAGGCAAAGCAGGTGGGGTAAAGCTTGCGGAGACAATGGAAGAGGTTGAAGAGATCGTGACCAACATGTTTGGCAGACGCCTGGTAACCAATCAATCAGGCCCGGAGGGCCAACCAATCAACTGTGTCCTGGTGCAGACAAAAATAGAAATATCCCGGGAATTGTATCTGGGACTAGTCGTCGATCGTAGCAGCAGAAAAATTGCCATTATGGCCTCCAGTGAAGGCGGTATGGATATTGAAGAAGTTGCTGCCAAAAGCCCGGATAAAATTTTCAATATTGTTATCGACCCGGTCATGGGCCTGCAAAACTACCAGGCCAGGAGTGTCAGCGATGCACTCGGGCTTGATAATGCCCAACAAGTTCAACTTATTCATCTCCTGGAAGGACTATATCAATTATTTCTCGATAAGGATTTGAGCCTGATTGAGATCAATCCTTTGATTGTTGATGGTAAAGACAATCTACTCTGTCTGGATGCCAAGATATCTGTTGATGACAATGCTCTATACCGGCAGACAAATCTTGAAGAGTGGCGCGACCCTACGCAGGAAGATGAAAAGGAAACCATCGCCAAGCGATATGATCTGAATTACATCACGCTGAACGGAAACATTGCCTGTATGGTCAATGGCGCAGGCCTTGCCATGGCGACAATGGACATCATTAAAATTTCTGGTGGTGAACCTGCAAATTTTCTGGATGTTGGTGGTGGTGCAACGGCTGATAAAGTTGCAGAGGCTTTCAAATTAATTGTTTCAGATACGAATGTCGAAGCTATTTTAGTGAATATTTTTGGTGGTATTGTTCGTTGTGATCTGATCGCTGAAGGAATCATCAAGGCCGTAAAAGAGGTTGGCGTTAAGGTACCTATCGTTGTGCGGCTGGAAGGGACAAATGTTGAACAGGGGAAACAGATACTTGCAGAGAGTGACCTGACTATCACTGCTGTAGACAACTTTGCTGATGCTGCAAATAAAGTTGTCGCAGCTGCAAAGGGAGATCACTGATGGCCATCCTGATAAATAAAGACACCAAAGTCGTGGTGCAGGGCTTCACCGGCAAGCAGGGAACCTTTCATTCTGAACAGGCAATTGTTTACGGAACTCAAATTGTCGCTGGTGTGACCCCTGGTCGAGGTGGAGAAACACATATTGATCGGCCTGTCTTTAATACAGTTCAGGAAGCTGTCGATCTAACTGATGCTGATGCCAGTATGATCATGGTACCCCCCGCCTTCGCAGCAGAAGCGATCACCGAAGCAGCCGCGGCAGGGATCAAAGTCATTATCTGCATTACCGAAGGCATCCCGGTACTCGATATGGTCAAGGTTCGTGCCTGCCTGGAGCACTATCCCGAGTCAAGACTCATCGGGCCAAACTGTCCGGGCGTAATCAGTCCTGGGCAATGTAAGATAGGCATTATGCCGGGAGATATTCATCAAGCTGGTTGCATTGGCATCGTCTCACGTTCAGGAACACTTACCTACGAAGCAGTCCATCAAACAACACTCACTGGGCTCGGACAAAGTACCTGTGTTGGTATTGGCGGTGATCCGATACACGGGATGAATTTTATCGACTGCCTGGAACTATTTGAGAAAGATGAGACAACCAGGGGCATCATCATGGTCGGTGAAATTGGCGGCACTGCTGAGGAAGAAGCCGCAGAATTCATCAAAGAAAATGTAACTAAACCAGTTGTTGGTTACGTTGCGGGTGTAACAGCACCCCCTGGAAAACGCATGGGACACGCAGGTGCAATTATATCAGGTGGGAAAGGAACTGCAGATGACAAGTTTGCTGCACTGGAGTCAGCGGGTGTCACAACAGTTCGATCCCCGGCTGATTTAGGTACAGCAATCGCTTCCCGACTTTGATGCCAGGTGTTTTGTTCCTGCTTATTTGATTTTTCATAAATTATCTGTCTTCGCATGAACAAAGAAATTCAATTCGCAATTGCCCAGATCAACCTGTGTGTAGGTGACATTACTGGAAACACAAAACTTATCATTGAAAATATTAATCGGGCGAGAAATGAACTCCATGCTGATATTGTCATATTCCCTGAGTTAGCAATTACTGCATACCCCCCCGAAGATTTATTACTCAGACCAGCGTTACATTTACAAATCAAAAATTCATTAAAGGATATCTGCAATGCAGTCCACGGAATTGATGTCGTCATTGGTTACCCTTTGTTGCTAGGAAACAAGCTGTATAATAGTTGTAGTCTCGTTCGAGATAGAGAAATAAAGGAGACTTATCATAAACACCTGTTACCAAATTACGGTGTCTTCGATGAGAAAAGATATTTCGAGCCCGGGGGTGAGATAACACTGTTCGATCTTCATGGTGTCCCTACCGCATTAAGTATTTGTGAAGATATATGGGAAGAAAGACCCTGTCAGAGGGCAAAAGATGCAGGGGCAAAACTGATGATCAATATAAATGCATCACCATATCACTCCGGAAAGGTGCTCATCAGGGAAAAACTCCTCAAGTTACGCACGCAAGAATCAGGTCTGGATATCATCTACACCAACCTTATCGGTGGGCAGGATGATGGTACGTGGCTTCGCGCACGGTATGAACCTCTCATCGAGGCTGAGAGCCTTTTTG
>JACZSJ010000138.1 GCA_022574295.1 Pseudomonadota bacterium
GAATCGAGATTCCGCATCGGTAAATTGGACCCGGATGATGGATCAATCACACGATATGATATGCCTGATGAGGAAGCCCGCGATCCGCATACCATGGTTTTTAACCAACAGGAAAATATCTGATTTACCGTGCAGGGGATCAATTTCATTGGATACCTTAATACATCCTCTGGTGAAGTCAGACTGATAAAAGTTCCCACATCCGGAGCAAGACCCTATGGAATTTAAATTGACTCAAAAAATCGTCCCTGGATCGTATTATTCCGGACAAATAAACTGGCAACAATAGATCCTGCAACCTTCGTGATAACAGAAATCGGACTGCCTAATACGGAATCACGGCCAAGAAGACTGGAAATACTATCTGATGAATCGATATATTATGTTGATTATTGTAGAGAATTTCTTGGCCGTTACGTTCCTGATTCCAGGGAATTTACCGAATGGCCACTACCTGGCGGAGGGAGTTCAAGACCTTATGGTACGGCATTGGATTTAAGCGAAAATATCTGGATCGCTGAATCGGGACTTGACCCCAACCGTCTGGTGGGTTTTAATACTTCGACAGAGGAATTCTTTAGTATCATCGAAATTCCAAGTGGTGGCGGAACCATCCGGCATATGTATTACCATTCTACCACAAAGGAAATCTGGTTTGGTACAGATACCAATAATATTGGTAGAGCAACAATTACACCTTGTGTTTTGTTGTTTACTTATTGCATTTTAAAAGTATGAGTGTTATCAAATGGCAAAGTTTTTGTGTTGTCAAATTAACACATTTTGTCCATCTTGAAACGAAAGTGAAAAATCATATTACATTAATATTATTTTTCATATATGCCACAGTCCTTTTTCAAGAATAATCGTGTTCATACTTCTATTTTTGAAAAACTCTTTTATCTTGTTGCTTCTTATAAATACAGAAGTAAAATCTGATCACTAATTTGGTTCCTTTAAAAAGAATGTTCACATGGATAAGTGGCTTCGGACTAGCCATCGTGCCTAAGTGTCCGATCTGCTATGTTACTTATTCCAGTTCCATTGCAATATGTGGTTTGAGTACTCCGCATGAATCAAAATTGAATATCCTTCTAATGCTGAGTCTGACTGCTTTGACAATCGTATTTCTGATCATCAACTACAGAGGGAAAAGGACCCTTCTATCTATACTATTAGTGGCTATTGGAGTTTCACTTATCATTCTGTTGGGTCCAAATGTTCAATATACCAATCCACTATACTACATGGGTTCATTGACTATACTAAGTGGCGTGATCATTAACAAAAGGAAGTTAACGATCAAAACAAATGAAGAAACCACTCAGACAGAATTAATTCATGCGAATGATACTTGCGTTCGCTGCACATCATCAGTTGAATCAATTAAGACTATAGGAGTCATCAAACAATTATTTAATAAATAAATTCTAACAATTATGATACCTGCTTCATTTGACTATCATTGTCCTTCAACATTGCAGGAGGCATTTACTTTATCCCAGGAATTTGGGGAAGATGCCAAATACCTGTCAGGAGGGCATAGTCTTATTCCAATGATGAAACTCAGGTTCTCGGAACCTGCCCATATCATCGATATCAGTAGAATTCAGGGTCTGAAATATATCAAAGAGGAGGATGGTATATTGAAGATTGGGGCATTCACTACGGAAGCCGATTTGGAGTTTTCCGATCTATGCAATGACAAATACCCTATTCTCGTTGATGTCAGTAAACTGATCGGAGATCCCTCGGTACGAAACAAAGCCACTGTCGGTGGTAACCTTGCTCACGGGGATGCTGCAAATGATCATCCTGCAGTGATGCTGGCGTTAAAAGCCAACATTGTTGCCGAAGGTCCCGGCGGAACACGCAACATTCCTATTGCTGAGTTCTTCAGGGGGTTATTTGAGACAGCCTTAGGGCAAAATGATATTCTCACTGAAATCCAAATTCCTGCTACGAAAGCCGGAAATGGAGGCGCTTACAATAAAATTGAGCGTAAAGTTGGAGACTATGCCACATCAGGAGTTGCCGTGAACTTGACTGTGGATACTAGCGATACGGTCGTGGATATTGGAATTGGACTAACCAATGTAAATCCTGTGCCAATGCGTGTTTCAAGAGCTGAAGAAGCATTAAAGGGAAACAAGCTGACACAAGAACTTATCGAAAAGGCTGGTAAAATAGCTGGGGAAGATTGCAGTCCAACAGCTGACCTTCGGGGTTCTGAAGATTATAAGAGATCAATTACTAAAGAGTTGACCATCAGAACGATCAACAAAGCCTGGGAACGGGCCAAGGCTTCATTATAAATCTATCTAACTAGGAAAAAATGAAAAAAGAAGTAACAATAAACGTAAATGGTACCTCATATACCGAGGAAGTTGAGCCAAGATTGTTGCTGGTTCATTTTATCAGGGAAAACCTGGAATTAACCGGAACACACATTGGTTGTGACACCTCCCATTGTGGGGCTTGTACGATTCTGTTGAACGGTGACTCCGTGAAATCATGTACCATATTCACCGTGCAAGCTGACGGAGCTGAAATAGCGACTGTCGAAGGCATGATGCAGGATGGAAAATACCATCCTTTGCAGGAATCCTTTAAAGAGTACCATGGACTGCAATGTGGGTTCTGTACTCCTGGAATGCTTATGCGCGCGATAGACTTTTTAAAGCATAATCCTGATCCCACGGAAGAAGAAATTCGATGGGGTATTTCCAGTAACCTGTGCCGGTGCACCGGATATAACAACATTGTTATAGCAATCGAGAAAGCAGCTGAGAAAATGAGGGAAGTAGAGGTAGAGACAGTGGCATGATCAACTTATTATATTTTATGATTCAAAAAAAGATCTAATATGGAATTTACTTGTAAAACATCCAAAGAAATAGGCGGCATGGGACACAGTCTCAAGCGAAGAGAAGACGATCGGTTCATTCAGGGAAAAGGCAACTATGTTGATGACGTAAAGCTTCCCGGAATGCTGTATATGGATATAGTGAGAAGCCCCTATGCATATGCGAAAATAAAGAGCATAAACACAGAAAAGGCACTGGCCATTGATGGTGTAATAACGGTGATAACGGGAAAGGACCTCGAGGAACATAATTTGCACTGGATGCCAACCTTTTTGTCTGATACACAAATGGTGCTTCCGACGGACACAGTAATGTACCAAGCTCAGGCAGTAGC
>JACZSJ010000068.1 GCA_022574295.1 Pseudomonadota bacterium
TTACTCAAGGAAAATACCTCTTCACCCTTCGTCACTGTCGCCGTACCTTTCACAACGACCCAGTGTTCAGCCCTTTTATGATGAAGCTGCAATGATAGTTTTTTACCTGGGTTTACCGTAATTCGCTTTACCTGAAAGTGCTCGCCAGTATCCACAGTTTCATAATATCCCCAGGGCCGAAAAACACGCCGATGTGTTAACCGTTCTTCTCGCTGTCTGGCCTTCAATGTGCTGATTATTTCCTTAACTTCCTGTGCCTTGTCCTTACTTGCCACCATCACAACATCCGCAGTCTCAACCACAATAAGATTGTCACAGCCTAATACTGCCACTAATCTGTGTTCAGATTTCAACAGGCTATTGCTTGTCCCTAGCTGTATCACATCACCATCAATGACATTACCATCCTTATCTTGTTCGCCTAACTCCCATACAGCGGACCACGCGCCAATATCAGACCAACCGGCATCCAGTGCCACTACTGCCGATAAAGTTGCGTCCTCACTGGTAAGTTTTTCCATCACCGCATAGTCTATGGAATCACTCCGACAGCGAGTAAATGCATCTTTATCCAGCCTGTAGAATTCTTTATCTACCTTGCCTTTTTCATAGGCCTGTAGACAGGCCGAATAGATATCAGCTTGAAATCGCTCTATTTCACGGCACCAGACAGATGCCTTCATCATAAAAATGCCACTGTTCCAAAGATAATTGCCAGAATCCAGGTATTCCTGAGCAAGCTGGGCCTCGGGTTTTTCTTTGAACCCCTGGATCTTGTGAATACTGTTGATGCCGTACAGTTCCAGTTCGTCCAGCTTTTCACCACACTGGATATAACCATAACCGGTTTCAGCATGTTCAGGTTTGATACCAAAGGTAATCAGATATCCCTGCTCCGCCATCTGGTAACCAGCCTTGATGGTATTCTGGAAATGAGTGAGTTCAGAAATAATATGATCAGCCGGCATCATCACCATCACCGCGTCTTCACCCTTATCCAGTAATGCCTGGGCAACGACTGTCAGAGCTGGCGCAGTATTTCGACCCTCAGGTTCTAATATGATCGACTGAAGCACTTTATCGATCTCTTTTGCCTGATCAGCCACGAGAAAACGATGAACCTCATTGCAAACAATAATGGGGGCCAAACACGGGATATTGCCCTCCATCGCATCAAACCCTGGGCCATCAAGTCTTACCAGGGTCTCCTGTAACATGGAATTTTTGCCAAACAGGCGTAGGAACTGTTTTGGATAATGTGCCCGCGAAAGTGGCCATAATCTCGTCCCACTCCCACCCGCCAGAATAACTGGGCATAAACTCATCGCTAAAATTCCTTTAAATTTATGAACTTAAAAAGTTGAATGAAGGTATGTTAAACAAATTTGCAATAACAGACCAGATACAATAAAAAGACAGTGTGTTGAAATACACGCATTACCTTTAATTCAATTTGAATCTCCTGGGAATGTGTCCCCGCTGCTTACAGTGTATTGTCATTCCCGCGAAGGCGGGAATCCAGTAGTTCGACTGGACTCCCGCCTTCGCGGGAGTGACGACAATAACGTAATCCCTGCATATTACACATATCACAAGCGAATTCGATTTGTCATAATATGCGGCTATGACCCAGGAAATTCAAACCAAGGAAATATTAACATCCCCTGGCGATGCTGATGAGGACTACCAGAAGCATATCCTGCAATATGTCTCGCGTACGTTTGCACTGACCATCCCGCAACTACCGGCTGATCTGGGACGCGTGGTCAGTAATGCTTACCTGCTTTGTCGTATTGCCGATACGATTGAAGACGATAATGCGGTTGATTCAGAACATACCCGCCGCCTGGCGGAGTTGTTCGTACAGGTCGTCGCCGGCAATGTTCCTGCAAAAGAGTTTTCAGAGGCGCTGTATCCCTTGCTTTCGGAGCAGTCGATTGAAGAAGAGCACGATCTCATCAAGAACACGGATTCTGTCATCCGAATTACGCATAGTTTTAATGAAAATCAGCGTAATGCACTGGGACGTTGTGTTCGCATCATGGCCAAAGGCATGGCCGATTATCAGGACACTGAAACGCTTGATGGGCTGGAAAATCTAGCAGCCATGGATGATTACTGCTACTACGTCGCAGGCGTGGTTGGCGAGATGTTGACGGAATTATTCTGCGATTATTCTGAGGAAATTAATGCCAATAAGGCTGAATTAATGAAGCTGGCAGTCTCTTTTGGGCAGGGATTGCAAATGACGAATATCCTCAAGGATATATGGGATGACAGGGCACGAGGTGCCTGCTGGCTACCGAGAGATATCTTTGAGCAAGAGGGATTCGATCTCAGAGAATTGAATGAAAACAACAAAAACGAGAAGTTCCAGCGTGGTCTGGAACAACTGATTGCGGTTACCCGAAATCACCTGAGTGATGCGCTCACGTATACCCTGATGATCCCTCCTCACGAGAAGGGTATTCGCAAATTCTGTCTATGGGCCCTGGGAATGGCGATTCTGTCACTGGATAAGCTGAACAATCATCTTGATTTCAGCCGGGGTGCTGATGTGAAAATCTCCAGAAGGAGCGTCAAGGCAACGGTGGCTTCAACCAGCCTTCTGGTTAGCAATGATTGGGCACTTAAAAAACTGTTTAGTTATAGCAGCCGAAATTTGCCGACAACTACCATTCGTGAGAGACTTGAAACGATAGAACAACAGTAAAAAAGCCAACTGAAATAGACAGTTATGTTTCAGACACTGGCGAATAAAAATAAGATTTGGCAAAAAAATAGGAAATAAGCACAATCCTTGATCAATGGAAATCAATCTTTCAAACCCAATCAATACCCATGCTAGAGTGAAGCAATGTTAGATAAAATCAGGGACAAACAGTCAGAGGCTGAAGAATCAATAGTAGGTAACTCAGTGCTCTCAGAGACACCTGGGACACTGGAGGAAACCATACAGTCCGCCAGGGATGCATTGATCACACAGCAACAAGTGGATGGACATTGGGTGTATCAGCTGGAAGCAGATTGCACCATTCCTGCCGAATACATTCTTATGAATCATTTCGCTGACGAAATTGATGATGAACTTGAATCAAAAATAGCTGTTTATATACGCGAACATCAGGCCGATCACGGTGGTTGGCCGTTGTTTTATGGTGGTGATTTTGATCTGAGTTGCTCGGTCAAAAGTTATTATGCATTGAAAATGGTAGGTGATGATCCTCATGATGAACACATGGTCAATGCCCGCAATGCCATACTCCAGCACGGAGGTGCTGCGCACGCCAATGTTTTCACACGAATTCTGATGGCCATATTTGAACAAGTGCCCTGGCGTGCAATACCATTTATCCCGGCAGAAGTGATCCTGCTACCAAAATGGTTTCCTTTTCATATTGATAAGGTTTCCTACTGGTCCAGGGTCGTCATGGTGCCTTTATTTGTCCTTTGTACATTAAAGGCGAAGGCAGTTAACCCTCGTGCTGTCGATATCAGGGAATTGTTCACTACACCACCGGAAGAAGTGCAGCACTATTTCCGTATCACCACACCCCTCACCCGTGCGTTTCTGATACTGGACCATGTTGGACACCTGTTCGAAAAACTGGTACCACAATTCATCAGGAACATCTCTGTTCGTAAATGCGAGAAATGGTTCACGGACAGAATGAATGAAGAACATGGTATCGGTGGAATTTTTCCTGCCATGGTGAATGTCTATGAGTCACTCATCATATTGGGCCATGATAAAAACAGTGCTTTGGTAAAACAGGCCAGGAAGGCGATAGATAATCTTCTGGTCCATGGTGATGATCAGAGCTATTGCCAACCCTGTATGTCACCTGTGTGGGACACAGCACTTGCCTGCCAAACCTTGATTGAGACCGATGCCCATCAATCGGAAAATGCTACATCAGAAAATAACAGCGCGATCGAAATCAAAAGAGGACTCAACTGGTTAAAGGAAAGACAACTGAGTGATGAGCCGGGTGACTGGCGTATCCCCTGCCCGAACCTTGAAGGGGCTGGCTGGGCATTCCAGTACAGTAACTATTATTATCCAGATCTGGATGATACGGCCATGGTTGCCTGGGCAATGCATCGAACCGGAGATGAAACATATTCAGAAGCCATCTATCGCGCAGCCATCTGGGTCGATGGAATGAAATCAAAAGGCGGTGGTTTCGGCTCCTTTGAAGTCAATAATACCCAGTATTATCTAAATGCCATCCCATTTGCCGATCATGGTGCATTGCTTGATCCACCCACGGCAGATGTCACCGGCCGTTGTATTGCTTTATTGACACTTGCCGACAAAATAAAATATGAACACACAATCACCAACGCGATTGATTTTCTAAAGAAAGACCAGGAAGAAGATGGTTCCTGGTTTGGTCGTTGGGGAACCAATTATATTTATGGAACGTGGTCAGTATTAACCGCCCTGGAACTTGCTGAGGAAGATCCGCAACAAGCTTATATTCGCCATGCAGTCTCATGGCTGGAAGATATCCAGAATGATGATGGAGGCTGGGGTGAGAGCAATGAAAGTTACTACCCACCCAGACACAGACATCCTAATGCCAGTACTTCATATCAAACAGCATGGTCATTACTGGCATTATTAGCTGTTGGTGAAGTGAACTCAGAAGCTGTTCAACGAGGTATCCAATATCTGCTGGACAAACAGAATGCGGATGGACTTTGGGATGACCCTGATTACACGGCGCCGGGTTTCCCACGTGTTTTTTATCTCAAGTATCACGGCTACACCAAATATTTCCCCCTTTGGGCACTGGCTAGATACAATAATCTGAAGGAACCTCCGACCAAGTCATGAATCGATATATTGAGATTAAAATATCCCGTTTCTGCGTTGTAAAACTTCGCAATAGCCCTGCTATTACGCGCGTTTCACGCCTTGAACCAGAATATTTTAATCAGCAATCTGTTCGACCCAGACTTGAGCAAAGGCTCCTAAACAAACAGTCTTGAGCTGTATTGGAATTATCAGCGCATTGTCCTCTGAAGGTCGCTGTCTGACAGGGCAAGCTGTTCCTGTAAAAAAACCTGTCCAGATCAATGAAAATGCAATCGTTATTGTCTGTGGCCTGGGTGAAGAAAATGCGCGAACTGCTGCACAAATGTTGATTGAGAAAAACGTGTCGGCATTAGTCAGCTGGGGAACTGCTGGCGCTTTAACTGAAAATGTTCATGCGGGTGATTTAATCCTGGCAGACAGCGTCATTACTAAAGAGGGAGACAGTTACCCATTCGATACGGAATGGAATAAACGTGTTGCGAATAAGCTCTGTAATACTTCCCTGAAAATACGTAACGGCACGATTGCCCATGCCGATCAAGTGCTTGCAACAACTGAAAACAAATCCAGATTACAGTCAGCGACCCGTGCAATAGCTACTGACATGGAATCTATTTCTATAGCAAGGTGTGCTCATGAGGCAAACCTGTCATGTTTGACAATTCGCGCTATTGTTGATGAGGTATCGCAGGTGATCCCGGAAGCGATTATAAATAATACGGACACTTTTGGACGCCCTGCTTTGCTCCCCCTTTTAATCAGTCTTATGCGCAAGCCTGACATAATACCTGCTTTAATACATTTAGCTAAAGGAATGAAAGCCGCAACAAAAACGCTAAAGACTGTCGCCAGAAACCAGGCCGTATTTTCTGGCCCCGTTTAAATAAATATGTATACAAGATTACGTCAACTTTTTAGTCGCGCCTTGCTTGTCTGGATCAATACGGTTCAGCAATATAAAGTCATGACACTTCTGTTGTGTTTCATCGCGGTCTGCGTATCGATCGACTACACAAGAAATAACCTTGGGATGAATACCGACACAGAAGATTTGCTATCTCCTGAGCTTGACTGGCGCAAACTGGATAAGGAAATATCTGCTGAATTTCCTCAATTCAGCAGTAATATCCTGGTCGTTATCGAAGCCCCCACACCTGATCAGGCGATGGATGCCACCGACAGCCTCGTCAAAAAACTGAAGCAGGAAACCACATTATTTAATTCTGTTTTTTCTTTTCGTTCACTACCGTTTTTTAAAAAATCATCACTGCTCTATCTTGAAATCAACGAGCTTCAGGATCTCTCGGATCGCCTTGCTGAAATCCAGCCTTTTCTATCAAGGCTGACTGAAGATCAAAATATACGTGGTTTATTCACCATGCTTGAAGAGGCGATCACTGCAAAGCTTGATGGAGAAGAAATAGAACTCACCCCATTGATCGAACGAATTAACGGATCATTCGCTGCCCTGGCAGCAAACCAGCCCTATCAACTTTCATGGCATAGCCTAATGGCTGGGGAAGATCTTGATAAGGAAATCTATCGTGAATTTATTGTTCTACAGCCTGAACTGGATTATAGCGATCTGTTTCCAGCGGAAGCTGCCCTGGAGAGGATCAGAACTATTGGAAGAGAATTGGGTATCAATGAGGGAAATAGCCTGCGTCTACGACTCAGTGGTAGCGCTGCGCTTTCGCATGAGGAGCTACAAAGTGTCATGGCGGGAACTAAGCTATCCATCATCCTTGCACTGTGCATGGTCACAGTGATTCTTGTTGTTGGGCTTGGTTCATTCTGGCTGGTAATGGCGACCATCATCACATTGATCAGCGGATTAATCATCACAGCTGGCTGGGCTACCTTGACTGTGGGCGAACTAAACCTGATTTCGGTTGCATTCGCTGTGCTTTACATCGGACTGGGTGTGGACTTTGCGATTCATTTTTGCCTGCGCTTTCGTGAACATTTTTTAAACAGCAACGATCGGGCCCTTGCCTTGTGTGAAACATCAAAAAGCTGTGGTCATTCCCTCTTTCTATGTGCAGTAACAACCGCAATAGGCTTCTATGCATTCATACCAACGGATTATGATGGGATAGCAGAATTGGGATGGATTTCAGGCAGTGGGATGTTTATAAGCTTCTTTATTACCATGACATTGTTGCCAGCACTACTTGGACTACTACCATACAAACCCAAAGCTAAATTCAAGACCGAAACTCAGGCTGATAATCATCAAGCAAATGCTCACAATTTAGAAAACAGCTTGCTCGCATTTCCAGTCACTCATGCCAGAGCAATTAAGATTACTTCCCTTGTTGTTGCCATGGCACTCATTTGGACCGTGCCAAAAGTCACGTTTGATCACAATACATTAAATCTACAGAATCCTGATAATGAATCTGTAAAAACCTACCTGGATCTCCTGGCAGACAGTGAGTCATCTCCATGGACAATTGAGACCCTTGTGGACAATGAAGACGAAGCCAACTCTCTGGAGGCGCAACTGCAAACATTACCTTTGGTGGATGATGTTACCTGGCTGAATAAATTTATTCCTGATGAGCAGGAAGATAAATTAATCATTATTGAGGAGATGGATATCCTCTTGAGTGGAATGAACCTGAATTCTACTTTAGCTGCACCTACTGTCGATGAACGTCTTGCTGCAATCAATAATTTAATCTTGTTGATGACTTCCAATCAGAAAATTATCAACCGAATACCCCATGCTACAGATTTGTTAAACAAACTTGAGCTCTTCGTGAAACAAACTGAACAACTTGACCGGCAAGAACGAAATGCATACATCATGACACTTGAACACAGTCTGCTTGATTCTTTACCAGGGCGACTTGATTCCCTTGAAGCTTCTCTTGAAGCAGAGCCGGTAGACAAAAGCAGCCTGCCATTAGACCTAAGTAGCCGCTGGGTTGGTCAAAACGGTCGATATTTGCTTGAGATATCACCTGTAGAAAATCTCAAAGACAATGAGGCATTGGAAAGATTCGTAGAACAACTACGGTCCAATTTTCCGAATATGATCGGTTCGCCTGTTGTCAGTGTTGAAGCAGGACATGCTGTTGTATCTGCCTTCAAGCAGGCATTCATGACTGCATTCATTATTATTTCACTTTTGTTGTTCATTTTACTGGGTAGCCACCGAGATGCGCTGCTGATAATGATTCCGCTATTAATGGCAGCGCTATTAACTGCAACCGCTAGTATTGTATTATCTATCCCTTTAAATTTTGCAAACATCATTGCCCTGCCATTATTACTGGGTATTGGTGTCGATAGTGGTATACATATTTTACATCGATTCAGAACTGCACCGCCTGATAATGGAATTATTCTTGCCACCAGTTCAGCACGCGCTGTGCTGGTCAGTGCATTGACCACGATCGTCAGTATTGGCAATCTTGCCTTTTCATCGCATTTGGGAACAGCAAGTATGGGAAAATTATTAACCATTGGTATCGGCATGACCTTACTGTGTACACTGATAATCCTGCCCAGTTTATTGGTAACAACGAATAAAGAATCCAAGGAGCCTCTTATTAAGTCATGAATCGACATCTTCCGATTAAAACATCCTGTTTCTGCGTTGTAAAATTTCGCAATAGCCTTGCTATTACGTGCGCTTCACGTCTTGAACCAGTATATTTTAACCAGCAATCTGTTCGACCCAGACTTAATCAGAGGCTCCCTAAATGAAAACACTTATCACAGGTGCGAATGGCTTTATCGGTTCTGCGGTCATGAGACATTTATTGGATGTGGGTCATGATATTCGCGCCGTTGTGCGGCCAGGAAGTGATAGAAGAAACCTTGAAGGTCTCCCTGTAGAAGTTATTGAAGGGGATCTGAACGATAAAATATCTCTTGTGCAAGCGGTAAAGGGTTGCAATGCGGTGTTCCATTTGGCGGCTGATTACAGACTATGGATACCTGATCCAGACAATATGTATCAAACCAACGTCCAGGGCACGCGAGATTTGATGTTGGCGAGTATAGAAGCAGGAGTTGAAAAGATTGTCTACACCAGTAGTGTCGCAGTATTGGGTTTGAATGGGGACGGGTCACCTGCCAACGAAGATACTCCCATGGCTGTTGAAGATATGATTGGTCATTATAAACGGTCGAAATATCTGGCAGAAAAGGAAGTCATTAAACTCGTTAACGAACATGATTTACCCGCCGTCATTGTCAATCCCTCTACACCCCTTGGGCCAGGGGACATTAGACCCACACCAACAGGCAATATTGTTGTAGAAACACTAAATGATCGAATGCCTGCTTATGTAGACACTGGATTAAATATCGTGCATGTAGATGATGTAGCAAAAGGTCATTGTTTGGCCTTTGAAAAAGGCAAAATAGGTGAGCGATATATTCTTGGCGGTGAAAACCTTAGTCTACAGACTATCCTTGGTATAATTTGTGAGCTATCAAACAAGAAACCACCGTCGATTAAATTACCGCACAATTTAATATTACCCATTGCCTGGTTCATGGAACGATGGGCAGCCATCAGCAAAAAAAAACCTAGAGCAACCGTTGATGAAATCCGTATGTCCAAAAAATGCATGTATTTCTCTTCCGACAAGGCAATAGAGGAACTAGGCTATCAATTCAGACCTGCAAAAGAAGCTATCTATGATGCCATTGAATGGTTTATCAAGAATGGTTATTGCAAACCTACGTAAGGTTAAACAAGTAAAACAATAAATATCCTAGCAGGAATATCATCGCCACAAAAACCGCATAACCAGTTTGTCCTGTTTTTGTAATAAATCCTTCATCTCCATAAATACGTGATACGCCCAGGCCAACGCTACAAAATAATTTTGTGATAAGTTTGCTTAAACAAATCTCCAGATAAACATAAGCTCGCCTGATGGTATTCCAACTACGCGGTAATAAGTTTCTGTAAAACCATTCCGCATCGATATTGATTGATCGTAATTCTGGTGGATAGAGCCCTTGCTTTTGTAGCCAGACGAATGCCAACGCCGAAAAAAATAATACCTGTAGCTGGGCCAGGACATGCGTCATATCGTACGGGGTATACTCAACCACATTCGGTAATAGCCCATAGAGTAATTGTGGTTGAGTTCCAATGATGACACACAGCAAAGCTGCGATTGTCATTGCGATTAACATATTTGTCGGCGGATCACTCACCCGAATTCCTGAGTCATGGGCGAAAAATGCAAAATAGGGTATCTTAATACCAGCGTGATGGAATACCCCCGCAGAAGCAAATAATAATGCTAACCAAACGCCGTGATAACCTTCTGTCAGGGCAGCACTCATGACCATCGATTTACTGACAAACCCACTAAACAGAGGAAAGGCTGAAATAGAAGCTGCACCTATCAAACACAGGATGGTTGTTTTTGGCATGGTTTTATAAAGCCCACCCAGCTCTGAGCCGTTGATACGCCCGGTCATGTGCAGTACTGCACCCATGGACATAAAGAGCAAACCTTTAAAGATTACATCAGTAAAGGCATGGGCGACTGCACCATTAATGCTTAAGGCTGTGCCGATACCGATCCCACAGATCATAAACCCTAACTGGTTGATCATGCTATAACCCAGAACACGTCGTAAATCATTTTCTATGACGGCATAAAATATCGGGAAACAAGTCATCACCATACCGATATAGACAAGCAATTCCGTGCCTGGATAACCACGTGCCATACAGTATATGGCCACCTTGGTAGTGAATGCACATAGAAAGATTGTGCCTGTTGGCGTTGCCTCAGGGTAGGCATCGGTCAGCCAGTTATGAAATAGCGGAAACGCACACTTAATTCCAAAGGCGAGAAAGATCAACCATGAAGCCATGTTATCCATTCCCAGGCTACCCAGGCCAATATATTCAAATCGTGCATCACCTGTCTGGTAGATGAACAAAGCGGCACCCGCTAATAACAACATCCCGGAGCCCATTTGAATAATGAGATAGCGAAATCCTGAGGCCATTGCCCTGTTTGTTCGTCTCGCCCATATCAGGAATGTTGATGAAATAGCCATCAACTCCCAGAAAATAAATAATGTGATCAGGTCGCCTGCGAAAACCGCACCTAATGCACTCCCGACATAAACCATCGCTGCAACTTGTTGCATGGTATCGCGTACATGTAAGGAATAAATAACGCAGATGAATGCAGCAATATGAAAGAGATAACCGAAAAGCAAACTGAGTCTGTCGACTCGATAGGGTTCCAATAC
>JACZSJ010000139.1 GCA_022574295.1 Pseudomonadota bacterium
CAGAACCACTAAATTATGAAATATACCGATACATAGCCTATGTCAACACCAACTTGTCTGATAATCGGGCACGATTAGTCTGACCCTGAACATTTTCATTCAATTCAACTGCTCTTCAATACATTCAATCAATCTGTCAAATTTAACAGGCTTACTGATAACTACGCCTCGTGCTGCTATATCTGCTTTTATCCCGATTTCCTCTGCATTTAGAACTGCCGTCAAGAACACAATTTTAATATGTTTTAATCCCTTGTCATTCTGAACATATGCAGCAATTTCATTACCATTTTTTTCCGGCATCATAATGTCCAGTAATATGAGATCAGGTTTAAAATCACGCATAGTTGCTACCGCATTAATACTTTGATTTTCTATTCTGACTTCGTAGTTACCTGTCCGCTTAAGGCACATTTTCAATATTGTGATAAAGACTACTTCATCATCAATAATCAGTATTTTTCTTTTGTCCATGACTATTTACCGTTAACCACCTATCAGGCTATTACTGCTCTGAATATTAATGTGGCATTAACCCCTCTGTGTTCCCTGTTTTTAATTTTAATAATCGCCTTATGCAGACAAACAATATTCTGGACTACCGCTAAGCCTAAACCTGTTCCCTCATTTTTCCATTTTGTTGTAAAAAATGGCTCAAATATATTATCGATAATATCATTCGGTATACCTGTCCCATTGTCTTCTGTTTCAATAACGACTGCATTGTTTCCTATCAAATGTTGATCCGTGTTGTTCAGTTTATTGCTCTCGGAGATTTCCTTTGCCATTATTGTGTATGTTTTAATCATTAACACGCCATTCTCATCCATTGCGTGAATCGCGTTCATAATTAGATTAACAAGAACTTGTTGAATTTTATTATGGTCAATTTCAACCTGAGGAAGATTGTCGGTGAGATGCATTATCAGGTTGATTTTTTTCTTTAAAATCTCATGTTTCAGCAATGATACTGATTCTGTTACCACCGGATTTATATCCGTAATATCGAATTTTAGCTGTGTCGTTGAGCTGAAATTGAGTAGCGATTTAATGACTGAATCTGCCCTGATGACAGCATCTTCAACATCTTTCGTAATACTTACCAATTCATCATTTGTTTTTATACTTCTATCTTTAGAAATATAATCAATACCTAACTGTATGATGGCCAGAGGATTTTTAACCTCATGAGCAATCCCCGCAGAAAGCTTGCCAATCGTCTCTAATTTTTCAGCCTGTATCAATTGTAGCTGTGTGTCTATTAACTCTTGATGGGTGAGTTCTAATTTATTTAGTGCTGACGTTTTCTTTGAGATAGCTGATTCCAGCTGTCCAATAAAACTACTCATTACATGTGACAGCCTATTTATTTCAATTGATCCTTTTATATTTGCAGTATACGGTTTCCCATGTCTCAAAGAATTATTAGCGGCTTCAGTCATCAAGCGAATTGGTGAATCTATATTGCGAAGTGCCAATCGTGTGAAAAAATAAAATATTAATAACAATAAAGCCATTGCGGAATAAATCGTTAATTTCTGTTTTTCTTTCTCAATTAAAAGTTGGGTATCAAAATCATGGACCAGTATTAGTGAATTCTCATGGAACAAGTTCAGGGTCTTTATTAACTCAATGGAAGTGTTATCAAATTCATTCAATAAAATGGAAAGCTTTTCCGCGTTTCTAAACTTAATGACTTCGCTTGCTTGCTCTATCTGGCTGGAAATTATGTCTAGTTGCATATTAATCTCATCTAATAGATAGAGCTTAGATTTAACGAGAGGATAGTCGGCCACATTATCCAACTGCTGCTTGAGCATTATTATCTCCTGCAGCGCATCATCCTGGAGATAAGTTTCACTTGATCCGATGATTAAATCCGCGACAATCATAAGCAGGGGTAAATGCTTTTGTATATGCTCAATCTCTTCAATGACGATAAGATTCTGGTTCGCCTCATATACCTTATCGGTCAGTACGTCATATGAATGACCTGAGATAATGTCGAAAGAAATAATTCCCATGATTGCGGTCAAAAACAGAAATAATATATATACGCGGGTTGTCATGTTAATCCATCTGGTCGCGGGCTTTCGAAGGTAGTAGTAACAAGTCCAGATCCTTACCCCAAACGAGCAATGTGGCCAGGGATACCTTAATCGCCGATCGAATGACTGTCATAGCCAGAGAGCGGCCTTCGTCACTTATATTGGCGGGTAAGCCGTTTAGATCGTCAGCGTCAGCTGACAGGATTCTACTCAGGGATTCCCAGCTTTGACCATGCAAAAATTGCATGAATTCAGTTGATTCCACTTCATTTTTATTGATACATCGGCATCGTTGAAACTTGAATCCAATAATGTTGAAGTCCATATCCAACGCCCACACTATCTCGTTTATTCCCCATTGACCTTTTTCTGGGCGCACATGAATGAGTCCTATGGGCATATTATCATTAAAAACAACGTACAATGTATGCTTGCCAAATTCTTTATAATGAAATTCAAACGGTAAATGCTTTCGCAGGAGTCTCCTTACATCGTCAGAGACATTTCTTACCAGAGAACGGGAACTAGTATAATCAGGGAATAGATTCAATATGGGATCTATCGGATCTCTCAGGGCACAAAATGCAGCTGCGGATATTTCTGAGCTAATTAGAAGAAAGGTAAACAAAACGATCATGCGTTTAATAGATCCAGTAGATGGCATGTTTTTCATACTTGCAAGATTAAACATTAGAATCGATATCTTATTTGTAACTGGAATTGATCGAAATCACCTGAATTGTCAAATGATCTGATATCTTTGCTATATTGAAAACCTAAACTCAATCCATTGGCTTGAAATAGATTTAAACCGATGCTCCAGGTAAGTTTGTCGTCCCAACCCGTTGTTAGATCCTTTATTGCTGACTGCAACTGTGTATAGGTAAAAAATTGTTCATTAACACTCGTCCAATCCAACTCCATGAAGAATGTTCCCCTATTCATACCATCATCTAATCCCCATGAGAACTCCGAAAGCAGGCCAAAGGCACCATAGGTCATTTGGTAATCGATACCTGCGCGGCTTCGCTTAATCTTTGAGCCACCTTGCATAAATTCTCCATGGAATAATGAAAGGCCCCATCCTGAATTCGGAAAATAGGATTGACTACCAAAGGCCGATCC
>JACZSJ010000069.1 GCA_022574295.1 Pseudomonadota bacterium
CCATGAATTGATACGATTATCTCGACACATGCCATAACGAAATGATGGAGGCATCGTCGAAATTAGGAATCTTAAGTCTGTAAACCAAACGCAGGTCTCTTGCTCCATTTCATCCACTCTATACAAGATTGGAAATACAGCAAATTGACGAAATAGACCGAAATCATCATGCCGCCATACTTCATTAACTAGTGGATATCGATCGACATCTGATCCGAATAAAGAATAATGTTCCCAGTGCAGGTTTGTTGGTGATTTGTATGCTGAAATCATCCCTAACCAATGATTTCTTTTATGCTCTGTTTCTAATTTTTCACTAAATCCTGATATATCCAGTAGCGCAGTTGAATACTCATTTTTGTTTCTAACAATGACTCGCCAATGGAACGGTGAAAAAGGTTGTGGCAGTGCGAATGACTCCGAGTTTGTTTCAATATGATTCGCTCCATGATTGACTGCAATTTGAATCGCATCCTGTTTTAACTGCCACTGAAAGGTCATATAAACCAAAACTAATGCGATGCCTGTGATAGCGATTGACCGGGAACGCATGTTTAGAGAGATTAATAATGGTATGGCGATGATAATTGTAAGATAGGGATCAATGACAAAGGTCGTCGCAAGACTGATCAACCTGTCGGAGAATGGATAATAGATCTCCGTTCCGTAGACAGTAAGGACATCAAGGAGGATGTGCGACACAATCCCCACAATACTGTAAAAAAGAACTAACTTTGCACTACCCCGTAATCTCGGTACCACGACAAGGATAATCCCCGTCAGAAAAATCCCCCATATTGGTGCCATAAACAGGGAATGCGTAATACTGCGATGCCATTCCGCAATAAAGGCCAATGGATTTATCCAGAACGACAGATAATCAATATCCGGGAAGACGCCCGCAATCGCTGCAATGATTAATGTATCTTTATTTCGGCATGAGTTTCCTGTTTTAGTTTGATGCGGAGTAATTACCTTAGCGGAGAGACCGGCAAAAAGCGCATGAGTAATTGGATCCATAGCACTCTCAGACCGTGTTTAATGAGTATGAGAATATCAAATGTACACCATTTTGACTGTTGTGATTAAGACTTGAAGAATTACGATTCCCGCTGGGAGCCGGGTTGTGTGATTAATGATGATGGATTGACAACATGCGCAAGTCCCTCCGCCTTGCGTAATAGGGAATCAAGTACTTTTACCGTTTTAGTATAACCCTCTGAGTGATCAATCAACCAATATGAAAATGTAGAAAGAAAGACGCCGGTTGTTCCAACTTCTTCTGCGATCCTGGCCAGGTGCACCGTCTTACTTCCGGCAGCTTCAAGCATCCATTGAACTGTCCGGCTGATGCGCAGGATACCCGATGCTTGCAAGTGTATGTGTCCAAACTCCAGCTTATATTTCAACATATCTATGGTTGCACGTCGGTGTGGAGCCAGGGCAAGTAACCAGGCCATGATGACATGATGAATACGTTCCCGGCCATTTAATTCTTTAAACCCGTCTTTTGAAGCCTCGGTCATCATGACCTGATCTGCCCTGTTAAACAGTGCCTCTGCTAAATCATCTTTTTGTCTATAGTGGCGGCTTACTTCATCGAGACCGATTTTAAGTTCGTCTGCTATGTCGCTCAATCGAACAGATTCCCAGGAACCAGATTCAGCAAGTTCTAATGCTTTATCGAGAATGTCATCTGCAAGGTTCATGTCTTACACCATAGAAGTAATGCACAGGAAAATAAAGGATGATTCTTGCGCTGTCATTCCCGACTTCCTCGGCACTGGCTTCCGCACTGCCATTATGTGCCTTCATATATTCAAGACCATGCAAATAAGCGGCAAATAGGCCATACTGTTTCCGATAGTTTCATAACCGTTTTTGGAGGGGAAAATAAATGAAGACAACAGCACAAGCTTTATTTTGGCTAGGTATTCTTTGTATCCCGTTGGCCTGGGTGACCTGGTATATCGGACCTGGACTTGAAATCGGTCGGCAAGTGATGGCGGATATTGCCGATCCGTCACTGAGAGCAGCCATGCAGGAGGCCCATGCTGAGCGTTTAGGCATATGGGTTGCGGTTTGGCCGGTCACGCTTCTGGTATTGAGTCATATCCTTGAGAAGAAAGCCGCAGGCAGTGAGAGCTGATATAACGTCGGTGAATTTACAGCGAAAACGCCCCTTCATCGGGGCGTTTTTGTTTCATCATAAAAATAACTCAATCAATTTTTTTGAGTGTCTACAATGGCACGATTGTTTCCTTTCATTTATTCCAATTTTATCGAACCGTCAAGTTCGTGTTTAATATCCAGTTCGGGGAGTTCCAAGGTCATTTTTACCACCAAACTTTCCGACCCGGTGAGCGTACCGTCATCTATAGCGTTTAGTACCGCGCGTTCGATTTCCCGTTGCGATCTTATTCCGACCATTTTTAGAAATTTCCTGATTTCCATATTCAATGTATCTTCATTCATGGCGACCTCCAACAATTCACTCGTCTATGATACGGAATTATACGCCTTTGACCATAGGATGGTATGAAAGCGCGAAGCCTGCACCCAATGAGGGGTGTTGAAAAAAAACACCTCTCAATGGGGTACTGAAAAGGACCTGGGGTACAATCCTTACCACGCACATCAGCCTGGATGTATTTGATTTATGCAGGAGAACTCTAATTATCGGTGGTATCATTTGAAGGGTGGGTTATATAAACAGACAACTCAAATGTGGGGCCGTAGCTCAGCTGGGAGAGCGTCGCGTTCGCAATGCGAAGGTCGGGAGTTCGATCCTCCTCGGCTCCACCAAATGACTGACTCCTTTCCTCCGGTAGTTGATATTGCACTCTTTTCTCGATTAATAGTCTATTATTAGTGTATGCAGAATAGTCAGAAATTTCGGCAGATAATTGCACCATTTATTATTCGCATTTTCGCCCTCCCTGGCGGTCGCGCGTTTAAGTTATTCTCCGTTTCTATTTTACTTTTTATCGCCAGTCCCAACTATGCCATTGCTTACGGGGGTCATGGCCATGGTTCTCATTATGGTTCTAGCTATGGACATTACGGATACTACGGACACCATGGTTACGGCATCCATTACAGTCACCATGGCCATATCGGCACAGCAGGATATGTATTTCTTGGTATATTGGGTGTCGCGGTACTTTCACAAATTTTAAACAACGATAATTACAGGCACAGACACTATCGCAAACCCTATTCTTACCATCAGCCAACTTACAAACAATCCAGGCCCTACAAACCCTCTGCTCATTCAGGACGCGTCTCAACTATTAATAAATCCAGAGCAAAACCAGTTTACGCTTATCGTGATAATGAAGGTTGGGACTGGTTAGCCAAGGGCAATGCAGACTATGCACTCGATATCTTTGCCATTCAATCACAACAAAACCTGAATTCAGGCGTTCCTAGAGTTGGATTTGCCATTGCAGCAGCAGCAAATGGTGAAATGAATAGAGCAACACGTGCCATGCGTAAAGCAATACGAGTTGATGCCGATGCATTAGACAAGATAAATATAATCAATATTAAACCAACAATAGAAACGTTAACTGAAAACTATCAATCGATTTCAAGTAACAATAAGAATAATACTGACAATGCCTTTATGGTTTCTGTTTTTTCCTATCTACAGCAAGATTACTCGGCTGCAAATAATTTTATAGCAGGAAATGATCAAAGCCAGAGTGCAAATAATTTGAGAAAATTAATCATGGAAAAGGAAGGTATTTCTTTACATTAAGGAGGCATATCCAATGAAACAAACCATCACTTTCATGACAATATTTGTGATAGCACTATTTTCTTCCTCGGTACTTGCGGGTCATGGTGGACACGGTCACCACGGTGGTTTACATCAATGCCTGAAATCCGCATCTGCAATTAAGGAAGGCTATTATGCAAAACTTGAATACCTGACCTTTACAGATCGAGGTACCACAACCTATGAAATCGAAATACATGATAAGAATGGAGTGGAATGGGAATTGATGTGCGATAGTTCAACTGGCACCATTTACGAGATAGAACGTGAAGTCGAGTCAACATCTGATCCCCTGTTCAAGAAAAATATGAAAGTCGATGAAGACACTGCCAGAAAAACGGCTCTTGCACTTTATCCGGGGAAAGTCGTTCATACGGAATATGAAATTGAAGCAAACGGTGCATCATCCTACGAATTCGATATCTTTGAACGCCCCGGAGTGACATACAAAGTTGAAGTAGATGCCGCAACTGGCGAGATCGTTGAAGTCTCTATAGAAAAGTGGGACATTGGACGGGAATCTCACGAATAAGAATGAATAGGTTGCTCTATAGAATGATAAAGGATCTATTCCCTATTATTTAAAAAATAATAAATTTATCCTTTAAGATGAATTATTGTTCTGAGCTGTTGAGTGTATTCTTCGATATCAAGTTCCCTTTGTGCAACCCCAGTACTCATTGCTGCTTTCGCGACCGCTACGCTGACATCTATGAGTAAACGACGGTCAAATGGTTTAGGTATGCTGTATAATTTTCCGAATACCAGACCCTTTCCATCAAATCCAGCTTCTTCATCAATAGGCTTGTGCACTAATGAGGCGATTGCACTGGTTGCTGCATGTTTCATTGTCTCATTAATACATGAAGCGTGTGAATCAAGTGCGCCACGAAAAATATATGGAAATGCGCTGACGTTATTTATCTGATTAGGATAGTCACTACGACCTGTTCCCATGATGACATCTGGGCGTGTTTGCTTCGCAAGTGGATAATCAATTTCAGGAACCGGGTTTGCCATGGCAAATATAACAGGATCCTTATTCATGCTTTTTAACATTTCCGGTTTTAATACACCCGGAACCGATGCGCCCATGAATACATCTGCATCCTGCAAGGCTTCAGCCAACGTGCGTACATTCGTATCTGCTGCAAGTTCATCAAGATAATTATCATCTCCCCTGCCCTTGTATACCACGCCATTTACATCTGTCATGATCAGGTTCCCCGGTTTAACTCCGAGGCTAAGAAAATATTTCGCACAACTAAAGCCTGCCGCACCCGCTCCGGAAAAAACCACCTTTATTTCATCCATCTGTTTTCCTGTTAATTCCATTGAATTTAACAAGGCAGCACCCGAGATGATCGCTGTCCCATGCTGGTCATCATGAAAAACGGGGATGTCTACACGCTCATTGCATTGTTGTTCAATGTAAAAACATTCAGGTGAACGAACATCTTCCAGATTAATGCCACCGAATGTTGGTGCTAGCGCAACGACAATATCGATAAAGCGATCAGGATCCAATTCATTAATTTCAAGGTCAAAAGCATCTATATCCGCAAATTGTTTGAACAGAATTACCTTGCCTTCCATAACGGGTTTGGCCGCCAATGCACCAATATTACCCAGTCCAAGCACTGCAGTACCATTTGTTATCACACCGACCAGTTGACCCTTGGTTGTATACTCATAAGCCTTCTTTACATCATCCCTTATTGCCAAGCAGGGTTCAGCAACACCCGGCGAATAGGCAACTGATAGATCAGCAGCACTACCGCTCGGTTTTGTCATAGTGATAGCAAGCTTACCTGGTCGCCCGATTGCGTGATACTTCAGGGACCAGTCGGCCATCAATTGTTGTTTGATGGGTTCAAACGTTTTAATAAGGCCGGCTAAAGCGGGATCATTTTTATCAATCTGGTTGAATAAATCAGCATCCTGTTGTTGTATCCTTTGCGTCATGATTTGCCCGAGAGATTGCATGACCTTCACAGCCAGTGGATCTTGATGCAATACCAGTTTCCAGAACTCTTCGGTAGGAATTTCGAGCAGCACAACTGGTTCCATGGCAACCAATTCGCTGACACGCACATTTTTATTAAAAAGTGCCATTTCACCCAGGAATACACCAGAATCAAGTTCAGCGACATGGCTACCATTTTTCCTGACTTCCGCACGTCCTTTAACCAGAATAAAAAAACTGTTTGCTACTGCACCTTCTTCGATAAAGGTTTCTCCGAAATCAACTTTTATCTCATGTCCCAATGAGACAAGCTGTTGCAACTCGATCTCGGTGAAATTTGAGAGCGTCGGCAAATCGGTAAGGTCATTAATATTCAGTTTATATCCCCTGGAGTCTTACCTTGCTATATATTATGGGTCAGAGCCTGTTCTTCTGCACTTCATATGCCTATTAAATAATATAACTTGTCTCACTGCTGTCCCGTTAACCCATTTTCGTCATGCCGGAAACTGCGTAGCGGTTGTCCGGTATCCAGTAAGTAATTGATTTAACTGGATTCCAGATAATCCTTGCAGGATTTCTGGAATGACACAGACTTTTTTCATTTTCATGTCTAAAACATTGCTGTTATTGAAGACCTGTACAGAGCAACACTGATATTGATTTCTCACAATGTTAACGGGACAGCAGTGACAAAAAATACTTAATCGAGGCTCAAATAAACAGTACACAGTTCTCAATATTTACCATCTCTCTAGCAATATTACTGGATTTGGGTCACACTTACTGGTATAGAACGAAAGAGTTTCCTGTTTCCTGAAACAATGGGCTGAGACAGGGGAGTTTAATACTGGAGATATTCCCATGAACAAAAAATTACTATTACTTATAGCAATATTTGCGGCACCACAGCTCGTATGGGCCCATATACCAACTGATTTTGCTAATGGTGTGGAGCCTTTTCCTGCAACGGAGGGGGCTAAATCTGAAGGTGTCATCCCTGAAGATGCAGTAGTCCAGTTAATTGCAGAGGGCGTTGAATCAACAGAGGCCGTTCAAATAGTCAGGATTGTCTATGGACTGACAGAAGACTGTGGTTTGGCACAGGAAATTGCAGTCACCCAGATGACTGAAGCAGGCGTTCCGCAGGATCTGGCTATTGATGTGGTGAGTGATCGCTGTGGCGAGGGAGACTGTGAGCTGACAGTGTCACCAATAGACAATATCATAACAGCAGCCCTTAATACTTTACCGGAAGGTGCGGATACCGTTCCATTAGTGTCTTTGTTCCCTGGTTGTAGTATTGGCGCATTAGAAGGTCAGTCTGCGCCACCACCTACACCTGGCACTGGAAGCGGAGGCGGTGGTTCGGTAAGTCCTAGTTAAACTGAACCTAGCTAGGCTGTTTAACAAGAAACGGAATGTAAATCCTCCTGTGCCCTCTGCGCAGCGGATTACTCACTGCAACATACAGCAGTAGCAAGAAAGTCTTGAAGTCTTGATGGTTCAAAAAACCATTCATGATGAGATTGTTTCTTTTCCTTCCTTTAGATACAGTGATTCCACACTATTTGACCCCAATTAAAATATTGAAAAGTTTGTTTCGCTTATGAACTATAGATATCTGCTCGTTATTCCCTGTTTGATTTTGATAGGCTTAATCATCACTGCGGGTTTCCGGGGTCTGGCTGATGTCAATGTTCAATCTGCACGGCGAAGTCTTGTGTTATGGGAAAGTGATGTCAACGCACTTAATAATAAAGAATGGACAATTGCCTATGACAGTGTTTCTAAAGCTGTCAGCCAGGATCCGCTAAATCCTGAGTTACTCACGCTCATGGCTAACGTCCAGGAATGGAAGATCTATCTGGATAAGGATGATGAGGAAAATAATCATTATTTGAGCTTGGCCCTGAAAAATTACCGCAAGGCTGCAGAACTCAGGCCGGCATGGCCTTATACCTGGAGTCAAATAAGTCTTGTAAAGTATCGGATGGGGGAGATTGATCAGGAGCTACAACAAGCCATTGAGAATGCAACAAAAACAGGACCATGGGAACCTGGGGTACAGCAGATTATTGCAGAAGTTGGTCTCGGTGTCTGGCGAGAACTGGATTTTGCTATGAGGAAAATAATAGTACGAAATATCGATAGGGGAATAACAATGCAACCCATTCTAATGCTGAACATACTGAAAAAATATGGTCAATTAAAAATGGTTTGCTATCAAAAGAAGAAAGATCCAGCGATTACAAAGTTTTGCGAAAAAAGCTAACAGCTCATTTGAGAATCTTGACTGGTATGACAGGCCCTCTGATCTTACAACACCCTACCAAAATAGCTTAATTCGTTCTTGTTGAAGATATTGTTGCTGATATCGCCATTATCAAGACATTGGTCATCAACACATAAAACCGCATGTTTCATAGCTGCGAATGCTGGTTGAATAACAACGATCTTTGACTCGATGCCTTGCTTTAATAACCGTCTTTGTTTTTCTTTAGCTACGATTAAGCAATTATTCGGAATATTGTCAAACCGCTGATTCACATCCCAGTTAATCTTATCCATTGTTATCATAGATGGAGCATCCGCATAAGTTGCATTTGCAATTAACATTAAAACCAGTACTAAATATTTCATCATTATTCTCCTACCCAAAAGTGTTAAATATGTTTTCGTTCTTAAGCTGTTGGGTAGAAGATACCGATGCCAGGTAACTGGGAGATTTGTGTATGTAACGATTTATGACTGACAGATTATTTTTTATATTGCGAATATCTGTGCTACAAAAAAGGCGGCTGGATGCCACCTTTAGAGTTTCTGAGCATTTTCACGGGGGAAGAGATCAGCGTGTCGATAGTTCCTGTAACCGAACCTAGAAAACCAAGTGTGATATCAACTAAGCTGTCTTAATGCACAACGTTAGATTATAAAATACTATAATAAATACAAGTAGTTACCTTGCCTATCTTCACGGTTTTGCTAAGGACACTCCCTGCAGCAGGAGGCTCAAACCGGCAATATAGTGATGCTGATCGACCCATCAGGCCAGTACGAAAACAGTGCGGCACAGGTCAATGAGCGTTATTGTTGGATAGCCTGTAGGGCTTTGAAGTGGCAAAGACTGACTTTGACAATATCTTCCTGAGGCTGTCGTTTACTTTGCGTGCGGGGTATGATTTAGGTGAACGGATTGAATGGTTTTGCAATATCAAATAATGTCGAGTGAGAGGATTCAGTGCATATTTTACTAAAAGAAAGTTTTACACATACTATGTGCAACTTAGAATGGTACTCATAGATGAACGCCAAAAATAATCCAGCATTAATAATAATTTTGGTTGTAGTTGTAGGTGTGTGTGTGTCTGGCTTTAGTGGATGGTCGCTATATAAAGCTGACGAAAAAGCAATTGTTAATGATTTTAAAAAAGATGTTGATGAACGGGCGGCTTCATTATACCGCGAAGTGACTATCAACCTTGAAACATTGCATTCGTTATCTGTAATGTTCAGTGGAGATACTATACCTACTTTCCGCCAATTCAGCTCTGAGGCAAAAAAAATCTTGAGTCGTCACCATGACATTCAAGCCCTTGAATGGATACCACGGGTGTTACATTCTGAAAGAGTTTTATATGAAACCAGAAACCGTCAGGATTTTCCAGGCTTTCAAATTACGGAACGAGAATCACAAGGTCATATGGTGAGAGCTAAAGAAAGGGCGGAATATTACCCTGTCTATTATGTCGAACCATTAATTGGCAATGAAGCCGCTTTTGGTTTCGATCTTGCTTCGAATCCCACCCGATACGAGGCGCTCGAAAATTCAAGAGACTATAACCGCCCTCTTGCAACCGCCAGTATTAAGCTAGTACAGGAAAATGAATCTCAAAAAGGATTTCTGGCGTTTCTGCCACTATATAAAGACGAACTATCAACAGAAGGAATAAGCCGATCAAATTTTAGAGGGTTTGTCCTTGGTGTCTTTCGAATTGGTGACATATTCAATCATTCTGCATTAAGTGAGGAACCGTTAGGTATTGATATGGAATTGGTAGATGAGACAAACGGTTCAAAGAATGACACTCTCCATGTTCATAAATAACGAACTGGAGTAGCAGTTGATGAGTCTTTCTCATACAAAAAAGAACTGCCTGACTTTTGGGGGCGAAAGTGGAGCATCATTGCAAAACCAACATTAAGCTATACCTCAGACAGGAGGAGTTGGTTGCCAGGAGTGGTTTTTTTCGCTGGAATCATTCTGACCTTAATTTTAAGTTTTTATATCCTGCAAATAGTCAAACGTACCACAATCATTCAGCAAACTGTGGTGCAAAGGACTAAGGAATTAAGTGAGTCAAACAAAAAATTGGTCGATACACAAGATGATCTAAAGAACGAACAGGAAAGAACGGAAGAATTATTGCAAAGGCGAACAGAAGAATTAGAAGAAGCTCAACTTCAGTTGATTCAAGCTGAAAAAATGGAGACGATTGGTACGCTCGCTGCTGGTGTTGCGCATGAGGTAAAGAATCCTTTGGCAATCATACAGCTTGGTGTCGATTACATCGCAAAAAGCAAGAAAGATGAGGACATCACAGAGGTAACAAAGGACATAGAAGAAGCGATTATCAGGGCAGATACTGTTATTAAAGGGTTGCTTGATTTTTCCGCATCAAAACAGCTGAATATGAATATCGTTGATTTGAACCCTGTGGTAGAGGAATCACTATTATTGGTAAAACATGAATTAATGAAGAAAAATATTGATGTAGTCGTACAATATGACGAAAATCTCCCACAGGTTGAGATTGATCAGAACAAAATCGAGCAAGTCTGTATCAATCTCCTTGTAAATGCTATAAATGCTATGAATGAAAAAGGAACACTCACTATTAAAACATATTCGGAGAGAGTGGAAAAAGTTGCTGATTATTTAAATCTCAGCAGAACAGGGCAACTCTTGCTTGGTGATATTGGGGTTGTGTTAGATATTGAAGATGATGGATCTGGTATATTGGAGGATAAACTAGATAAAATATTCGATCCATTTTTTACTACAAAGCAATCTAGTGCAAGTATAGGCTTGGGATTAACCGTAACTCAAAATATTATTCGACTACATAATGCAATTCTCAATATCAAAAATAAAGAAAATGGCGGTGTCAGAGCTTCT
>JACZSJ010000140.1 GCA_022574295.1 Pseudomonadota bacterium
GCTTGAACCACGTCTGTATTATGAAAATAATGTTAACGGCGCACAGAATCTGATCAACGCTATGTTGGATTCCGGGGTGAATAAAATGGTGTTTTCCTCCACATGTTCTACCTACGGTATGCCGGATAGCATCCCGATTACCGAGGAGTGTCCACAACTCCCCATCAACCCCTATGGTCGTACCAAATTGTTTATGGAGGGGCTTTTAGTTGATTACGCAGCTGTATATGACCTAAGTAGTATTTCATTACGTTACTTTAATGCGGCTGGATCTGATCCTCACGGCTTGCTTGGTGAGCGGCACGATCCGGAAACGCATTTGATCCCCCTGGTGTTGTTAGAAGCACTGCGTGTGCAGCAGGGAGGAAACCCTGCAGATACAACTTTAAAAATCTTTGGTGATGATTTTGATACCCCGGATGGTACCTGTGTCAGAGATTATATTCATGTAGTGGATTTATGCTCTGCACATATGGCGGCAATGGAAAGGTTGATTAGTGTTGAATCTGTCGGAGCAGAGGCCTATAACCTGGGGAATGGTGATGGGTTTTCCGTGATGGAAGTGATAGCTGCTTGTTGTCGTGTAACCGGCATAGATATCCAATACCAAATTTCGGATCGTCGGGCTGGTGACCCCCCTGTTCTCGTAGGCTCGGCCAAAAGAGCACGTGAAGTCCTGGGGTGGCAACCTGAGTATTCTGAGATGGATGAGATAGTGGTGACTGCATGGGACTGGATTCAGAAAAACAAAGTAAGTCATAAATAAGAAAGATGTCAATTATCCTGGGCCTTAATGCCTACCATGGTGATTCTGCTGCTGCCTTAGTGGTTGATGGAAAACTGATCGCCGCTGTTGAAGAGGAACGATTCCGTCGCATAAAACACTGGGCCGGATTGCCGACTGAAGCTATCCGTTATTGTTTGAAGGAAGCAAATATAAGTCTGGAGAAGGTGGATGCCATTGCTGTTAATCAGGATGCCAGGGCAAATTTGTGGAAGAAGATAGGTTTCACTCTGATCAACCGGCCTGATCTGAGAATGGTTCTGGATCGGATTAAGAACAAGCGAGTGCGGGAGAGTATTGATTCGCAGCTCGCGGCTGCTTTTCCTTCCCAACGTTTTAAAGGCAAGGTGCATGCGGTTGAACATCACCTTGCTCATTTGTATTCGGCCTTCTATGTATCACCATTCGAAGAAGCAGTGACTGTTTCCGTGGATGGCTTTGGTGATTTTTCCAGCGGTGCCTGGGGTGTGGGTCGGGGTATGACCATCAATATTGATGGCAGAGTATTTTTTCCTCATTCACTTGGTATTTTTTATCAGGCGTTAACCCAGTATTTGGGTTTTCCTCATTACGGTGACGAGTACAAAGTGATGGGGTTGGCGCCCTATGGTAAGCCAGAATACATGGATGAGATGCATCAAATTGTTCAATTACAAAAGGACGGAGCTTATCGCTTGAACCTGGATTACTTCCGACATCACAAGGAAATGATAGCGTATGAATGGGATGACGGAGCGCCGGTTTTCAGTAGTCTGTTTTCAGATGAGCTAGCTGATCTACTTGGTCCTGCTCGACAGGACGGTGATGAGTTAACTCAAAAACACAAGAATATCGCCCATTCCATACAAGCCATGTATGAGGAGGCCTTTTTCCATCTACTTAATAAATTACATGAAAAGTATAGGATGGATTCAGTAACCCTGGCTGGCGGTTGTGCCATGAATTCTGTGGCCAACGGTAAGGTCACGCGTAACACGCCTTTTAAACATGTGTATATACAATCTGCTGCCGGGGATGCCGGTGGTGCTATTGGTGCGGCTTTTGCTGCGTGGAATGATTTGAATATAGATACACCTTCATCCCAAACTTTTTCACCTGCAGGAGAGGGGACAGGACGTTTTGCGATGGACCACGCTTATTGGGGACCTTCATTTAGCAATAAAGAGATTGGTCAGTTGTTAGCTGAAAAGGGTGAGGAACTTCAGAAGAAGGGATGTAAAATAGAACAGATCGAGGATGAGAATGAGTTATGTCGACGAACTGCTGAAGCGATAGCCGATGGTAAGGTGATCGGCTGGTTTCAGGGGCGTATGGAATGGGGTCCTCGTGCTCTGGGTAACCGATCTATCATCTGCGATCCACGCCGGGCGGATATGAAGGATATTCTGAACCAGAAAATTAAACGGCGCGAATCGTTCCGTCCTTTTGCGCCTTCTATATTGCGTGAGGCAGTGTCCGCATGGTTCGAACAGGATGATGACGTGCCATTTATGATGAAGGTATTCCAGATAAGAGAAGAAAAAAGGAGTGAGATCCCCGCTGTTACTCATGTTGATGGTTCAGGTCGGTTACAGACGGTATGTGAAAAGACTAATCCAAGATATTATCGTCTTATTGAAGCTTTCCGGGATATTACAGGTGTTCCATTAGTGCTGAATACATCATTTAATGAAAATGAACCGATCGTGAATACGCCTGAAGAAGCCTATGCTTGTTTCTACAGGACTAAAATGGATATGCTTGTAATGGAAAATTTTGTTATCGAAAGATAATGAAGTGTCTGTTTCTCCACGAAAAATTTAGCCTGGAGCATTGCCAAAGAAATACCTTATTAATCTAATTTCATAAAAGAAAATTCCGTTGAAAATTTCCATCATTACCTCAATTTCAAATAATAAAGAAACAATCTCTGAAGCAATAGAATCTGTACTTTCACAGACGTACGATGATCTTGAATATATTATTATCGATGCTGCTTCGACTGATGGCACAATTGATATTATCAAACAATATCAAGATAAGATTTCAATATTTGTCAGTGAGCCAGATAGTGGAATTTATTATGGCTTGAATAAAGGTATCGCATTGGCAACGGGGGAAGTTGTTGGTTTTTTGCACTCTGACGATCTTTACCAGCATAACAACGTTATTGCGATGGTAGCAGAGGCTTTCAAAAACTATCAGGTCGATTCGGTCTTTGGTGATCTCACCTATGTAAATAATAAAGATACTTCAAAAGTCATTCGTTACTGGAAGAGTGGTGGTTTTAGTTCAAAGAAACTCCGTCGCGGTTGGATGCCGCGGGACCCAACATTTTTT
>JACZSJ010000141.1 GCA_022574295.1 Pseudomonadota bacterium
AAATTGACAATCTAACAACGGCATTGAATACCCCTAACGCTGATGAATCATCATATTCTGTAACAACGGACACAGCGAATATGAGTAAATCAACAGATCAGTCTGGGGAAAAAGATTCCGGGGTTGGCAAAGGAAGTAACCCTTTTTTTTCTGATCTACACACCTTCGACTTGGCCAAGAAGAAAAAGATCACTGTACCGGTGAAAACAGAAACTATCGCTATTCCACTCTATCACCTCATTCCCAAGCCACCCTATCCTAGCCGATCACGCGACCTCGGTGAAGAAGGGACAGTCATCATTGTTATACTGGTCGGCACTGATGGTAAGGTCAAGGAAGCCGAACTCTCGCAATCATCCGGTTATTCCCTGCTGGACGGAAGCGCACTGGCTACGGTTATGGAGAAGTGGCAGTTCAAACCGGGGACCCGCAACGGTAAACCCATTGAAAGCCGGGTACGAGTACCGATAAAATTCAGTATTAGCGACCTTTAGAACTCACGATAATTACGCGGCACCAGTGTTAACATTTAGAGTTTTGGGATATTTATTACCTTACCTTTCCTGTAAGCTGCTCTTAGGGCCGCATGCAGGGGGCTTGGCTCTTTTTCGTGCAGGCAAGTGTTGAGGTACAGTTTCTTCTGTGACTTCCAGCTTTCTCAACTTTACGGCGATATCCCGAATTGCAGCTACACCAGCACATTCCGGATCAAAGTCAATCGGTGCTTTGCCTTGGCGTTCAGCCTCCTCAAATCTTTCCTCAGCCGGGACGGTGCCGATAATCGGCATATCATGCTTGCCACAAAATTCCTCGATTGCTGCTTGATCAGATTCGTTTTTAACCTTATTGGCAATGACGTAGATATGAGGAATTTCCAGTTCTTTGGCCATGAGATGGATTCTGGCTGCAGCCTCAAGTGATCGATAATATGCCTCGGTCACGACCAGCATGATATCGACATTGCGTGCCGTCCCCCGCTTCAGGTGCTCTAGTCCGGCTTCCATATCGGTCACTGTAAATTCGCTATAGCCACTCATTTCGGCAATGACAGCGCGTACTGCCAGATGTGAGCTGCACATACAGCCACTTCCGGCACTGCCATCTGCTGGCTTGCCCATGACGATTAAATCAATGTCGCCGGGTGCCTTTGCAGCATAGGTACTAATTAATTCATCTTCAGTCAGCGTCATGTGAAGTTTACGTTTACCGTCCGCATCTTCTTTGACCTCCATAATGCTCGGTGGGATGTAGTTAATTTGATCGGCATCATCTCTGGAGATACCCAGGGTCAATGCCAGGTTGGGATTTGGATCACCATCGACGGCAAGGATTTTTGTATTTTCATCAGCCAATATCCTGGCCAAAGTCCCCGTTATCGTTGTCTTACCTGAGCCGCCTTTACCTACTGTTGCAATTTTCATTTTGCGTACTCCTTATATAAAATTATTTTTACAGTAATATTATCTATGCATTAATACATTCTTTCACACTATCTTTAACTGCATTATTATTAACCAGGTAACTGGATGTGATAGGTTCGCGCCATATTTTATCTACCAAAGTGGCTTTAAACTCATCAAAATATTTTTTATCTTCCAATCTCTCCTGGTTGGTATTCAGGCGATCCAGCAATTCATAAAATTTGTTGGGCACAAAATCATCCCGAAGAGTTACCACATGTAAATGAATGTCATAACTAATTTTCCATTCAAATTTCATTGCACTGGTACACTTTTCTTCATGCATTATTTCTTCAGCCAATCTAAAACGATTGTCGCTGATACAGTGCGTGACATATTCAATGGCATCGCGTACTCCCGGCCCCGGGTGGCTGCTTACAATAAACAGGTCCTTACGATCCCACAGGCTTTCCCTTGAAAACAGACTTGCCGCCAGTTGAAGTGCACGAAAGGCAACACTTAATCCCCATATCGAATCACCGTTGTGATAGTCCAGTAATTCGGCATAGCTGAGTAACTGGATTTCTCCATGATCGGCAATCTTGATAGTTTGTCCATTAATTACCCCCATCGAGGTTGCCTCTCAAGAACGCTTCAACATATTCGTGGTAACTGTTCGCCTAAGAGCATATCCACGATACGTTCACCACCAAAAAAAGTTGACAATACCACAACACCGTTTGGCGAGGCTTTTACCTCGCCGATTATTGCACTGTCCTGTCCCGCTGGATGCTGTCGCATTGCTGTCAATAAGGATTCAGCATGCTTGCCTGGCACGATAGCGATGAGCTTTCCTTCATTCGCCAAATATAATGGATCCAGCCCCAGGATTTCACACATACCTCTGACATCTTCCCGAATCGGTATAGAGGTTTCATCAAGGACCATACACAAATCACTTGCCTGGGCAAATTCATTTAATACCGTTGCGATACCACCGCGTGTTGCATCACGCAGGCAATGAATTTCAGGACATACATCAATCATTCTCTCAATTAAACCATTGAGTGCCTGGCAATCGCTCTCAATTGTATTCTCCAGCGCAAAATCGCCACGAGCATCGACAATAGCGGCACCGTGATCACCAATATAACCATTGCTTATGATCACATCACCGGCTTTGGCATTATCTGCAGCAATATTGATTTTTTCGGGGATGATGCCGATACCTGCGGTATTAATGAATAATTTATCCGCTGCGCCTCGCGGTACGACCTTGGTATCACCTGTGACGATAGAAACGCCTGCTTTTTCAGCCGCTGCTTGCATAGCACTGGCAATTGTTCGCAAAGATTCAACAGAAAAACCTTCTTCAATAATACAACTACAGCTTAAATAAAGAGGTTTGGCGCCGCCGACGGCTAAGTCATTGACGGTACCATTGACTGCAAGCGTACCGATGTTGCCCCCAGGGAAAAATAGCGGGTCAACGACATAGCTGTCCGTGGTAAAGGCCAGGCGGTCGCTTTTATGATTGAAATCGTGCATTACCAACCTTGCCTGATCTTCCAGTGGTGTTAAATAGTCATTAGCGAAGCTGCCAAGGAATACATCATCAATCAGATCCCGCATGGCCTTGCAACCACTCCCATGTGCCAGAGTAATTATATCACCTCTTACTTTCCCGCTGCGGC
>JACZSJ010000142.1 GCA_022574295.1 Pseudomonadota bacterium
TCCATAAAGCTATTATATGCATAATATATGTATATGTAAATTAATAGATAAGGTGCCTAACGAGGCTGTAGAATAACCTGTATCCAGGCCATCGTTGTTAATCGGCTTTTCATCTGCCCACTCTCCCTCCTGTCCAGACTTTCATTCTTATCTCTATGCCGCTATCTGTGCAACCCTTTGTAGTTTTCCTATGTTATGAACCAGGCTAAATAATAACCATTGTCCTTCAACTTTCTTCTTACCACGCAAGCTGAAGCGATTAAGCCCCTTGTTTGATTCTATGTTTCCAAATACCGGTTCAACCACATGCATCCGGTGGGCGTAGATCTCCCTGCCTTCCGCGCTATCAACACGATGGCGCATCCATTCGGTGTAAGATTTCGCCTTCGCCTTGATGAATGACACCTGCCGCCCATGCCCCTTCGGATCATCTGCCGAATCAGGGTGGCGCATACAATTTTCCCGTTTAGGGCAGGACCGGCAATCAGTAAGGTAGCCCTCAAAGAAAGCCTTGCTGTTGCCATGCTGGTCGTCGCGCAGACCAATCAGTCGCATCTCTTTGTCAGCAGGACACCGGCAGGTCAAGCCAACCGGGTCAAAGGTAAACTCACTGGCAGGAATAATCAAAGCATGCTTCGTCTTGCGTTTACGTTCCGGTTTGTGCAGACGATGCTGATGGCGAGGGTCTCTTGAGCGAAACGCATTGTCGGGAATAACGGCATCAATCTCCTGCTCATACAGAAACTTCATATTGTCCTCACCGCCGAAACCCGTGTCAGCGGTAATGGTGATATCCTTGTGATCGCCATTGCTATTAATACTCAGTTTTTCATAACGTGACTCAATAGCAGACAACACCGGTTGCAGGGCATGCTGTTCTGGACCGGCACCAAAGACCTGGGCATCAACGATGATCTGGTTCTTCTTATCTACCGATGCAATCCCATTGAATCCCTGGATGACGCCCTTGCTGGTCTTCATCTTGGCACTGTCATTGTCAGTGATGTTGCTCTTCACCTCGCTGGGTTTCTTACCCTGTCCCATGCGCGGTTCTTCTGCCTTAAGAAATGCATCAATCTTGTCAGAGGCACGGGCCAGCGATTGGGCAGTTTTCTCCTGACGTGCTGCACGATCATTCTCGCCAGCAGCATCCAGTCGCATCTGCTCCTTTAGCGCGAAGTCCAGCCTCGTCCGGATCTTGTCCCGTTTGGCACGTAGCTCATCAAACGTGCCAGACCATTGTTTTGATGCATCAGATGGCATCTTGCAGCCATCAATAGCGATCAGTTCATGGCCCAGTAAACCTTGCTGGTCGCAAACAAGTAGCACCCGTTCGAAGACAGACTTGATCGCATCAAAATGACTGGATACAAAAGAGGCGATAGTTGTCCAGTGTGGCTGCTCATCGCAGGAGAGCGCTATGAAAATAATATTGGTTTGGCAGCACCAGGCAATCTCACGGCTTGAGGTAATACCTTTCGAGTAAGCAAAGAGAATAATCTTGAGCAATGTGGCGGGGTGATAAGCGCGCCTGCCAGTCTTGTCGTTCTGGTAGTCGGCATCAAAAGAAGACAGATCTATATATTTATCAATGAGGTGATGCAGGGTGTATTCGAAGGTGCCTTCTTGCAGCTGTTCTTCGAAGTTTATCGCAAGCATCACTGTTTGCGCGTGGTTGTTAATGCGGTAGTTGGCCATGATGAGGACTCTGATATGCATACTAACATTATATCAGAGGGGTTACGTTTCAGGTAGTTATTCTACAGCCTGAACACCAAGTTAAGCGGCTGTTGAATTGCACACAAAATTGACCCTGTATTTGCAGGATAGTTTGACCCATATTGCTCGCCGCTAAAATTGACTTTCCTTGGGCTGCTTTAGTTGATACTGGGTCAAACTTTGATGCAAATATATCCTAAAATTGGCTCAATATTCGATGCAATTCAACAACCTTCAGTCATTAAGTGATTTTCCGTCGCTTTGGAGGAGTTTGCCGACGGTGAAGGCAATCTGAGCAATATGCCGAATTAGGTAGAGAACGGCCAACTGGGGACATTGCTGAAACTTGCAGATCCGCAACAGACTTGGCCTGGGATCAAAGTCTGCCGCCTTTGGTGACATGTTCGGTCAGATATTCGTATTCCTTCATCAGACCACCGTCTTCCGGCTTGATGTGGGCGCGGGGATGGTAAACGTGGTCGTAGACTGAATAACGCCAGTCACCGGCGGCCTGGCTCAGGTGCCAATAGGGCCCCTGGTGCAAAAGAGTATCGACCAAAAGGCGGCTGCCCTTGGCCAAAAGACCTTCGTCTCCATTGTCGCCGCTTTGGCGCGGCTGTATAGGGACATGCCGTTTTTTCAGATTTCTGTTTTCAAACATATCAGCTACTGTGAGGCCGTTCATAACATCCTTGCTCATCATGGTCTCCCAACCCAAGTCACCCAGATTCGTTTGTAATTCGCTATATAAAATCTAAATGCACCTCCCGTGAGCATAGTTGGATATCCATCCACGGGATCGTTACTGAACCTCAATTGTTACCAAATCAAGCGCAGTGGCAAGGGCACGGCCGGATGATATTGCCACGCTGGGGGAGTCGTTGACAGGCTACGAACGGCACATATCTCCGATGAACAAAGGATGGCTCTGGTTCTAGCTTGGAACCCACGCATAAGACCTATTTTCAATAGGGCATGCCTTTTCTGAGCTATAATAAGCAGTAAATCAGCTTCAGCTTTTGCTGCCGATCTACGGAAAAAACGCCCTTTCAATGAGCCCGCATATGTTACGGACAGCTCTGGGAACTGCTCTAAAGAATGGCCACTTCTGCTATTGATGCGGTATTAAACTACCATGAACGCACCAAACATAACCTGGACCGCTATGCCCGTGCACCAGCGCATATGGATTGGGCGAGCCAACCCCATCCTTTTAGATGTTATGAAGGTGCGTTCCGAATCGCTCTAGAACACGGAGATAACACTCAAGGCCCGCTGTATCAAGACTTGTTCTCAGGTCCCATTGTTTCGAGTCCTATCAGCTATCAAACTGCGACTTAAACCGGTCGATGC
>JACZSJ010000070.1 GCA_022574295.1 Pseudomonadota bacterium
GGCAGGAGATGCCGGAGGTGCGCTGGGTGCGGCACTTAGTATTTGGCATAGTTATCTTGAGCAACCGCGAAAGATCGATGGCGCTAGGGACAAAATGCAGGGAGCCTACTTGGGGGGCAGTTTTAGCAATGAAGCAATTAAACATCGCCTTGACAATGCCGGAGCTAAATACACTCAACTGGATGATGATGCATTGATGCCAAAGTTAGCCGCATTACTAGATGATGGAAAAGTGATTGGCTGGTTTAGTGGTCGTATGGAGTTTGGCCCGCGTGCTTTAGGTGGGCGGTCGATTATTGGTGATCCACGTAGCTCGAAGATGCAGTCACTGATGAACTTGAAAATCAAGTATCGTGAATCATTTCGTCCATTCGCACCTGCAATTAAAGCAGAAAGTGTTTCTGAATGGTTTGATATAGATCGAGAAAGCCCCTATATGCTTTTGGTTGCACCAGTGAAGGAAAATAAAAGGTGTAGTATGACCGAGGAACAAAAGCAGTTGTTTGGAATTGATAAACTGAATATCCCTCGTTCAACAATACCCGCTGTAACACATGTCGATTATTCAGCTCGCATACAAACGATACACAAGGAAACAAACCCCAGATTTTATAATTTAATAAACCAATTTGAAGAAATCACTGGATGTCCAATTCTAATTAACACCTCCTTTAATGTAAGAGGTGAGCCAATTGTTTATTCGCCTGAAGATGCCTACCGTTGCTTTATGCGCACAGAAATGGATTACCTGGTGATGCAGAATATATTATTAGATAAGGCAGACCAACCTAAACAAAAACAGGATGATTCCTGGAAGAAAGAATTTGCATTGGATTAAATAATGATGAATCTTGAAATTGACAAGCTTGACAAAAAAACACTGAGAAATTTTGGGCTAATCACCGGCACGATCATATCTGTTCTCTTCGGTCTTCTTTTTCCATGGGTTTTCGCTCATAAGCTGCCATATTGGCCCTGGATTATAACCGGAATATTATGGGCATGGGCGATGTTATCTCCATTAACTCTTATGCCAGTTTACCGGACATGGATGAGAGTAGGTTATGGCCTTGGATGGATAAACTCACGCATTATACTTGGCATCATGTTTTATGTCATCTTTTTACCTTCAGGAATTGTAATGAAATTAATTGGTAAGGACCCAATGATGCGCTCACTTAATAAAAAACAAACGAGTTATAGAGTGCCTCATGCACTAAGAAATAAGGATCATGTAGAGAGGCCTTTCTGATGCTTGATCTATTACAAGATTTGTGGGCATTCATGAAAGAGCGCAAGAAATATTGGTTGGCCCCAATAATAGTAATGATGCTTCTTCTGGGTACGCTAATTGTGTTAAGTGAGGGATCAGCAGTAGCACCATTTATTTATACGCTCTTTTAATGGGAGAATATTTATTTGGATATCTCTTACTTTTGACCGATAACCCCAACTCAATGACTCTCGACCAATAAATATGCACGAAAATTCGTATTTTTGACTATTGTAAGAGAAGTGTACCCCATAGTTAGGACAGGTATTTGTTCAGAATAAGGAGTTATTTTCTGTTTTATAATTGTTTGAAACAGAGGTAACAAAGCATGAGTAGAAAACGTAGAAATCATTCCCCTGATTTCAAAGCCAAGGTTGCCCTGGCAGCTATCAAAGGCGATGAAACATTAAGTGAGTTGGCCCAACGATTCGGTATCAATGCCAATTTAATCGTGAAATGGAAGAAACAGTTGTTGGAGCAATCATCGGAAGTGTTTGCCTCCGGCAAGGGCTTAGCGCCAGGACGAGAGTCTGAGCTCAAAGACCTTCAGGCCAAGATTGGCGAGATCACGATGGTGAATGATTTTTTGTCCAAAGCGCTCGGTCGTTAAGCCAGGCCGAGCGCAAGAACATGATTAATCGAAACCATTCTCTATCGTTGGTCAAGCAATGCGACACATTGGCTCTCGCTCGTTCTGGACTCTACTATCAGCCCAAGCCTGATAGCGATGTTGATCTGAAGCTGATGCGTCTGATTGACGAGATTCATTTGAATCGGCCGTTTCTCGGTGTGCGACGTATCACGGATACTCTGCATGCTCTGGGGCATAGAGTTAACCGCAAACGCATTCAACGCTTGATGCGTAAGATGGGCATTCAAACCATCTATCCCAGGCCGAACTTGAGCAAACGAAACACGCAACACAAGGTGTATCCGTATTTGCTCAGAGGCCTGAAGATCAATCGACCGAATCAAGTGTGGGCCACAGACATCACCTATATCCCCATGAACAAAGGCTTTGTCTATCTGACCGTGATTATGGATTGGTACAGTCGTCGGATTTTGTCATGGCGGTTGTCAAACAGTCTTGACAGTAGTTTCTGTGTCGATGCGTTGGAGGAGGCGCTGTATCGTTATGGCAAACCAGAGATATTTAACAGCGACCAGGGGTCGCAATACACCAGTGACGCGTTCACCGATGTTCTCAAAGCTCATGACATTCGCATTAGCATGGATGGCAAGGGTGCGTGGCGGGATAATGTGTTCGTTGAACGGCTATGGCGCAGCGTGAAGTACGAAGAAGTCTATCTGAATGCCTATGAGTCCATGCAGCATGCGAAAAGTCGACTCAGTAACTGGATTGATTTTTACAATCGAGAACGTAAACATCAAACGTTCAAAACGACGCCGGATCAGAGGTATGGTATCCTTGGAGACTTGAAAGTAGCAGCGTAATTAGCTGAAAATAACTCCTAAGCAACCTGTCTAAATATGGGGGTACAGTTCTCAATAAGAATCAACGCTCCAGATTTAACCAATGATTGAATTTAGAACTTTATCTGTGCAAAGGCCCATACGATAGATGCATCGTTCGTGACTGTTGAGTTGGCGCCATTTTGGGTGATATTAATTAGACTTTCATCAGCATTATAATTCGCATATTTCAACCCCAGCGTATAATGTTTATAGAAAGTTTTTATTAGCAATAAGTCCAGTTCTTCACCGTAATCATAGTCCAGATTATCTGAATTCAGATCGTGATAGGAAGCGATGAACTTTGCCCCAAATAATTTGGCAACGAAAGTGACATACAAATCTTTGACACCATCCCCTGGGGTAATCAGGAATCGATCTGCCCAACCTTGATAGGCATGGTTGGTCCCCAATATAGTCACAAATCTATCTGCACCGCCCTCGCCTTCCTGAAGTTCATAACTGAATTTTATAGTGACTGCATTAACGGGGCCCGTAAAATTGAAGCTTGCACCTAATTCCCCTAGAAAATAATTCGCATTAATATCTCCAGGATTATCAGCGGCATCTGTCTGGTGTGCATATTCAGCCGTATAAATTACCTTGAAATTATCTCCGACAGGATAAGCCCCATTAAAACGCGCGCCATAGGTATTGGTTGAAAATGCATCAGCATTGTCGAGATCGAGCAAGTAAACGTAGCCTTCCAGACTCCCCAAAGAAAGTCCACTGTATTTCAAATTGATGAAATGGGAGTTACTATCAAATTCGTTCTTCGGACTAATCGCTTCATCGGTAAAAATGCGGTTGATATTCCAGGAATAAGCATAGCTAATTTTGGTATCAGGCAAAGCGGTATTAACCAGACTGAGCGCATCATGGTTTTGCCAATTTTGACGCCAGAGTATGGTGCCCATGTAACGATGAAATGGCGCATCACGATAAGTAATAATCTGCCGCCCGGCTTTTATCACAGTATCTGATAGACCATTGAAACTCAGATAAGCTTCCAGAAAATCGGTATCTGAAGGATCAGCAACCACAGCATATGCCGTTTTTGAACTTTTCCCTGTCGCGTCATTAAAATTATCTGCGCCGATATCACGAACATCTTGCAACAGTAACCGAGCACCGAAATTATGGAACTGTCCGGTTTTATAACCTAGAGTTGTTCTGATGGTTGATGCATCAGCATCTTTGAGTTTAAGCCCCGTTGCAGAGTTTACGCGGTCATCTTCAACATGTTCAAAACGATAACGCACTGAAAAATCTACTTTACCGCCAGTGATTGCATCCCAAATTCCTGTTTCAGCTTGCACATAGGGCGATATGGCTAGACCTGTGCCACACATGACAATCGCCAGCCCTGATAAGCTGATAAAAGATAAAAAATTATGCTTCAAAATGGATCCCCATGGCCTGCGAATTATGGATGGCATTCCCCTAAACCATCCTTGAAAATTGCGTGGTACGATCGCAACGATTAAAATATTTATCAAAGACAGAACAAATGTTGCGTATGAAGAATCGTCCTGTTTGACTGACCTCAATCTTTTCATCATCCACTGATAAGAGACCATCGTCCCCCATTGATTTTATCTCCTTCATTTCATTGAAGAAGTAACGGTTAAAATCACTAATATATAGCTCCTCAATTTGGCTGAAATCCAGTCTAAAGTCACAAATTAATCTTGCAATGACCTCCCTGCGCAACAAATCATCCGTGTCCAGCATATAACCTCTGAATACAGGGATTTTTCCTCCAGAGATAATTTCATCATACGCATCGAGTGTTTTTACATTTTGTGAATAACAATCTCCGATTTTACTGATTGAGGTGATGCCCATTCCCACCACATCACAATTTGCATGGGTGGAGTATCCCTGAAAATTTCGGTATAGATTGCCATTCTTTTGTGCAATCGCCAGTTCATCATCAGGCTTGGAAAAATGATCCATGCCGATATACACATATCCAACCTCTGTAAGCATTCGTATCGCCTGTTGAAGTATTTTGAGTTTCTCACTGGCAGAAGGCAGGTCTTCCTCTCGGATTTGCTTTTGTGTTTTGAACAGATGCGGCAGATGCGCATAATTATAAACAGAGATTCTTTCTGGAGACAATTCAATCACTTTCTCAAGCGTCTCGGTAAAAGTGGATTCTGTTTGTAATGGCAAACCATAAATTAAATCTATGTTAATCGTACGGAAATTATTTTCTCTCGCAGTTTTTATTACATCTTTGGTCTCTTCATATGACTGGATGCGGTTAACTGCTCTCTGGACCTCTGGATTAAAATCCTGCACCCCAAAACTGACCTTGTTAAAACCTATCCTGCGTAATACTGACAATGTGTCTTCCTTAAGGGTTCTTGGATCTATCTCAATGGAGTATTCTTCCTGACCATCATCACGTAGATTAAAATTTTCCCTGATGACCCCCATCAGATCGTACATCTGCTGATGTGAAATAAAGGTGGGTGTACCACCACCCCAGTGGAGCTGTTCAACCAGTCGATCATCATCAAACATCGCCCCCTGAAATTGAATTTCTTTATGTAGATTTTCCAGATAAGGCCTTGCATGTTGTTTGTTTTTTGTGATTATTTTATTACAGGCACAGTAATAGCAAACCGTATCGCAAAAGGGCAAGTGGATATACAGGGACAACGGCCGGGGGATCAATTCAGCATTTGTGTCCAGTACACAGCGCCGGTAATCTGGCAACTTGAAATTTTCCGTAAACTGCATTGCTGTAGGGTATGAAGTATATCTGGGGCCAGAAATATCATATTTTTCAACCAGGGCACGATCAAAAATATCCAATCCCTCCATAGTCGAATTATCAATAGTCGATTTAATCAAGGTTACTAACTCACTATGTTTACGCCACCCCATTAGACTCCAATCTGTGACCTATACATTGATCCAGATCATGTTTTATTTAGACTGTAAAAATTACTTTGGGGAAAAATACAGGCAATTACAAGCGATGAAGCGTACTTGCCAACCTCAGATTGAATACAACCAAGAAAAATATTTCCATTTTGGCATATTATATATTCATCTTAATCAATTTAAGTTGAGTTATTGATCTGCGTCAATTACATCAAAGTGACTGTTCTATATAATCCGATCGCAGACTAACTTGGAATAGTGAGAAACATATGTCTTCCCCAGTGGTTGAAAAAAATCCAATGCCATCACCTGATTTTGCATTATTTAATTTAGGGTTTCGTCCATTCTTCCTTGGCGCATCCATATTTTCGGTAGTTTCTGTTTTCTTGTGGATGGGAGTTTTTGTCTTTCAATTACCCCTTCAGTTTAAAGAGATCAATATGTACCAATGGCATGCCCATGAGATGGTGTATGGGTACAGCGTGGCAGTTATCGCTGGTTTCCTGTTAACCGCAGTAAAAAACTGGACAGGCGAGCAAACACTTTATGGCCCCGGACTTTGTGGATTATTCCTGTTATGGGCCATAGCAAGAATTTTATTTCTATTTGGAACATCTTTTATTTTCATTGCCGCATTGTTTGACATGCTTTTTATGCTGTGCCTGATAGCTGCCATTGCCTACCCGATTGTTAAAACCAGACAATGGAGACAGCTAGGCATTCTGACAAAGCTCATCTTACTCACACTCGGTAATGGTTTATTCTATCTCGGTGCAGCTGGCCTGATTGAGCAGGGGATCTATTGGGGAATATACGGTGGCCTCCTTTTGATTATCGCTTTAATCCTGACCTTGGGCAGACGTGTTGTTCCCTTTTTTATTGAAGGAGGTGTTGGCTATCCAGTTCAGCTTGTGAACCACAAATGGATAGACCGATCAAGCCTGGTACTGCTTTTGGCATTTTTTATATCGTTTGTATTTATTGGAAATAGACAGATATCAGCATACATTTCATTGGCTTTATTTTTCATCACCACAATCCGATTGTTCGGTTGGCATACACCAGGTATCTGGAAAAAACCACTCTTATGGAGCCTGTTTATTTCCTTTATATTTATCGATATCGGTTTTTTGCTATTCGCAGTGAGTGATTTATTAAATCAACCGATTATGCTGGCATTTCATGCTTTCAGTTACGGCGGTATTGGTATTATGACCCTGGGAATGATGTCTCGAGTGTCATTGGGTCATACGGGCAGAGACATTCATTCACCCCCCGCAGTGTTAACGCTTTCTTTTGTTCTGCTGGTTCTGGGTGGCTTATGCAGGGTGCTTTTACCCATAATCGACATGAATCACTATGTGACCTGGATATTACTTTCACAGATCTTCTGGTCGGTTGCTTACCTGATATTTGTCATTGCCTATGCACGTATACTGATCAAACCGAGAATCGATGGACAATTTGGGTAAAGATTATTTCGGCTCCCGCTTATTTCAGTCCGAGATTATTTTAACCAGCACACCCCGAAACAAGATTCTTTAGTGCAACCATATCAGTAATATTGATCACTTTCCGATTGACCTTGATAATGCCATTACGTTGTAGGCGACTAAACACCCTGCTGACTGTTTCAAATGTAATTCCCAGGTAGTTTCCAATTTCCTGTCTCGACATCGTCAGTTTGAATTCATTCGCTGAATATCCAAGCTTATGAAAACGTGTTGATGTTGTCAGCAGAAAGGTTGCTACTTTCTCTTCTGAGTTCTTTTTACCCAACGTCAATAACATTTGGTTTTCTGAAGATAATTCCCGACTCATGATCCTGAAGAGTTGATTCTGCAATTCAGGAATTTCTTTACATACTTCGGACAACTTTGTAAATGGAACAGCGCAGTAGCTACTTGTTTCCAGGGCAACTGCGCTACAAACATGAACTTGAGTTTCAACAGCATCAAGGCCTAACATTTCACCTGGCAGGAAAAAACCAACGATTTGCTCTTCGCCATCATCCGCTGTGACAAAAGCCTTGAACAAACCAGAACGAACTGCATACAGTCCTTTAAATTCTTCACCCGCTCTATAGAGCATCTCGCCTCTTTGTATTGGTGCTGAGCGTTTTATAATATTTCCCAGCTTTTCAAGTGCCTCCGGCCCCATGCCTCTGGGCAAACACAATTCTGACAAGCTGCAACTTGCACAACTGACCTCGATCTTATGCAGATCAAGCTCTTTAAAGGGAGAATCCCCACATTTTGTTTGATAGATTTGCATGTACTGTTCGTATCTATTGATTTGATTGGCACTTTAGCTCAAAACGAGGGTCGTTCAACACATATTTGTCTTTTCGGGCGAAAATCAGTTGCTCCTAACAAGAATATGACCAGGCACTATTCTACTTAATGCAGAGTCTTACACCTCATCTCCTGATTTATATATAATGCGGGATTCTGAATCGTCGTAAACGTAATATGCCCTGGTAGCTCAGCTGGACGATGTGCAGGAAGCACAAGTGTCGCAGCAGGTATGGACGCCGTGAGCGACTACGACTACAGGGATGCAGGAGGTAGAAAACGTCGGGAATATATTTTCGAGAGCGGGCAGTGCGAAGCACTGCAACTTGATGTCTGATTGAAAAATGAAAAATAAGATTTAGATTTAATGCCCTGGTAGCTCAGCTGGATAGAACGCCCCCCTCCTAAGGGGAAGGTCAGAGGTTCGAATCCTCTTCAGGGCGCTATTCCCTACCAAAAGAAGGCACTGATGTTGCAGAAGTTTAAGGATTCATTGTTGATACAGTCTGAGCCAGTGCGCCATAGTTGCCTGTCATCACAGCCTGATTGTTCTCTATTCTGATCTCATCAACCAACAGGCGTATATAGCCTTTTCCAAAGCCTGAATCTGAATCATTAAACCTTTTCTTGAGTGCGGCACAGAAAGCCTCGATATGACGATTAGTGATGTTCTTAACTGGTAATTGTTGTTGACGTTGAATGCCTGAAAGCTGAATCAAAGTTTCTTCTCGTTTTGCCTTTAACTTTTGCCTTATAGAAGTACGCTACTTTACCTTGGCGGTGAAAATCGTATAGACTCTCCAATTATGCGCTTGTTATATAAATTACGAATGGCCGAAAAGTTCATGTTTACCTTGTACCTGGTTTTGTCTTTGTTATTTGTTCAATGGGCGCAATTTCACATTCATATTTATAACAACGATCCCGTTACATCGGATCATACTCACCTTAATCAGGTGCATTATGGATATGATGTGCCAGAAATTGAACATCACGATCAATTAGCTGAGGTCGATATCTCTCCTGTAGGACTAATCAAAAACCTGTTATTAGGGTCGTTGTTTGTAGCAATTTTCACGACGATGCTCATCATGCCATTATCACGTCTTTGTGTTCTATTTTTGAGGTGTCGTGATATCTGTATACCATTCATCCCTTGGTCCAATCCACAACCACCACCCTTACGCGCACCTCCACTCTAAATACTTTCTAGCTGATGGTTTTGTTATTCGTTTGGGCCTTGTCCAGGCCTACGCGATTCAATTCCGCTTCATAATTTTTCCTTTTTAGTCACTGCGCGTGAAATCACGCGCACACAGTGTTTGGAGTATAAAATGTTTAAATTAATTTTTTTACGGGTTCGATATCGTGTACTCGGAATCGTTTTGTCGTGTGTCATGTCGGTACCGACATTGGCGCAGTCGCAAAATCTGTGGACGTTAGAAATTGCCACCCAACGTGTTTTAGAGATTGCGCCGGAATCAAAGTCATCCCAATACGAGATCAGAGCGCGCCAAGGTGCGCTACTGCAAGCAGGGGCATGGCCAAATCCAAAAATCGAACTGCGTGCTGATGACAAGATTGGGAAAGACGCGGGTACCGGGGGCACTGATTTAACCATGCTTGCTCTTAGTCAGCCATTACCTGTGAGTGGTCGGCTCGGTTATCAAAAAGCCGTCGCTAGCGCGGAGTTGAATGCTGCCCGTTCAACAAAACTTTATCAGCAATTGATCTTGGAAAATCAATCCGCACAAAGGTTCCATACATTACAACTGGCGGTAGCCCGTTTACGTCTGGCAGAAAAACGATTACAACTTGCAGATGAACTACAGAAAGCAGGACAACGTCGTGCAAAAGCGGGCGACATTCCTCAACTTGAGCGGCTGCGTCTGGATCTCATCCGAGAAGCCGCGCAACAGATTTTGGATAACCATGAAGGTAAATACAACGAAGCACTCAGCCAATTCCGTGCCTACCTCGAATTATCAACGATGACCATTCCGGAATTATCGCCCCTTGAACCCGTTGACTCCGTGCCAGTGTTGGAAACCTTACTGGCAGAATTACCGCGGCATCCGGCACTCGTGGCGGCGAAATACCGCATGGAGAGCGCACGTCAGGAAGTACATCTGGCAGGTGCAGATCGTCTGCCCGATCCGGAATTGCGCTTGTTCTATGAACAAGATTTCCTCAATGGCCGCCGCCAGGATGTTATGGGCGTCGGCATCGGTATCTCCATACCACTTTGGGATCGAAAAAACGGACGGCTTCAGGAAGTCCGGGCACTGGAGAATCAGTCACGGTGGAAGTTCAAGGCTCTGGAGCGTGACTTGGGCAGCCGCCTCAAACAAAGCTACCTGCACCTGTCGCACCTGGTACAACAAGGGGAACACTATCGCACTCGGGTATACAAGCCTGCCGGGATGGTTTTTGACCTGACACGCAAGGCCTACGCCAGCGGCGAGGTGGAGATCCTCTCGCTGATCGATGCCAACAATACCTATTTTGACGCCAACGAACGCTATCTGGAATTACTGCAAGAAGCATGGTTGGAAGCCGCAGATTTGCGACTTGCCGCTGGCCGTACTCTCGTGACTACCGAACAGGATACTGACCATGAATAAACCATTGATCATTTTAACCCTTATATTAGCCCCAACATTAGCCTTCGCGGCGGAACTGCAACTCACCTCGGCACAACTGGCCAATGTCAATCTAACTACCACCACTGCGACTAACCGCGAGAGCATCACAC
>JACZSJ010000071.1 GCA_022574295.1 Pseudomonadota bacterium
GTAGCCAACTGATTTTACTTAATATTTTCAACTTAAGATTTCTCCCGTTGGTCGAAATGACAACTTAATCAGAGGTTCCTTAGCTCTTTTAGAACAATCCGGATATATTTCCGTCATCATCAATATCGATACGTTCTGCTGCAGGAACCTTGGGTAAACCGGGCATGGTCATCATGTTGCCGGCAATCGCAACAATAAAGCCGGCACCATTGGCTAAACGCACTTCAGTGATATGCACGTTGTGATCGGTAGGTGCACCAATGACCGTTGGATCGGTTGAGAATGACATTTGCGTCTTAGCGATACAGATCGGGTATGAACCATATTCTTTGTTCCAGTCATCCAGTTGTTTTTTGACTTTTGCATCAGCAGAGATACTCGAAGCACCGTAGACTTTAGTGGAAATTTTTTCAATCTTTTCCCACAATGAGTCACTATCTTCATAGGTGAATTGATGTGTGCCTGGATTATTATCAACAACATCAGCAACTACCGTGGCCAGTTCTTCAGCGCCAGCACCACCTTCTGCCCAATGTTTTGAAACTACACCTTTAACACCGAGCGACTCACAGCGTTTTATCAGCATATCGACCTCTGCATCGGTGTCTAATGTGAAATGATTCAGACAGACAATACAGGGCAGGCCATAGACATCGGTAATGTTTTTAATATGGCGCTCCATATTAACCATGCCTTTGTCCAGGGCTTCAAGGTTCTCATTGGTCAGTTCATCTTTAGCGACACCGCCGTGGTATTTCATGGCACGAATGGTGGCGACCAGAACAATCGCTGCCGGCTTGAGTCCTGCCATACGTGATTTAATATTAATGAATTTTTCAGCGCCCAGATCAGCGCCAAAGCCGCCTTCGGTAATCACGTAATCAGCCAGTTTCAAACCGGTCTTGGTTGCTGTGACGGTATTACACCCATGAGCGATGTTGGCAAAGGGGCCGCCATGGATAATTGCAACATTGTTTTCCAGGGTTTGTACCAGATTGGGGTTAATAGCATCTTTCAATAATGTGGCCATCGAGCCTTGTGCATTTAGATCTCTTGCATATATTGGGGTCTTATTGTCTCGCTTATAGCCAATTATAATTCGACCTAAACGATCTTTTAGATCGGCGCGGTTGGTTGCCAGACAAAGAATCGCCATGATTTCTGAGGCGACAACGATATCGTAACCATCTTCACGTAAGTAACCATTGATGGGCCCACCCATGCCGACGGTGATCTTGCGTAGTGCACGGTCGTTCATATCAACGACACGCTTCCATTGTATACGGCGTGGATCGATGCCGAGTTCATTACCGTGATGAATATGGTTATCAATCATGGCCGATAGCAGGTTGTGGGCTACACCAATAGCATGGAAGTCTCCGGTGAAATGAAGATTAATATCTTCCATAGGAACCACCTGGGCATAACCACCACCTGCCGCACCACCTTTGATACCAAAACAGGGGCCAAGTGAAGGTTCACGAAGGCACATAATGGCTTTTTTGCCAATACGGTTTAACGCATCACCCAGGCCTACTGTGGTTGTGGTTTTACCTTCACCTGCAGGAGTTGGACTGACCGCTGTAACCAGAACAAGCTTGCCATCCTCTCTATCCTTCAGGCTTTCTATGTAATTCAGGGATAATTTTGCCTTGTAATGACCATAGGGCTCCAAATGCTCACTGTCTATGCCATATTGGTCTTTGGCTAAATCAATAATACGTTTTTTATTCGCTTTTTGTGCGATTTCAATATCTGACATGCCGGTCTCTCCTTCAGCTAGTTACCGGTTGAATCTTTTTTATAAAAGATAATAAGTGTATGAATACCTTATGATAATATTTTTATAACTTTTGGTGATACTGGCTCACCAAACAGCCACATATTCTATCGATTTATGACCAGATTCTCTAATTATCTTTTTGATGGGATTACATCTTAAGTGACCGCTCCGATATATAGACTTTTAGACAAACTGGAGCGACTCATAGGGGAAGTATACCGCTACAAGGCTTGAGTAAATCCTAATCAGGCTCTGTCAGACTACGTGTTGGTCGACTTAACAAGGTGATGATGCCTGCGGAGATGATGAGTAATGCACCGAATAGTGTGAGGATATCCGGTGTTTCAGACCAGAATATCCAGCCATAAATTGCAGCAAAGATAATGGTGTTATAGCTGTAGGGACTGACTTTTGCAGCAGGTGCGAGGCTGTAACCATGAGTCAGCAGGAGTTGCCCCAGTGTTGCTGAAACCCCTGCAAACACCATGGCTAATAATGCTTTCAAGTCTGGTGTTTGCCAATACCAGATCATGGGAATGGCCGAAATCAGGGTTGATGTGACGCAGAAGTAAAAAACAATACGGCGTGTTGGTTCAGTCTTTGACAAATCACGAATTGAAACCATCGCCATGGCCGCAAAAACAGCTGATATCAGACCGACCAATGCTGCAGCAGATAAAATCCCTATACCTGGTTTCAAGATGAAACAAATACCACAGAAACCGATAACGATGGCCAACAGAAGTTTACGTGTGGCTTCTTCTCCTAGCCATATTATGGCAATAATCGCCGTAAAGATGGGTGAGCTGAAATTAAGTAATACGGCTTCCACGAGAGGCAGATGTGCAATGGCGTAAAAGAAGCAATACATTGCGGCCAAGCCAGTTACGGAGCGAGTGATATGTCCTGACAGGCGCTTTGTTTTTAGACTTCTGAAGCCACCGCGATATAGCCAGGGTAAGAGGAATAAAAGTCCAAAACCGTTCCTTAAAAATACTAATGCCTCACTTGGCAGCGAGGTGGACGCGTAGCGTACTGCCACCCCCATTGATGCAAACATCAGTGCAGCCAGTGTTATGTCGAGAGCCGCACGAGGCAGGTTATATGATTCGCTATATGTCATTTATTCAAAAGTATTGACTCAAAAGGGCAAACATTCTACACGATTGAGGCCCTAAAACAGGTACCAAAACAGGACTAACCAGGGATTGATTTGAACTGAAATAACTTGTTCAGAGATGGAGAAAAGTGCCCATATCTGATAGCATCGTCAGCGAATTATGGAACGAAAAACAGGCCTTATCGGACATACCGACGGTTCACTGCACAACAGGCGAATCGATAAGGATTCCTCCCCCCTCTATCCTAGCGTTGATTATGGTACCTAGATAACATGACATACCCGCTAATATTCACGTTAGACGAATGACCAAATTCATTTTTGTCACGGGCGGCGTGGTCTCTTCATTGGGTAAGGGCATTGCCTCAGCGTCATTAGGCGCTATTCTGGAGGCGCGCGGACTGAATGTGACCTTGTTAAAACTGGATCCCTATATCAATGTCGATCCGGGGACCATGAGTCCCTTTCAGCATGGAGAGGTGTATGTGACCGAGGATGGTGCGGAGACCGATCTTGATCTGGGCCATTACGAACGTTTCGTACGCACTACCATGGGCAAGAGGAATAACTACACAACGGGCCGCATCTATTTGAATGTGATTCAGAGAGAACGTCGAGGTGATTATCTTGGAGGAACAGTACAAGTGATTCCGCATATCACCGATGAAATCAAGAAGTGTATTATAGAAGGTGCCGGTGATGCCCAGATCGCCATGGTTGAGATCGGCGGCACGGTCGGTGATATTGAGTCACAACCATTTCTGGAGGCCATTCGCCAACTCCGATTTGAGTTGGGCGCCGAAAATACCTTGTTTATGCATCTGACATTGGTGCCCTATATCGCAGCGGCCGGGGAGACAAAAACCAAACCAACACAACATTCAGTAAAAGAATTACGTTCCATTGGTATTCAACCTGATGTGTTGCTATGCCGTACAGAAAAGCACCCCTTGCCGGATGACCAACGTAAAAAAGTTGCACTCTTCACTAATGTTGAGGAGTCCGCGATTATCTCAGGAGTGGATGTCGATAATATATACAAGATACCAAGGAGTTTGCACGAACAGGGATTAGATGAGATCGTTGCGAGGAAATTAAAGCTTGATATCCCCAGGGCAGATCTCAGTGAATGGGATGCTGTTGTGGAAGCAATGGCCTCTCCACAGGGCGAAGTAAACATCGCCATGGTTGGAAAATATATTGACCTTGCTGATTCATACAAATCACTTACTGAAGCGCTTACCCACGCGGGTATTCATACCCGCACACGTGTCAATATAAGTTACGTTGACTCTGAAGAAATCGAAACGACTGGTACGGGAAGTTTGCGTGATATGGATGCGATCCTGGTTCCCGGTGGCTTTGGCAACAGGGGCATAGACGGAAAGATTGCAGCCATTAAATATGCCAGAGAAAATCATGTTCCCTATCTTGGTATTTGCCTGGGAATGCAGCTAGCTGTGATTGAATATGCACGACATCAACTTGGATTTCAGGATGCAAATAGCACAGAGTTCGATCGCAAGACTGAGCACCCAGTGATCGCATTGATTACAGAGTGGATGGAGCAAGACGGTACCATTGAGCAGCGCGATGAGGCTACTGATCTGGGCGGAACCATGCGCCTGGGCGGTCAGCAGTGCCAGTTGCTGGAAGGGAGTCACGTTAGAGAATTATATGGCAAGGATGTCATCACCGAACGTCACCGACATCGTTACGAATTTAATAATCGGTATAAAACACAACTGCAAGAGGCCGGAATGAACATCACCGGCCTGTCAATGGATGGCCAACTGGTCGAAATTATTGAATTGGCAGATCATCCCTGGTTTGTCGCATGTCAGTTTCATCCAGAATTTACATCAACCCCCAGAGATGGGCATCCACTTTTTTCTGGTTTTATTGCTGCCGCATCACGTTATCGCGATTCCCGGCATGAAAGTTTGGCAGAATCTGGCGATAGTGAGGAGGCCAGGAATGCAGTTGTGTGATTTTGAAGTTGGTAGTGACAAGCCTTTCTTCCTGATAGCAGGTCCCTGTGTCGTGGAAAGTGAACAAATGGCAATGGACACGGCGGCATATTTGCAGGAATTGACCACTGAACTGAATATTCCTTTTATCTACAAGTCTTCCTATGACAAGGCAAACAGGAGCTCACACGAATCCTATCGAGGGCCTGGTATAGAGGAGGGTCTGAGAATATTGGGCAAGGTCAAAGAGACCTTGAATGTGCCTATCTTGACAGATGTACACGATGGTTCGCCTTTGAATGAAATTGCTGATGTCGTTGACGTTCTACAAACGCCGGCTTTTTTGTGTCGACAAACTGATTTTATTCAGGATGTGGCCAGGCAAGGCCTGCCTGTGAACATTAAAAAAGGTCAATTTCTGGCGCCATGGGACATGCAACATGTTGTGAATAAAGCACGTGCGACAGGTAATGAACAGATAATGGTTTGTGAACGGGGCGTCAGTTTTGGCTATAACTATCTGGTATCAGACATGCGCTCTCTGGTGGTGATGCAAGAAACAGGTTGTCCTGTTGTATTTGATGCCACACACTCGGTACAGATGCCTGGGGGGCTGGGGACTCAGTCGGGCGGGCAACGGGAATTTGTTGCGCCCCTGGCTCGTGCAGCGATGGCTGTAGGGATTGCCGGACTGTTCATGGAGACTCATCCTGATCCAGAAAAGGCCCTGAGTGATGGGCCTAATTCATGGCCTCTGGATGAGATGCGAGCATTACTGGAAACATTAAAAAATATTGATGAACAAGTAAAACCAGCTCCTAACAATAGGTAAAACCGGAAAAAAATTATAACAAGGTAAAAATTATGTCTGCCATCGCTAAAATTATTGCAAGAGAAGTCCTGGATTCACGGGGAAACCCAACGATTGAGGCAGAAGTCTATACAGAAACAGGTGCTGTAGGTAGTGCCATGGTGCCGTCGGGTGCATCAACGGGAATCCGTGAAGCATTGGAACTGAAAGATGGTGATGAGAATCGCTACCTGGGCCGAGGTGTACTTAAGGCTGTTGAAAACATTAAAGCAAAAATCAGTTCTGTTGTTGTGGGGATGGATGTGACGGATCAGGCGGATATTGATCAGGCAATGATTGATCTGGATGGATCACCCAATAAGGCAAATCTGGGTGCTAATGCCATTCTGGCCGTTTCTATGGCAACGGCCCATGCAGCGGCAAATGAAAAAGGGATTCCTCTGTATGAATATCTGGGTGGTGATGGATCTTTGACGATGCCTGTGCCAATGATGAATATCATCAATGGTGGCGCACATGCTGATAATAGTGTCGATATTCAGGAATTCATGATTATACCGGTCGGCGCATCTAGTATTAGAGAAGCAGTGAGATACGGAACAGAAATATTCCACGCACTTAAATCCGTACTTTCTGCGAAAGGTTTAAGCACGACGGTGGGGGACGAAGGTGGTTTCGCTCCGAACTTGTCCTCTAATGAAGAAGCGATTGAGGTGATTCTTGAAGCAATAGACAAGGCAGGTTTTAAGGCAGGTGAAGATATTTTTCTGGGACTTGATGTTGCGAGTTCAGAATTTTATGAAGATGGAAAATATAATCTTGAGTCAGAAAACAAGGTGCTAAGTGCAGAAGAATTTATTGATTTTCTTTCACTCTGGTTTGACAAATATCCAATCATTTCTATGGAAGATGGTATGGCAGAGGATGACTGGGACGGTTGGCGCTTGATGAGCGACAGGTTGGGCAAAGATATGCAGTTGGTTGGTGATGATCTATTCGTGACAAATACAGATATTCTCAAGGAAGGTATCGATAAGAATATCGCTAATTCGATTTTGATTAAGGTGAATCAGATAGGTTCGTTAACAGAAACAATTGCTGCGATTAATATGGCCAAAGAAGCAGGTTACACCGTCATTATTTCTCATCGTTCCGGAGAAACTGAAGATACAACCATTGCAGATCTAGCGGTTGCGACGTCTGCAGGCCAGATTAAAACAGGATCGCTCTCACGTTCTGATCGCGTTGCAAAATATAATCGTTTGATGAAGATCGAAGATCAATTAGGTGATCGTGCCAGTTATCCAGGAAAGGACATATTCTATAACCTGAAATAACCCAAGTATGAATTAACATCGGGGAGATACAATAGGCAACAATGAAATTCGTTACTGTCATGCTATTCACCATGTTGGTATTGTTGCAGTACAGATTGTGGATTGGTAATGGTAGTTTGACGGAAGTGCATCATTTGCAGCAGGAGAAAGAGTTGATCACTCATGAAAATGAATTATTGATAGAACGCAACGATTCTCTGGCTGCCGAAGTTCTGGATTTGAAACAAGGCATGGATGCGATTGAAGAACGTGCTCGTAGTGAAATGGGCATGATCAAGAAAGATGAGACGTTTTATCAGTTAGTCGATAGAAAGAGCTTTGCCAGAAGCCATTCCAAACAAGGGGAATAATTAAACCTAGAAACCTCAGTTGATCACTTGAGATCATAACTAACATATTGAAACATATAATGTTCACTGTTTTTTCCAATTCAGATGTAGGCCGTTCTTGCGCATCCCTGCGCTCGCGGCATTTAGTGCATCCTTACACGTCAGTGAAGATCGCTATCACGAGCAATGCAACTGAGGTTTCCAGGTTAAACGTATGACAGCTGGCCTCCGTTATTGGGCAGTCATTCCTGCTGCGGGCATCGGGACACGCATGCAGGCGGAGGTGCCCAAGCAATATATAAGCATTCATAATAAGACAATACTTGAGCACACGCTGGAACGTTTCTGTTCACATCCAAGGATTGAAGGTGTGGTTGTGGCTGTTTCTGCCAGCGATAATATCTGGACAACACTCGACATAAGTTCACATCCGAAAATCATGGTTGTTGATGGTGGTGTCGAACGGTGTCATTCAGTGTTGAACGGATTACGCCTGCTATCAGAACGGGCAAATAGCAGTGACTGGGTATTGGTACACGATGCAGCACGACCTTGTTTAAGAAAAGAAGATATTGATCGTTTGATAGATACATTGGCTGGACACGAAGTTGGTGGTCTATTGGGTTTACCCGTTCGGGATACGATGAAACGTGCAGATACATCATGCACAATTCTGGAAACAGTGGAGCGTGAAGGTCTGTGGCATGCCCTGACACCACAAATGTTTCACCTGGATGTTCTAATTAGTTCTTTAGAAAATGCTTTGTCTCAAGAGAGAGTAGTGACGGATGAAGCACAGGCAATTGAATTGAATGGTTTACAGCCTGTCCTGGTTGAAGGCCATCCGGATAATATAAAAATCACACGAAATAATGATTTGGCACTTGCCGAATTATTTTTATCCCAGCAGGAGAGAACATAATGCGTATTGGACATGGTTATGATGCACACACCTTTGTAGATGACCGTCCGTTGATACTCGGCGGTGTCACAATACCGTATGAAAAAGGACTTTTAGCACATTCTGATGGTGATGCGGTCATTCATGCATTATGCGATGCCCTGCTTGGGGCAGCAGCTTTAGGCGATATTGGCAATTATTTTCCAGATACTTCAGAAGAATTTGAAGATATCGATAGTAGAATATTATTGAGACAAGTGAAGGCGTTAATCGACAAAAAAGAGTTGAAATTTGTTAATGCTGACATCACTATTCTCGCACAAGCACCAAAGATGGCTCCCTATATATTGGGGATGCGTGAAAATATTTCACAAGATATAGATACGACCATTGATAATATCAATATCAAAGCAAGCACGACAGAAGGGATGGGTTTCATCGGTCGCAAGGAAGGACTCGCAGTTTTTGCTGTCGTGTTGCTGGAATAGTAGTTCGATAGTCATTTCTAAGATAAAAATCGTATCCCCAAAATCATATTTTTCATGAACTTACCCCATATGGGGTATTTAGTTTCTTGGCTTCTCCCTTTAAACTGTAGGGTGGCAATTTTTACAATTGCTGGATTTCTGTGTCAATTACGATCTTAAATTTCAATCGAGAAGAGGAAATATCATGAGTAACGTTTCATACAGTAAAAAAATGTCACTTGAGAACTTTGAACAGATCGACGTAAGAATCGATCCGGAATACGGTATTGTTTGGGTCTATCAGAACCCTTCTCCCAGACCGTGTTTCAATCCAAAACTCATATCTGAAGTTCGGCAGGTCCAGCACTTACTGGAAGTTTACGAAGGCAAACTACCTTATAAGGGTGAACTGGTTCCAATCAACTATCATGTTCTAGATTCTCATTCCCCAAAAATATTCAGCATGGGAGGAGATCTGGATTTATTTCGTGATCATATTCTACGTCAGGACAAGGAGGGTTTGTTGAAATATGCGAAGTCGTGCATAGACACAATTCATGGTTTCATTACAGGTTTTCGTCTACCGATTACAACTATCTCATTAGTTCGTGGTGACGCCCTGGGTGGCGGGTTTGAAGTGGCTATGAGTGGTAATGTAGTTATCGCTGAAAAGGGAGTGGAAATGGGCTTCCCGGAAATATTATTCAATCTTTTCCCTGGTATGGGAGGCTACCATCTTCTATCGCAAAGACTTCCTGCATCACAAGTTGATAAAATGATGTTGAATGGACGGAAATATAGTTCAGAAGAATTATATGACATGGGAGTTGTAGATGTGCTTGCAGACAAAGGTAGAGGCAAGGCAGCCGTTTACTCTTATATAAAAGAAAGTTCCAGCCATCGTAATGGATTTCTCGCAATACAACACGTACACCAAATGGTACATCCCATTTCATGGGAAGATATGATGGATGTCTGCACCTATTGGGTGGATGTTGCTATGAAAATAACAGAACATGACCTACGTCTGATGGAACGACTGGTTAATGCTCAGGATAAGGTTTCGGCACCATACAATGATGCAGCAGATAAGATTCACCATTTTGGCTAGGAGAATTGATGTTTACATTTGACTAAAGTGCTGTCGAATCAAGTTTGTCCAGATACCGATTAAGCGCGGATTCTGTTAGTACAAACTCGTGGCTTAGTTCAGAGCACAGAGCAGGAAGGCTGATAAGGATTCCTGCGTGGACGTTGTCCTGTATCTGGGTTGCGCATTGCGCGAGTGAAATTGCACCGATGCTATGTGCACTTCCCTTGATGGCATGTGAATGATCCTGAATAGTACTGAAGTTCTCTTGTTCAATCGCCAGGTCAATTTGGTTGACCAGTTTCTCGGTGTCCACAAGGAAACCATGAATCAGGTTATTCATAAAGTCCACGTCCTTGCTCAATGATGCGAGTTTATCCAGGCATTGGTAGTTGAGCGTCCGTGAATTTAAAGAAGAACGGGTTCTGTCGGTCTTTTGTTTCTTGGGTGATAGTGATGCGATTATGTTTAACAGTTTTTCAGATTCAATTGGTTTTGTTAGAAAAACATCAATACCAGCGTCTTCACATGCTTTGATTGCGGTTGTCGTTGCGTCTGCTGTCAGCATGATAATTGGAAGTTGATCACTACCAGTATGCATAAAGCGGAGTGTTTTTGCCACTTCAATACCATCCATTCCAGGCATGCGCATATCAAGAATTAACATATCATATTTGCTTACTTCAATGGCATCCAGAACCTCGTTTCCATTGTCAACAATATCTACAATATGGCCTGCATATTCGAGTATTGCACGAATTACCTTTTGATTTGTTGCGTTATCTTAGCCGACAAGGTTATTAAGTGGTTCTGATTGACTTATATGTGATTTAAAATTAACCA
>JACZSJ010000143.1 GCA_022574295.1 Pseudomonadota bacterium
AAAGATCCAGGTGACCACACCAATTGCCAATGTGATCCCGGTAAAAATGACACCGGCACCTGTGATTCGCAGCGTCAGCATATAGGCCTCTTTGAGCGGCTTTCCTTCCTTCATTAAACTATCCAGCCGACTATAGATGTAGATGCCGTAATCTACCCCAACCCCCACGCCTAAGGCGACAACGGGCAAAGTATTTACCTTCAGGCCAATTTCCAGAATGGTCATCAAGGCATAGGCGAGTATTGAAACCAACGCCAGTGGGATGACAATGCACAAGGTCCCGGCGATAGATCGGAACGTCACCAGACATAAAACAATAATTGCGGAAAAAACATAGAATAAAATCGGAAATTGTGCGGCATCGACTTCTTCATTGGTTGCTGCCATCACACCCACATTGCCCGTAGCTAATTTGAATTTTATTGCATCTGAATCAAACCTTGCCGCGAAGGATTTGATGTTCGCAACAATATTAGTAATGGTTTCTGCTTTATGATCCTTGGTAAATATCAATACAGGAATGACGCTGCAATCACTATTTAACAAGCCAGAGGATGTTGGCACATAAGAGACAGACTGTACCAATACCGATTGATTTCTTGGCAGAACCTGCCATTTAATGTTGCCCTCATTCCAGCCTGCATTAATACGCTTGGCGACAGTAGGTAAACCGATGACAGACTGGACACCATCTACATTTCTCATTGTCCACTCAAAACGATCTATCGTATCCATCACATCATAATTGATACATCCTTCCGGGATGGTTTCAACAATCACTGAAATAAGATCAACACCGATGGAAAACCGGTCAGCAATAACATCAGTATCGATATTATATTGGGAGTCACCATGCAACTCAGGCACTCCTCGATGCAAATCACCAATTCTGATATCAGCCCCTTTCCAGAGTCCAAAACCAAGCAAAACAAAACTAATCATAATAATGATTGTGGCTGGACCACGTTCTGATACACGTGCAAGTTTTTTCCATAAAGGTAACAGTGTATTTGCACGACTCACCAGTTTATCTCTATAGTTCTCACCCAAATCCACGTAAGAGACGAGTACCGGTAATAAAAACAGATTGGTCAGGATAATCACAGCCACACCCAGACTCGCTGTGATTGCCATTTCCTGAATAATTTCAATATCAATCAGCAAGATGGTGATGAAACCAATCGTATCACTGGCCAGCGCAATTGCACCGGGCACCAATAACCGCCTGAAACTGTTCCTTGCTGAATCCAGACTGTTGTTGCCAAGAAAAACTTCTGATCTGAAGGAGCTTATCATCTGCACGCCGTGACTCACGCCTATAGCAAAGATCAGAAACGGAACCAGTATCGCCATGGGATCCATGCCGAAACCAAGCAGGGGAAGTATCCCCAATTGCCAGACAACAGCAACCAGTGAACAGGCGAGCGGGATGATTGTTAGTTTAAGCGATTGCGAATAAATATAAACAAGCAATGCTGTGATAAAAAAAGCGATAAAAAAGAATAGAACGACACGTTTAGCACCATCAGTGATATCCCCAATCACCTTTGCAAAACCGATGATGTGATAGTCAATATCCACACCTACAGCAGAGCTAATGTATTTCTGTCTTATGTCCTCCAGTTGTTTTGCAACATCCACATAATCCAGCCGTTCACCGGTGTTGGGATTAAACTCAAGGAGTTGTGCACTGATAAGTGCACCGGAAAAATCATTAGCAACTAATCTGCCAACGATCCCTGCCTTAATAATGTTCTCTTTGACCCTGGCAAGACCTTCCGGCGTGTTTTCATAATCATCGGGAACAACATTACCACCGGCAATCCCATCTTCCACCACTTCTGTGAACCTGACATTGGGTGTAAAGATTGATGTCACCCGGGTACGATCAACACCTTCAATAAAGAACACATCATCAGTTGCCTGTTTCAGGGCATCAAAAAATTCAGGGGTGAACATATCACCTTCTTTTGCTATCAAGGCAACGAGCACACGATTCGCACCACCAAATTCCTGTCGGTGCTTGGTGAATGTCTGCATATATTCATGCTGTAAGGGCAATAGCTTTGAAAACCCCGCATCAACCTTCAGCTTCAATGCAGATGAAAACATGAACACTGTAACAATGACAAAGAAACCAATCACCCACGGGCGGTTGGAAAACAGGATTTTTTCCATAGACCTTATTATTTTTGAATCGGGCATTGGTACCTTGCCTACTGAAGCAGGCTCACCCCTTTTTCACCCACTGTGATCAATTCACCTTCAGGACCTTGAATGATCGCGGTAAACCCATCCCGGTGCCCCTGCTCCTGCAATGCAAAACTTTGCCCTTTATCACTACTTTTCAGAATTGTTCCTCCCAGTCCAGTGATATAGATCTCGTCATCTGTCATGACGATTCCATTGGTCAGCATTTCCTGCGTCGGCGTTTCAATTTCCTGCCAGTTGAACCCTGCATCTTCCGAACGAAATAGATGGCCCCGTAAACCAAAAACCAATACGATATCCCCAGTTACAGGTAATACGCCAAAGAATGAACCGATATAGGGTGACACCAGGGATATCCAGCTTTTCCCAAAATCGTCTGAACGATATATCCTGCCAGCCTCTGCAACAATGTATAACTTGCCGTCATCTGCCGGTGCAATACTGTTCAAATGCAGATCATAGGAATCGAGAAAATCATCGTCGTCTTCAGCCTTGCTTGCTTCTTCATCAGAATCATCTGCTGATTTTTCTGTGATAAGGTTCATTTCACTAATATTCCAGCTTGCGCCACCATCTTCAGACACAAGATAGAGTCCGTAAGCCCCGATTGCGATCCCGTATTTTTCGTCCCTGAACCAGATGTCAAACAGGGGGGTTTCTCCTTCAGGATCGTCATATACCTTTTGCCATTGTTGTCCACCGTCAGTGGTTCGCAAAATAACTGCATCATGACCCACGACCCAACCATTCAGATTGTCATGAAAATAAACACCTGTAAGGGTTGTCCTGGTAGGAACGATGATTTGCTGCCAGCTCCTGCCATCAGAAGATACAAGCACG
>JACZSJ010000072.1 GCA_022574295.1 Pseudomonadota bacterium
ACTTAAAAAAAATAATGATGACTAATATTGACTGGGTCGCTCTTTGATATCCATATCACCGCGACATTAGTGCATCCATGCACGTCATACCGTACATCCTGTACATAAAAAGCCCCGCATTGCGGGGCTTTTCATAAACAACTACGTTGAATGAAACAAGCTGCTTACATCATGCCGCCCATACCACCCATGTCACCCATGTCTGGCGTTGCAGGCGCATCGTCTTTAGGTGCTTCAGCGACCATGGCTTCAGTGGTGATCAACAAACCAGCGATAGAAGCTGCATTCTGTAGCGCCGAACGCGTGACCTTTGTTGGGTCGAGAATACCCATTTTGATCATATCACCATATTCATCGGTGGCAGCGTTATAACCTTCGTTGTCCTTACGCTTAAGTACTTCGTTAACAACAACAGAAGGCTCGCCACCTGCATTCATGACGATTTGACGTAGAGGTTCCTGCATTGCACGACGGATGATATTGATACCTATGTTCTGATCATCATTATCACCTTTCATGCCATCAAGTGCTTTCAATGCTCGAAGTAATGCAACACCACCTCCAGGAACAACACCTTCTTCAACCGCTGCGCGAGTTGAGTGTAACGCATCTTCTACGCGTGCTTTCTTTTCTTTCATTTCGATTTCAGTTGCTGCTCCGACCTTGATGACTGCAACACCGCCCGCCAGTTTGGCAACGCGTTCCTGCAATTTTTCAGTGTCGTAGTCTGAAGTGGAGTCTTCAATCTGTTTCCGGACCTGGTTAATGCGACTTTCAATGTCGCTTGCTTTACCGGCACCGTCAATCACGGTGGTGTCGTCTTTGGTAATCACAATACGTTTTGCAGAGCCCAAATCATCCAGCCCCACTTTCTCAAGGGTTAATCCAACTTCTTCAGAAATCACAGTGCCACCAGTCAGCGTAGCCAGATCTTCCAGCATGGCTTTGCGGCGGTCTCCAAAACCTGGTGCCTTAACCGCAGCGACCTTAACGATACCGCGGATGGTGTTCACCACTAATGTTGCCAGTGCTTCACCCTCGACGTCTTCTGCAACGATTAACAGGGGACGGCCTGATTTGGCGACGGCCTCCAGCAGAGGCAGCAAATCACGAATGTTTGAAATCTTCTTGTCGTGTAACATGACGTAAGGCTCTTCCAATTCAACACTCATGGACTGCTGATTGTTGATGAAATAAGGAGATAGATAGCCACGGTCAAATTGCATGCCTTCAACAACTTCTAGTTCGTTTTCCAGGCCTGATCCTTCTTCAACAGTAATGACACCTTCTTTGCCCACTTTGTTCATGGCTTCAGCGATGATGTCGCCAATAGCCGAGTCGTCGTTCGCAGAGATGGTACCCACCTGTGCAATGGACTTTTCGTCATCACAGGGTTTGGAGTTCTTTTCCAGTTCTTTAACAACAGCGATGACTGCCTTGTCTATTCCACGTTTCAAATCCATCGGGTTCATGCCGGCTGCAACAGACTTCAGACCTTCAGTCACAATCGACTGGGCCAAAACGGTTGCTGTGGTTGTGCCGTCACCTGCGATGTCGGAAGTTTTTGAAGCCACTTCCTTCAGCATCTGCACACCCATATTTTCGAATTTGTCTTTTACTTCAATTTCTTTGGCGACAGAGACACCATCCTTTGTGACTGTTGGCGCACCAAAACTTTTATCCAATACGACGTTACGACCTTTTGGGCCAAGGGTAATCCTGACGGCATTGGATAGGATGTTTACACCTTTCAGTATGCGCTGTCTTGCGTCATCACCAAATTTGATTTCTTTTGCACTCATTTTTCAATTTCCTCTAAAATAATTCTGCGACTGCGAAGGATTAACCTTCGATGACGCCCATGATGTCTTCTTCACGCATGACGAGTAATTCCTCATCGTCTAGCTTGACCTCTGTGCCGGAATATTTACCGAATAGTACGGTGTCGCCGACCTTGACTTCCAATGGGCGTTTTTCGCCACTATCCAGTGTTTTTCCTGGGCCTACGGCAAGGACTTCACCACGAATTGGTTTTTCTGTTGCAGAGTCAGGAAGCACAATACCGCCCGAACTGGTGGTTTCCTCTTCCATGCGTTTTACAATCACGCGGTCTTGCAAAGGACGTATGTTCATATGTTTATCTCCTGAAAATACGGGTTATAGTTAGGGTTAAAATTTGTTTGTTAGCACTCTAGTCGAGTGAGTGCTAATTATAGAGCAGGATACACTTCTGTCAAGAGAGCATTCAGGCTAAGGCCTGTAAATAGTAGGCTCCTAGGGTTCTTTATGCTCCCAGAACTCGCCTTCTATTATGATCCTCTCTTTATGGCCCTGCGTCTTAGCCCTTCTGTTATGTTGGGCAACAACGACTTTTTTGAGGGCAGAATTGGCAAGATAGGAGCGAAATGAGGGCACCAGGCAGGTGAAACCAATGGCATCGGTCAGAAATCCCGGTGTCAGCAGGAGTGCGCCAGCGATCAGTAACATCAGGCCCTCAAGCAAGGTGGCTGCTGGCAATTCACCTCGATCCAGGCTTTGCCTGATCTTTGCCAGGGTGATGAGACCCTGTTGCCGCAATAATGTCACACCAAGACCTGCGGTGAACAAGATTAATGCGATGGTGGGCAGCGCACCAATCTCGCTGCCAATGGCAATCAGTAAGTAGATCTCAATAAGCGGGATAAAAATGAATAATATGATGAATAAATTGAACAAATGTGCCTGCCTCTTGCCTGATATGGTTGGCTTATTTAACAATGTGTTGGCAGAATAGAGGAATTCAAGTCATTTGGGAAAATAGTTGAGGAAATTTTGAGTAAAGCAATAAAACATTTACTGGTTTTGACTACATGTCCGGGGTCAATTACCGCAAAACAGATCGCGCAGGATCTGGTCGCAAATGATGTCGCTGCATGTGTCAATGTCATTCCTGGACTAACTTCATATTTTAAATGGAGCAATAAGGTAGATTCAGATGATGAGTTATTGTTACTCATTAAAACTACTTCCGACTGTTATCCAAAGGTTGAAAAGCGAATAAAGTCCCTTCATCCATACGAACTTCCAGAAATTATCGCAGTCCCAATCGAGGAAGGCTTTGCAGATTATCTTCGCTGGATTGAAAACAGTACCAAATAAATGAATATGGCAGTAATCCGTTTGCCGGCATTTGTCCTGGCAGTCATCACATCATTGATTTTTAGTGAAATTTCGTCAGCAAAATCTTTGGCTGAGGGGATTGATAAACTATTTGTTCAGTTAACCGAGGCGAGCCAACCAGAATTTCTCGATCCGGATGATGCATTTATTCTATCTGCTGAAGCTGTTTCCAGAGATGTGGTTAATGTGCATTGGGAAATCGCAGAAGGTTATTATCTTTATCGGGATAAATTTAAATTTTCATTTCAGAATAACAATATTTTCATCGTTGATACCAGGCTGCCTGAAGGAAAGCTGAAGAACGATCCGGATTTTGGAAGTGTTCGGGTGAATTATCATGAAGTTGATATACAGTTAACATTGCAGAGCAGTGATGAAGCCGTATCTACAACAGAATTAGTTGTTAAATATCAGGGTTGCAAGGAAGACGTACTCTGTTACCCGCCGATCAGCAAGACGTTACCACTCAAGTTAATCACAACAGGCATGGACGTTGGGGCTACTGATACTGGTGTAATCGAGGTGGGCGCAAGACAAATATCCGCGCAAGACACAATTACCGGGCGTTTGTCAGGTGGTGGGTTCCTGCAAAACATCATGGTATTTTTCGGATTTGGATTGTTGTTGGCGCTGACACCCTGTGTATTTCCGATGGTGCCAATTTTATCAGGGCTTATCGTTCGCCAGGGAAGCAGTATTACAACCCTACGTTCGTTCTATATGTCACTGATCTATGTGCTTGCCATGGCATCAACCTACGCTATGTTGGGTGTTATCGCCGGATCGTTTTCGTTTAATTTACAGGTCGCTTCACAAAATGTCTGGGTCATTACGGCATTTAGTGGTGTGTTTGTTTTGCTCGCCTTGTCCATGTTTGGTTTTTATGAATTGCAATTGCCCGGTAGCTGGCAAAACAAGCTTTCGTCCACAAGCGGTGGACAGGGGGGTACATTGCACGGTGTTGCAATCATGGGGGTACTCTCTGCAATCATTGTTGGCCCCTGTATCGCACCACCACTGGCCGGGGCATTACTCTATATCAGCCAAACGGGAGATGCAGCGCTCGGCGGACTGGCGTTATTTTCAATGGGCTTAGGTATGGGTGTGCCTTTACTTGCGATTGGAACATCAACAGGAAAATTATTACCCAAAGCCGGTGCCTGGATGGAAACCATCAAGTATATTTTTGGTGTGTTGATGTTAGGTGTGGCCGTCTGGTTTATGGAGCGTGTCCTACCCGGTCCATTTACATTAATCCTCTGGGCATTGCTGTTGATCGTCTCTGCGAGTTACATGGGGGCACTGGATAGAACAGAAAGACGGACTCAATGGCAAGGATTATGGCGAGGCATGGGATTAGTGATGCTTGTCTATGGATTTGTATTGATTATTGGTGCTGCGAGTGGTGGTAGTAACGTATTCAGGCCATTAGAGGGCTTAAGCAACAAATATCAGGCAGGCGAAAGCAGGGCAAATAAATTATCTTTCGAGTCCGTTAAAGGGCTTGAAGGATTGCAGTTTTCGCTGGATAAGGCCGTCAATGAAGGCAAGTTTGTGATGCTGGATTTTTATGCCGACTGGTGCATCACATGTAAGGAAATGGAACACAGCACGTTTTCCGATCCGGGCGTGCAACAAATGTTGAAAGGCGTAATATTATTAAATGCTGATGTGACTGAAAATGATGCGCAGGATAAGGCGCTGTTAAAAGAATTTAGTTTATATGGGCCACCGGCCATTCTTTTTTTCAATAAAAAAGGAATCGAGAAAAAATCTTATCGTGTGGTTGGTTTCATGAATAAGGATGATTTTATGAAACATATTAATAAAGCGATGACCGAATAAATGACACGAGGATCATTAATTACGGCTGTGGTCGTTGTGAGTTGTTTTATCGCTGGAATTTTTCTCTCTGATACTATTCGTTCGAAGCAACATACGGATAAAAAATCTCCTGCGACACAAATCAGTATGCAAGACTTATCGGGGGAGCTCTCGCCTGATTTTAGTCTTATGGATGTGTCGGGACAGCGACGGCATGTTTCTGAATGGAAAGGTAAAGTACTGGCGATTAATTTTTGGGCGACCTGGTGCCCGCCTTGTCTGGAAGAAATTCCACACTTTATAAAATTGCAGGATAAATATGGTCAGCAGGGTCTACAATTTTTGGGTATCGCGCTTGAAGGCGTAGATAAGGTGAAGAAATTTGCCAGTGAAATCGGTATTAATTATCCATTGCTTGTGGGGGAACAGGAAGTAATCAAGCTGGGGACTAAATTTGGTAATACCATGGGAGGATTACCATATACAGTGATCCTTGATCGAAATGGTCATATCAGTTTTATTAAGATGGGCCCCTTATCTGCCTCAGAAGCAGAACACGTGATCATATCTCTTTTATAAATATCCCACATTTGTCGCCACTGTGTAGGCATTTCATTTTATTAAACCCCTCGGAACTTCTATTAATTTCTGCTAACATGCATGAAACTGCTTTGATCTTCCACAAAATAAGCTCAGGAATCAAAAATGGCTAAAATACTCGTGCTTCACGGTGCAAACCTTAATATGCTGGGGCTACGTGAACCAGAAATATATGGCACAGGCACGCTCAAAGAACTCAACCAGCAGATTAAATTATTTGCTGAGTCGGCAGGGCACAGACTGGTATGCTTCCAAAGTAATGCCGAGCACGAACTGATTGATCGGATCCATCTGGCCAAAGCGAAAAAAATAGATTTCATCATTATCAATCCAGGTGCATTTACACATACCAGTATCGCCCTTCGTGACGCTTTTCTGAGTGTCAGCATCCCTTTTATTGAGGTCCACCTGTCAAATATATTTGCTCGTGAGGAATTCAGAAAACATTCTTATCTTTCTGATATTGCAACAGCTGTGGTGTGTGGGATGGGTGCCTTCGGTTATGAAGCTGCAATACAGGCAGCAGAGCAATTTCTTGAGAAGGTTGAGAGCGAGGCGGAAGATCGTGAGGCCGATGCCTTAAAAGAACCCGTAATAAAAGCCACAGGGAAAATGAAGATGACCAAGGCAAGATAACCAGGAGAAGAGAATAAGGGTAACTAATGGATATCCGTAAAGTAAAAAAACTTATCGAATTATTACAAGAGTCAGATATCTCTGAAATTGAGGTACATGAGGGAGAAGAGTCTGTTCGTATTAGCAGGCATCATGCGACGGGCGCACATCAAACCGTTGTCCAGGTCCCATTACAGGTTCCCGATAATATTCCCCAGGGCAGCGTTACGCCTGAGTCTACACAGGATCCTGCCTCTGCAGTGGATGAGGGACATATTGTTAAGTCGCCTATGGTCGGTATTTATTATTCATCGTCTTCACCTGATACCTCTCCTTTTGTTGAAATAGGGCAGACAGTAAATAAAGGTGATGTCTTATGTATCGTGGAAGCCATGAAGATCATGAACCAGATAGAGTCAGAAGTCAGCGGTGTGATTAGTAAAATCTTTGTTGAAAATGGTGAGCCGATTGAATATGGACAAGCTCTGTTTGCGCTCAAATAAAACTTATCTGCTAAACATATTACGGGTATAGCTAAACAAAAATAAGCAGCGACGTAAAATCTCCTTTAGAAAAACACATGCTTGAAAAAGTTGTCATTGCCAATCGTGGCGAAATTGCATTACGTATATTGCGTGCTTGTAGAGAGCTTGGTATCAAAACTGTTGCTGCATATTCCGAGGCTGATCGGGAACAAAAACACGTATTCCTTGCTGATGAATCAGTGTGTATCGGTCCGGCTGCTTCAATCGATAGCTACCTGAACATTCCTGCGGTGATCAGTGCGGCTGAGGTGACTGATGCGGTGGCAATTCATCCGGGCTATGGATTTCTTTCAGAAAATGCCGATTTTGCTGAACGTGTTGTACAAAGCGGATTTATATTCATTGGTCCCCGTGCAGAAACAATTCGCATCATGGGAGATAAGGTTTCCGCGATTGCGGCAATGAAAGAAGCGGGGGTTCCGTGCGTGCCTGGTTCTGACGGGCCTATCAGCGAAAATTCGGATAATGTTTTTGAAATCGCACGAGATATTGGTTATCCAGTCATTATTAAGGCATCAGGCGGTGGTGGTGGTCGTGGGATGCGCGTGGTGAACAGTGAAGCAGCATTGAAGAATGCGATTTCTTTAACCAAATCTGAAGCGGCGGCAACCTTCGGCAACGATGTGGTTTACTTGGAAAAATTTCTGCAGCATCCAAGACATATTGAGATTCAGGTGTTGGCAGATGAGCATGGTAACGTGATTCATCTGGGAGAGCGTGATTGTTCAATGCAACGTCGCCATCAAAAAATCATTGAAGAAGCCCCCGCGCCGGGCATCACAGAAGAAATCAGAAACACGATAGGGGCCTGTTGTGTCGAGGCCTGTCGACGAATTGAATATCGTAATGCAGGGACTTTTGAATTTTTATATGAGAATGACCGCTTCTATTTTATTGAAATGAATACGCGTATACAGGTGGAACACCCAGTCACAGAATTAGTGACGGGTGTTGACATCGTCAAGGAACAATTGCGGATTGCGAATGGTGATGAGCTCACCTACAAACAGGAGGATATTCAAATCAGGGGCCACGCTATTGAGTGTAGAATCAACGCCGAGGATCCGGAAACTTTCATGCCATCACCCGGGACGATTGAGCACTATCATCCACCAGGGGGGCCCGGCGTGCGTGTCGATACTCATGTCTATCAGGGTTATAAAGTGCCACCGCACTACGATTCTATGATTGGTAAATTAATTGTGCATGGCGAAAATCGTGATCTGGCCTTAAGGCGTATGTCAATTGCCTTATCGGAGATTATTATCGATGGGATTAAAACAAATATACCTTTACATCAAAAACTGGTGACCAATGCTGCTTTTATGGCGGGCGGGACAGATATTCACTATCTGGAAGATGAGTTGGGGCTAAAGTAGAGGTACCCTGGTCATAATGTCCTGGTTGCAGTTGACACTGGAAAGTGATTTTGAAAGCGCTGAACAGTTATCTGAACTCCTTGAACAATTTGCTGCGGTATCTGTCAGTCTGTCACCAGTGAGTAATGAAAAAATTTTTGGTCAGGCAATAGAAAAAGATTCACTTCTCTGGCAACAAACACGCATCGTCGCCCTGCTTCATGAGGATACTGATCTTGATACACTTCTCGTTTGCCTGCGCAATCGTGTTGGCGCAGACAGGATAGGGCGACATGAAATATCGATTCTGGAAGATCGTGATTGGGTCGGTGAATATAGACTTGGTCACGGGGTGAAAATATTTGCCGACCGTTTATGTGTTTGCCCAAGCTGGTGTGAAATACCGAAAGATGATATCGCAACTATCATCCTCGACCCGGGCCTTGCCTTTGGTACAGGAACACATGAAACAACTGCGGCCTGTCTTGAATGGTTAGCCCAGAGTGATCTCAAGGAAAAATCAGTCATTGATTACGGCTGCGGTTCCGGGATACTGGCTCTGGCTGCTGTCAAACTGGGTGCAGGGAAAGTATATGCTGTCGATATCGATCCCCAGGCATTACAGGCCTCTGAAGAAAATGCAAAAAGAAATGAAATAACAGATCAGCTTGTTATTGCACATCCTGATGATATTCAGTTGCCCGTGGTTGATGTTTTGCTTGCAAATGTGTTGTTGAATCCGTTGCAGGGACTGGCTCGTCATTTTGCCGATCTTGTTAAGCCTTCCGGTGATCTGGTGTTGTCCGGTCTGCTCTCGACTCAGGCTGAAGAATGTTTGGAGGCATATCAAAGCTGGTTTAATATGGATCAGCCTGTATTTAAACAAGAGTGGTCCTTCTTGCACGGGACAAGAAGATAGGTATGGAAGTAAGTCCGGGGAATAGCATTGGAAAATAATTCTGTAAAATCATCTTGATGAAAAAATCTGAGAGTCCATCTTTGCTTCAGGGCTTGTTTACTTCTTGCCCCCATTGTATGCAGCAATTCCGCATCCAGGCTGCACAATTGTCCATGGCATCCGGTCAGGTTGAATGTGGTTCGTGTGGTCACCAGTTTAATGCACTTTCACGCTTGAGTGATGCCCCTCTGGTTCTTGATGAATTAAATTACGAATTTGATTATGAGCCAATGCATGAGTCAGCACATGAAACGGGGCCAATACCAGCGCCCGACCAGGAACCAGAATTTGAGATTCCTGCATCAAGTAATGACGAAGGATCTGACTCCGAAGTGGAGCAACAGGAAATAGAAGCCACACCCAGTGGCAAGGAAGTAGAGGTGGATGAGGAGGCATTACTGAGAGAGCTTCCTGAACTTTTTTCCGAATCACTACCTGAAGATTTACCAGACGACTTTCCTGATGAATTACGTGAAACACTTCCAGCAAAACGAAGCTTATTTGCCACAATCAGTTGGGGGCTCGGTGCATTTTTGCTATTAATAATCATTGTTGTGCAACTGGCCTGGTTTAATCGCGATCAATTATTAATGCGCTATCCTCAGCTGGATCCTGTCGCCAGAGAAATCTGTGAACGTCTTCACTGTGAAATCCTCAGGCATAAGGATATCAGTTCGATCAGGATGTTAAACAGGGATGTGCGCAACCATCCTTTATATGAAGGCAGTTTGTTGGTGAATGCCACCATGGCAAATCAATCGGAAACAATTCAACCATTTCCTATAATCCAGCTTGCCCTGTTTAATCTCGGTGGAGAGGTGATCGGTTTCAGGGAGTTCAAGCCAGAACAGTATCTGGATGACAGTATCAATATTCAGGCTGGTATGATGCCGCAATCACCGATTCATTTTGTGCTGGAGGTCAACGGGCCAACAAAGGATGCGGTCAGCTTCGAATTTCATTTTCTCTAAATAAAATGCTTCGATCTGACTTTTGACTGTCTCGTCATAACGACAAAATGCAAAAATAAGAGTTTTACTTTTCATTGAAATAAAAAACTTCAGGCAAAATCAAAAACTTAAGATTTCTAATTTTGCTTTTGCTCAAAATTCTTCATCTGTAGCTTAGTCATGTTATCATTCGGCCACCACTCAAACTCAAAAAATAACCGCCAGAAAAAATAAGAAGCGGTCAGGATATGAGAATAGGTCCATATAAACTCGACAATAATTTGCTACTTGCTCCTATGGCAGGGGTAACAGACAAACCATTTCGCCAACTCTGCAAACAGCATGGCGCAGGTCTTACCATGTCTGAAATGGTGGCATCCAATCCGGCACTTCGACACAGTAAAAAATCGCAATTAAGATTGAATCATTATGAGGAAGAATCCCCTCGTACTGTGCAGATTGTTGGTGCAGATCCTAAACTGATGGCAGAGGCGGCCCAGTATAATGCTGATCTAGGTGCACAAATCATTGATATTAATATGGGATGTCCGGCCAGGAAAGTCTGCAATGTGTTTTCTGGATCAGCACTAATGCAGGATGAGACATTGGTCACAAAAATACTGGAAAGTGTTGTCGATGC
>JACZSJ010000008.1 GCA_022574295.1 Pseudomonadota bacterium
GAGAAGATAAATTACAAATTACCCGGCTGTCGTGCTGACAAACTGCACCAGGACCAGGCAGCAGGCTGGAATGCGTATGGAGATTTCTATATCAGCATGGGTATTGTTGTGGATGAGAACAGAAAGGAAAACGCAGCCTTGAGTTTTATGAAGTCCGGGAACTACAAAAAAGAATTGATGGGTGAAGAATGGAAAACTTTGACGGAAGAGGATCCTCCTTACCAGCCCGAAGATGAATATATGTTGCTGGAGGCCGATCCGGGGGATGTCATCTTCTTTGACTCCTATGTGCCGCATGGATCACCAGCGAATACCAGTAATAGAAGCAGGCGAAATATCTTTCTCACCTTCAACAAACATTCTGATGGTGATAATAGAGAAAAGTATTACGCAGATAAATGGGCGATCTATCCGCCGAACCAGGCCGATCATGCACGTGCAGAAGGATCATATCTTGTATAAAAAAATAGACTTATTAACTGAAACGATTTAGTAGTCTTTTATGGGGGGTATTTAAAATGAATCTACCTGATGAGCAGAATAATAAATACGATGTCGTAATCATTGGAGCCGGTCCGGCTGGATTAAGTTTTGCCCGCGCCCTTGCCGGTACTAATTTGAATGTTGTTATTATTGAGAAGTTGGCTAGTAAAATTCTTGCTGATCCCGCTTTCGATGGACGAGACATTGCGCTTACCCATCTATCTGTCAAATTGCTTAAAGACCTGGGTGCCTGGACTCGTATTCCTTCTGATTGTATATCGCCGATAAAGGAAGCAAGAGTAATGGACGGCACATCATCGTACTTTTTGCATTTTGACCATCGAAAAACCTGTCATGATGCGTTGGGTTACCTGGTTTCAAACCACTTGATCCGCAAGGCACTGTATGAAGAAGTAGAAACCCTATCCAATGTTCGACTGATGACTAATATTGCGGTCACATCAGTGAGTACCGATTGTGAAGGCGCTTCAGTCCTTTTATCAAATGGAAAAACGATTGAAGCCGCTTTAATTGTTGCTGCTGATAGCCGTTTTTCGGAGACCCGTCGTTTAGCAGGTATATCTGCTGCTATGCGAGACTTTGGCCAGATCGTGATCGTGTGTCGAATGGAACATGAAAAACCTCATCGAGACATTGCTTATGAGTGTTTTAATTATGGGAGAACGCTGGCTGTTTTACCACTTACGGGAAACCAGTCATCGATAGTGATCACTGCGCCTACATATAGATCCAACGAAATACTGAACATGAGCGATAATCAATTTAGTGATGATATTTCATACGCATTTAAACATCGTCTGGGCAGAATGAAACTTGTTGGTGAACGTTATCCCTATCCCCTTATCGCGGTCTATGCTGACAAGTTTGTATCATCGCGCTTTGCATTAATTGGTGATGCTGCTGTCGGCATGCATCCGGTAACAGCACATGGATTCAACCTTGGGCTTAGGGGGCAAGATACGCTTGCAAAAGAGATTAAATCTGCCCTGGCACGGGGTGTTGATTTTAGCTCTTCAACCGTACTAAAAAATTACCAGTCAAAACATCGCCGAGTATCGCACCCATTATATCTGGCAACTAATGGGATTGTTCGTTTGTATACCAATGATATATTACCGGCAAGGATCATGAGAAAAACAATGTTAAGGCTTGGGAATAATATTTGGCCAATAAAACGGGCAATCATGAACCAGTTGACCGCAATAGAAAATTAGAAGGTAGCACCTCGCGGCGCAACGACAGCGGGTAAGTGAACAGGCACCGGGTATGTGCCTGTTATTATGTTTATGGATTATGGATATGGATATTCTCGATAAAATACAAATATGTTCCTATTGGTGACTATTATTTAAAAATAGGTTGCCCCCAGGCGTAGAATTCTTCATAACCACCATCCTGATTCATTCTCGTATAAGTGACTTTGGCACGAACGTAAACATCTGATTTCTTGATCCTGTAGTTTCCTTTAGTTGTTTTTATTACTTTAAGGATTTCACCATTTGCTCCTATAAATTCTATTTTGTACCCTTCTGTTATTTTTTCTATTTGATTCCCCCTTATATAATCCTTGGAAAGTTCTTCTTCGGTCTTTTTTTCATCGACTTCTATGATATACGTATCCGAGTGTCTGTCATTTGCTTTTAGAAATACGCCAGTACTAGAATAGAAATCACCTCTCATCATGGCCTTGACTATTTCATCTGCTTCTAGTTTTGACGAATGTACCATCACCCAACCACGTCCAGGATTGGATATAGTATTGGCAAATGTTTCAAATTGGCGTGCATCATCAGAAGCTACAGCATAGATTAACATTCCTTTCGTTAGCAGTTGATCCCATATATCCTCTGCTGATGAATGCTTATTATCGCCAAAATTATTCGATGAAAGATTTCCATTAAATAATTCAAACATATAAAGATTTTTTACCGGTAAAATATTTTCAGCAGTTACAGCATATTTGTAATTAGGATGGTTTAGAATTGCTTGTCCTCCTGCTTCAATGATACCGCTGACGTTATTCTGTAGAATTACTGATTTATTTATATGGTCAAAATTCCAGGGTACGAGTCGATTGATGTTTATAGCAGTAATATGAATAGTCTTATATCCAGTTACTTCTTGCCCCGGAATGAATATAAATCCATTCTGAGAATACTCAGGGAATTCATCGGTTTCTATTTCGACGAACTTATTATGTTCGCTCAGGACAAGAAAATTATAACCGTGTTCCTGGTACCATTTTGCAGCAATGTCAGGAGAAGAAAAAGTATCATTGCTAAACGCTGTATGAGTGTGAGTATTGCCGCGATACCATTTTTTATCATCACCACAACCCTGCATGATTAAAATAATTGAAATAACAAAATACAGGGTTCGAATATTTCTCATTTAAATATCCTGATTTTGTAATATAAACATCAATATTATATTCAAACTAAAGATAAATATGTTGCCCGCTTAGTAATTCAAATATCTCATGTTCCGGTGCTTTTACGTCGAGTTGATCACTGCTTACATTAGCAACTTCATGACCAAAATTTTTTAATTTATCGACATAGAATTCTATCGGTGGTGGTGGTCCTTCGGGCAGGCGGTCTGCGGTTCTGTGAAAATTGTGTAATTTATCAAGGGTTAACGTCAGGAACCCCGTTTCCCGGTTGTATTCGCTCATGTTATTTCCTTTCGGTAAAATGAATTAATATTTAGCAATATTAGACGGTTTTTATTGCTTATACTTGATAAAGATTAAATTTGTATTTTTTTGAGGGTTTTGGGATGAAAGCAACTGCGGAATTACAGGTCATCCCGCTTTGCAGCGGTGTTTCAGTCAGGGAGCAGATCACTCGTGTTGTTGAAATGCTTAAGGGCAATGACTTCATTATCGAGACTCACGCTTCGGGGACTAATATTGAAGGGGAACTTTCGGATATTCTCGCGGCTGTCGAGAAAATTCATGAAACACTGCACAAGGAGGGTAGTGTACGTCTTTTAAGTTATCTAAAACTGGAAACGCGCACCGATAAAACACCGACGTTAGCCGGCAAGCGGCTATAGCTTGTAACCGATTAAACCTGTAAATAGTGAACAGGCATCAGGTTTGTGCCTGTTATTGTGTTTATGGATTATGGATTATGGATATGGAACTACTTGATAAAATACAAACACGTTCCTGTTGGCGATTCTTAAGTTATAAATTATCCTATTTTGGGGGTGTTTTATTTTCTCTTTGAGCTATCCTTTCTATACCATCTAAAAAAAGGGGAGAACAATGGGGAAATTAATTATGGTATTAATAGTCCTGTCGGCAATAGCTTTCTTGTTGGCAGTGATCAGCGTATTAGTTACCGGACCAATTATGGGAATTTCTGCAGAGGCTTTTTCAAGGGCGTGCACAAATCTCGTCTTAATGGGGATTGGTTTGTCCGTATGCTGCCCGAAACAACATCAAGCACCTGATTAAGTAGCACATGCACAAAAGGGGTCACAAAAGGGGTCGGAGTGATTTAGGGTCCACAAAAGGGTCGCACAAAAGGGGTCGGAGTGATTTAAATTTAATCACTCCGACCCCTTTTATTCTTCTCCGACCCCTTTTATTTCTCTGTACGGGGCTAATTACACATCCGCATTAATCTTGATATGCCAGGGTTCATAACGCACTCCCAACATGTTGTCCTGCGGATACCGCAATTTTAGATACCCCCGTTCAGAAAGTTTTTTGTAGACTTCTGTTTCTGTAAAACGTCCTGTAAAATTTAAGGCACCGTAACCCACCTGTCCTACATCAAAATCACCATTACCGTGAAATGAGTAACCGGGGGGTGCAAGTGACCGGGAGGCAAGAGATAGGTTACCATTGCTGTCGTATACCTTGTTCAGAAACAACAGAAACTGTTTCATCACGTTACGGATCCCGGAAGTCAGGACAACCTGATCTCCCAGCTCTTTTTTTATGCGTTCAAATATCTCAATCGATCTGTCTTTATATAAATAATTCCCGCTATACGGGATTTTAACGACATCATTTTTTTTGACCTGATCGGTAATTTCTTTGATAGGCTTTTGCCCCAAAAAACCGTAATGCTGCCCGTCTTCATAGAAGATTGTTTCCATAAAGCTGAGTTCTGATTTCGTAAATCTGCCAACCTTGGAATAGTTACGGGCAAGTAACAGTCCGTCCGAAAAATTCAAGATATGAAAATTACCATGACCAACCAGTTTCTGCAGGCGTCTCAGCCGCATCACCGTTGACTCGAATGCCCCATAGAGATTGCTATCAATCTGTAGGTCATCATGGTGCGGGTGATTAAAGTTGTGTATCTTATGCAAATAATCTTTGAGTCCACCATCCGTGCTGTATGTTGCGCCGGCAAAATAACCCCTGACTGTCTTCGCCAGAATTTCCGGGGCAATGCCAAATCCGATACACCCCAGCCCCAGAGCCTTTAATAAATGTCTTCTCTTCATGCTCTTAACCATTGAGTCTTGTCATTCTTATTAATACTATCAGCATAACAGCTTTTTCATGATTAAAGAGGCCGTCCACACAATATTCCTGTCCTCGCATCCTTGTGTATTAGTACTTCCGTGTACGTCGCTTATTTTCACACCCGTCTGATACAGCACTGCCTTCCTGATTAGTCCCGTCAAGCCGGTTTCCATCACCTGAAAGTGTTAATTTATTGATCCAGCCTCTCTGGTTACAGAAATGAGCTAATATAATTTATATCTAGCCATACTGGAATTATTACTATATGAACAAATATAGACAACTGGGTAATACAAACATTGAAGTCTATGCCATTGGCTTAGGCGCTATGCCTTTATCTCTGGATGGGCGACCAGATGAAGCACAAGCTTTAGGCGTTATCAAAGCCTTTGTTGATGGTGGGGGTAATTTTATTGATTCTGCTAATGTCTATTGTATTGATGATTCTGATGTAGGACACAATGAAAAATTAATCGCAAAGGCTTTATCAAAACAAGAGGATACGGAAAATATAATTGTTGCCACCAAAGGCGGTCTGAGACGTCCCAAGAGTGACTGGACAGTTGATGCCAGTCCTGAGTGGTTAAGACAGTCATGCAAAAAAAGTTTGATGGATCTCGATACTGATTCAATATTCTTGTATCAACTCCACGCACCTGATCCAGATGTACCACTTGCCGATTCAATTGGCGAACTTGCACGACTGAAGGCTGAAGGAAAGATCCAGCACATTGGTTTATCTAACGTTACAGTTGAACAGATTAAGTTAGCACTTTCCATCACCGACATCATGTCTGTGCAAAACCGATGTAATCTATTTGAGCGAACCTCATTTAATAATGGTGTGGTTAAATTTTGTGAGGTAAATAATATTACTTTTATTGCACATAGTCCTGTCGGTGGACATTCCCAACATGCACAGCGTGCTAAAAATAGTTTATTAAAAAATCTGGCTGAAAAATATGATGCATCTACATATCAAATAATGATCGCGTGGTTATTACACAGAAGCTCGTCAATATTGACCATTCCGGGGGCCAGCAAGACCAGCAGTATCATGGATAGCCTGCGAGCAATTAATGTTGAATTGAGTAAAGAAGACATGCAGCTGCTTGAAGCTAATATTAAATAAGCCCTGTTTTTAAAGAATATGCTGGTGAATAGTGATATGAAAAAAGCTAGATTTTCTGCAAGAAAAAAAACTGGGCCCCGCAAGGGGCCACGGAATAAGTCTTTACCTGGACAGGTGAGTAAGCAGCTTAGGAAGCATTATGTGAATAAATACGGTGTGGTGAGAATGAGTAGAAAAAGGGAGTCGCAGCAAAATTAAAGTGTGGGGTTGAAAGTGAGGGGTTGGAGTAATTAAGTTAAAGGATACTGGCTGTTCCTGTGCAATTTATGCATGTCATTAATTTATGGAGAATTTAAACAATTGAGTGAAAAACCGTTACAAGTCGGTGAGATAGGTGTTTTACAACACCTTAATCGCTTAGCGTTGAATGGTTTGATTGCCGAAGTCACCGGCGAGCTCAAAAGACGGATGCTTTATAGCATCACCAATCCTGCAGATTCTGAAATTTGTCAGGCATACAAAGTTTGTGTTCCCGGCTACCCTACTGCGAATGACAGAATTCAATGGTGTGTGAAGCAACACCAGCTGCGACGTATTGCTGAACCAGATGATTTGCAACAAAAGATGTCCGCTAATTTAGAAGCATAAAGGGTTTTCCGAGCCATTTTTTAGTAGAGATGATTAATATGCGAATTATTACAGCACCTGAAGTAATTTTATTTGATTGGCATGCAACGCTTGTAGATACCCTTGAAGCTATGTATCACGCTGTTGATGATGTGCTGTTAAAATTTGATGAAATGGATCTATTGCGTAGGATGACAAAGCCTGGGGAAAGCAAGACTGCTGAAGATGCGAGATTAGTTGCATATGTACGTGATAATCAGAAACTGCATCCCAGGGTTAAGGCTGATAGAAGGATTTCTCGGACAGATATATTCGAAGTATTGTTTGATCATGACGAAGAGGCGAAACAAATTGCACATGAGGAATTTAATCGTTGTTACCGAAATCATTTCGGAGAGATACATCCGTTTGAAGAGGGTATTGATGTGATGTTGGACAACCTCAGAGGGATGGGCCTGAAACTGGGTGTACTGACGAATCGGAATCGTGAATTTCTGGAGCATGAGATTGAGGTTATTCATGTCACTGGCTGGACCCATTATTTTGAGACCACGGTCTGTGGCGACGATGTCACGAACCGGAAGCCTGCCCCTGATCTAATTTTAAAGTCATGTGAGAATCTTGGTGTGAAGCCAGGCCTGAATTGCTGGTATGTCGGAGATAGTACGACTGATACTGTTTCAGCAAAAAGAGCGGGTGTTACGAATATATTTTACAATGGTGCGAAATGGGATAAAGCGTGGCTAGAAAAGATTTTTCCTGGTAGCGTAAAACATCCGCATAAACCAGATGTTGTTGTAAACGACTTTAACGAATTTTTTCAACTGGTCAAGTCATGTCTTTAAAAATAAAGGGGGCAGGCCGCTATTATTTTAAAATCTCTAACACCTTAAGTTTTTTTAATCTGGTGGTTTAGAACCGGGCTCAGTTTTTTTAGACTCTTCAGAATCTTGTCCCGGCTGTTCCTCACCATAATTGCCGAGTACACTTTTTAGAAAGCAGAAATTCACTATTCCGCATTTATTACACCCTATCAAATTTGCTACTGGACAAATAGTCATAGCTCCCCCGTGAAGTTTTTCTACAAGTGTTAATACTGGGTAACTTTATACTCATTTTGCTTAATATCAAATATAGGGTATTCCCTTACATTATTAATAGGAATAGGAAGATTAAATGTCTCATTGTTCTTGCAGATATGGTGAATCTGAGTGATTTACTGGAATTCTACGCACACAACAGATATTATTCTCCGCTTTGTATGGGTAAGGTCTTAATTCTATTGTTATTCAATAACTTATGTTAACCGAAGCAATGAAACAAAATATTACTTCTCTCAGCGTGTCTGAGCTGGAGTCCCTGTGTGAAGAATATCTTGCTGAACACGGTGAGCACACAGTAGAGGAATTCATTGATGACCTTTTTCATCACAAGCATATTACCGTAGACGAATACAAGAACGTCATGGCGCATGAAAAAATTGAATTAACTTCATTCGTGAATATTAATGATACAAATGATAATGATGAAACAGAATGGAGTGATCTGGCAGACGTTGAAGTAGATAGTGTCAAGATTCCCTGGGTCGACTTCGATGGTGACGATTACACAATTCTCGAGTCGATAGATGAAGGGGCCATGGGTGAAATCCTGCTTGCCAAAGATAATAAGCTTAATCGAAAGGTAGCCTATAAAAGAATCCATCCTCACGTTGCTGAGATTCCAAGTTACCTGGGACGATTTTATCTGGAAGCCCAGGTTACCGCTCAGTTACAGCATCCGAATATCGTCCCTATTTATGGTTTCACGACAAGTGACCAATCCGTCGGTTATGCCATGAAGTTGATTGATGGCATCACTCTAAAAGATCATATCCGTGAAACACAGGAGCAATATGTAGAACATGGTGAGCCGGATGAACACCATACGCTACATGCAAGACTCGAACACTTTTTAAAGGTTTGTGATGCGATACATTATGCGCATCGTAAAGGTGTGATCCACCGCGATCTTAAACCGCTAAATATCATGATTGGTCCCTATAATGAAGTTTATGTCATGGACTGGGGCATTGCGAAAATGGTCGATGTTGATAAAGACATATTTGGTGATAAAACCGTGCTCGTAGGACATGAAGAAGTTGATGATGAAGACAAAACCAAGATGGGTCAGGTTTTGGGTACCCCGGCATATATGTCACCGGAGCAGGCAGGGGGTGAATATGACATCCTGGATCATCGTAGTGATCTCTACTCACTAGGCCTGATCCTGTTTGAATTGGTGACATTCCATCGCGCTATCAATGGCAAAGATATGGATGCAATCATGCTGAAAGCGCGTCGTGGTATCATTGATCCGCCACCGGCATATGGCAAACAGGCCGATGAACAGGAACAATTATTGGCTATCGTTAAGAAAGCCACGCAATATCTGCCGGAAGATCGTTATTCAACAGTTGCTGAATTTTCCGATGATATTCGTCGTTACATGCATGGTGAAGCAATCAAGGCCCGCCCGGAATCAGTAAAACAAAAAATCATGCGCTGGGTGACTCACCATCGAAAAGCCGCAGTCAATATTATGGCTTATTCAATACTTGCATCATTCATATTGGTTGTAGCGGTGCTCTTCCAGCAAATGGAATCAATGAAAGTAACGCAAAGTGAAGGACAAAAGACAAATAACTTTATAACGACTGTTGCGAATAAGGCGCAGCAGATAGATACACAATTTCTAAAATACGAAGCAATACTGGAAGGTATATCAATCGGAGCGACCAACCTGATAACCCAGGGAAGTTTAGATAAGACACCTTACTATACAGACGAAACAATTGCCGATCCAGACAGTGGCCCCTCAGATTACAAGTTTTCAGATGTCTATGGTTTCCCTATCAGTGTTGACTATCATGTTTATAAACTGGCACCTGGGGTTGATGAACAAAAAGTTAAACCAACGTTACAAAGACTGAATCCGTTACGTCATTCATTTAAATCGCTGATGTTAAAAAGTCATAAAACTAAAGTGGCACATGATGATGATAAGGCCGCACATGAAATAATAATGAATGAGGGATTGCCATTAGTCTGGTCATATATCGGTCTGGAAGAAGGCATCTTTGCCGAATACCCGGGAAAGACAGGTTATCCTGAGGCGTTTGATCCAAGACAACGCCCATGGTATCGAGGGACCCTCGATAAAACGGGGATAAATTGGCTCTCACCCTATATTGATGTCGGTGGCCGTGGTGTTTTATTACCCTGTACGAATCCACTATTTGACAACGATGGAAAATTTATTGGTGTTGCCGGTGTAGAAGTGACACTTGAATATGTTAGAAAAAAATTGATGCCGATGTATGCAGTAGAAGGTCTTGAAGAGACATATTTGCTAAATGATAAAGCTGAAATAATTGTTACATCGTCAGACAAGACTCAAGCCTATGGTTTGGGAACATTAATCAATTCTATTGATGAACTTGAAGTTTTCCCGAATGAATACGTTGTTAATAAAATTAATAAAGGACAATCAGGCCATTATTTTTACATTGAACGTGGTCGTGAAAAAATTATCGCATATTACAAGCTGAATTCAATTGGTTGGTATTATGTTGCCAAGGCAGACGCTGAGGAATTATTAAACGGATTTTGATCCCAGCAGTCATGCCTGATGTTTTCTCGATTGTTGCTGGAAAATTATCTCGGTCTTCGTAGCCCAAGGGTTACCCAAAGGGCAGGACTTTATAAAACTGCTTTTAAAGCCGAATCCAGCGATTCAAATTGAAAACGAAAATTTTGTTCCATTAAATTTTCAGGGGTCACTTTTTGACCACCTAACAAGAGTTCTGACATTTCGCCAAGCAGCAGTTTTAATACTATCGCCGGGACTGGAAATATCGCTGGCCGATTGAGATTCTTCGCCAGACACAAGCTAAATTCTGCATTGGTGACGGGCTCTGGTGCGGTAGCATTAAAATTTCCCTCTAGATCTGGGGAAGTGAGTAGCATTTCGATGATGGCAATCAGATCATCTTTGTGTATCCAGGACATCCATTGGTTACCATCACCCAAACGGCCGCCTAGTCCAAGTTTAAATGGCAGCAGCATGCGTTTGACAAAGCCACCATCTTTGCCTATCACCAATCCGGTACGCAAAATACAGAGGCGTACGCCGTGGTCTTTGACCGGTTCTGCAGCAGCTTCCCATTTTTTACATAATTGTTGTGCAAAATCATCAGGATTATCTGTGATTTCATCGTGTTCTGTGTCGTAGTTATTTCCATAATAGCCAACCGCTGATCCACTGATCATGATGGATAGTTTATGTTTTGCTTTGGCGACATAGGCGATGAGTTGTTCGGTAATGTCGATGCGGCTATCTAATAATTTTTGTTTTCTTCTTCTTGTCCAGCGAGCATCAGCGATACCTTCACCGGACAGATTGATGATCGCGTCAATGGATTCATCTGTTGGCAAATCATCTAAATTAGATATCGCCGCGACAGCATCGCCGCATAATTTAGAGACTTGTTCTGGCCTTCGGCTTAGTACGATTAACTCATGATCTAGATCGAGCAATCGGTGGCACAATATTCGTCCAATAAAACCCGTGCCACCTGTGATTAATATTTTCATGAGTTATATTTTACTATTTCAGTCGGTCCGATCATTTCTTTTTGCTGTCGTCGGTCTCTGCTCCAGGTTCGACTCTATCACCTCCATCCATGTGGGCGACGTAGACTGTGTTGCTGGACTCCCCGCCGGTATACGGGTTCGGAAAGGTCACGATATGGGACTCAGAAGTCTGGAACACCGATTCAAGAAGGTGGGTAAATTCGGCATCCGGGGGATCGTTGGACCATAGTCCGAAAACACCACCGGGATGGAGTTTGGCAGATAATTTCTTTAGCCCTTGTTCGGTATAAAAAGCACTGTTTCCCGAGTTTAGCCAATGGCCTGGTGAATGATCAATATCTAGCAACACGGCGTGTACCAGTTTGCCGGGGTCTTCGCGGTCGAAGCTGCTATAGTTTACTGCTAACTCAAAGAAATCAGCGTGTATCAGGCGACAGCGGGGATCTGAGCTTAGTTTCTCGCCAAGCGGCACCAGGCCACGACGGTGCCAGTTGATCACTGGTTCCATCACCTCAATGACCATAAGTGACCTGACCGACGGGTCTTCCAGCGCTGCAACAGCTGTATAGCCCAGGCCCAATCCACCAACAACAATATCCAGTTCGGAACCATCCAGCGCAGCGAGTCCGAGTCTTGAAAGTTGTATCTCTGCCTTGGTAAACAGGCTGGACATCAGGAATTCGTCATTTAGTTTTACCTCGTAGAGAATCTCTCCATCAAGTTTGGGTTCTGACCGACGCCTGAGACTGATTTCACCCAGCGGGGTTTTCTGAAAGTCCAGTTCTTCAAATACTAGTGTCATTTGTCTTTAAGTCTAACGTATTAAATGGGGGAGATAGAACCTTTACCGGATACTTTTAAACGGCGACAATGTCATTAGGAAGGATTATCCAGAATGAAATTAAATCGTTTATTTATCTTATTAGTATTCTTTGCTGACGTTGTCTTCGCCGGGACTGTGACGGTAAACATCAAAGAATGGCAGGTTCCCTATGAAAATTCTCGCCCGCGTGATCCCTATGTTGCTGCGGATGGAATGGTCTGGTTTTGCGGGCAACGTGATGCATATATTGGCGTGCTTGATCCTGCTTCAGGTGAGTTTAAAAAATATGACATGGAAGATAACGAACGACCGCATAATTTGATTATTGATAGTCAAGGGTTCGTCTGGTATGCGGGTAATACGCTTGGCTATATTGGTCGACTAGACCCGGCAACGGGTGAGATTAGAAAATATCCCATGACAAATGATGATGTACGCGATCCGCATACCCTGGTTTTCGATAGTAAAGGTGATATCTGGTTTACCGCACAGCAGAGTAATTTTATTGGAAAATTGTTTGTAAATACCGGAGAAGTAAAGGTCGTTGAAGTTCCGACATCAAGATCACGTCCTTATGGGATTTGGATGGATTCCAAAGACCGGCCATGGATTGCTTTATTCGCTACCAATAAATTAGCCACGGTAGATCCGGTATCGTTTGCAATTAGAGAAATTGAATTGCCTCGCGAGAAAACTTTGCCAAGGCGCCTGGTCGTGACTTCTGATAATACAATCTGGTATGTCGATTATGAAAGTGGTTACCTCGGTCAATATAATCCTGAGACAACTGAAATTAAAGAATGGCTCATGCCCGGAAAGAAACAATCACGACCTTACGGCATGACAGTTGATGATCAAGATCGAATATGGTTTGTTGAAACAGGGTTGAAACCGAATAGACTCATCGGGTTTGATACAAAGAACAGGGAATATTTTAGTGCAACAGATATACCTAGTGGCGGTATGAGTGTTCGGCATATGTATTATCATTCGCAAGATAGAACGATATGGTTTGGCACAGATAGCAATACGATAGGGCGTGCTACCCTTAGATAAGAGAATTTCAAAATAAAATGGGACAAACGAATAAATCAACCGAAATTGATAGCGACACGCCAGTCACAATCATTGTAAAACGTCGGCCAAAGCCGGATCGCGTGAAAGAATTTGAAGAAGTGATGTCTGGCACAACGAAAGACGCCATGAAATTTAAAGGACATCTTGGTGCAAATATTATTCGGCCTATCAAGGCAGGTGATTACTATCGCATTGTGTTTAAATTCGATTCCATGAAAAATTACCTGGTCTGGGAAGGGTCTGAGATTCGTCAGCAGTGGATGGACCGCCATATTGGTCTGGAACTGGGTGAACAGGAAGTGGAAATCCTCAGCGGTCTTGAAACCTGGTTTACCCTGGAGGGAGAAGAAGCGTTGGTCCCGCCACCAAAATACAAGATGATGATTATTGTCTGGATGTCCATCTTTTCCTTATCGCTATTAATATATTATTGCCTTACACCCTTTATAAGCAAACTGCATTACATCGTGCAGATGGCGATTACAACGCTAACACTGGTATCCCTCATGACCTATATCGTTATGCCGTTAATGGCAAAATTGTTCCATCGCTGGTTACACTGTGATTAATGTTTAAATATAAAAGGAGACAGGCCGATATCGGCGTTATGCCACTGCAAATTATATATCAGCCGTTTCAATGCCCGGATTACATTTGGGACATGGTTTAAGGATATCGTGCCAGGGAGGCAGTATAATAAGTTAAAGCACGAGGGGGAGATCATGACACGCGCCTATAATTTTTGCGCTGGTCCAGCAGCAATTCCTGAGCCTGTACTTCAGAAGGCGAAACAGGAACTACTTAACTGGGGGGAGATCGGTGCCTCGATTATGGAAATGAGTCATCGCAGCGATGCCTTTCTGCAAATCGCCAGGGATGCCGAGCAGAGTCTGCGTGATCTGATGCGTATTCCTGACAACTACAAGGTTCTGTTTCTGCAGGGTGGTGCAAGCACCCAGTTTGCCGTTATTCCCATGAATCTATTGCGCGGTAAGACCAGGGCAGACTATGTCCGCACCGGGATCTGGTCGCACAAGGCCGTAGATCAGGCAATGCCTTTTTGCCAGGTTAATGTGGCCGCAGATACCATGGATAAGGGTTATAATTTCATTCCTGAAATTAATTCATGGGAACTTGACTCAGAGGCAGCTTATTTTCACTACACACCGAATGAAACCGTCGGTGGTGTGGAATTCAATTTCATTCCGGATACCGGCGATGTCCCTGTCGTCGCTGACATGTCTTCCAACATCCTGTCACGGCCCATTGATGTTTCAAAATTCGGATTGATCTATGCCGGTGCCCAGAAGAACATTGGGCCTTCTGGTCTCACAATCGTTATCGTACGCGAGGATTTGATCGGGAATGCTATATCCTATACTCCAACGCCGTTCGATTATGCAGTTCAGGCGAAAGATGGTTCACTCTATAACACACCACCTACTTTTGCCTGGTACCTGACCGGGCTGGTATTCAAATGGTTGAAAGAGCAGGGTGGGCCGGAGGCCATTGCTGAGATCAATGAACGTAAGGCGAAAAAACTCTATGCTGCCATTGATGCCACTGATTTTTACTATAATGATGTTAAACCCGATTGCCGCTCCTGGATGAATATCCCATTTCAACTAAAAGAAAAAAATATGGACCAGACATTTATATCAGAGGCGGCAGAGAATGGATTATTAAATTTGAACGGGTTTCGCTCTGTAGGTGGTCTGCGTGCCAGCATTTATAATGCCGTCCCAGAGGAAGCTGTCGATGCACTGGTTGCATTTATGGCAGGGTTTGAAAAGAAGTATGGTTAATTAATAACGTTGTTGACATTCAATGGACAAGCTAGATAAGGTCATTGCAGAATCCAGGCAAAATGCCGAAGCAAGAGGGCACTCATATCGCGAGCAAGCGCTCAAAATGTATCCCTGGATATGTGGGAAATGTAAACGGGAATTTACCCGAGAAAACATTATCGAGCTTACGGTTCATCACAAAGATCATAACCATGACTATAATCCCCCCGATGGCAGTAACTGGGAATTATTGTGTGTCTATTGCCATGATCATGAACATGCGAAGTATCTTGATGCTGATAGTTCGGCGATTGGTGCAACAAATGAACTTGAACGAGAACGTGTAACCGGGAAGCCATTTGCGAACTTGAAAGATTTATTAAATAATAAATAGATTCCGCATTATCGTGTATGTATATCCTATAAAATATGAATATTACGGTTCTTTTAAAAAGTAGCAGTCAGTCTGAACCTCGTTCAGTGCAGGTAAGGCAAGATGATTCCAGTTTGTCTTTTATTTGTGATTGTCCGGCTGGAGAAAGGGGAAGAATATGTAAACATAAAAAGGCGTTGGCATCGGGTGATGACAGTATGCTCTATGATGAAGATCAAAGGGAACATTTTGAAAATGTCATGGAGTGGGTTACTCAATCCGGTTATCCAGACTTAATGAAGGAATTAAAAGAGGCAGAAAATACGCTGGAGTCAGCAAAAGAAAAAGCAAGAGATATTAAAGAGAGAATTACTCGTGTCATGAATGAAGGGCTGAAGTAAACGTTTGATATATAAATATTTTTTTCAGGTGTTGTTGTCGGTTTTGAACTAGTGAGTCTTGTAGCAATTGCATGATTGTTTTGTCCTTTAGCTTTCCGTAACTTGTGCCCAATAGTGGCATGGCCAGTGTTTTTATCTTGTTTCCTTCACATAGGATCAGAATATTTAGCAGTACTTCTTCAATCCATGATTCCTCGCAAATTGGGGTATGTTCGACATCATATATTATGGCAATAAGTCGTTTTGGTATGGATTGTTTAAAAATGACATTGCCCGGTATTTTACGTGTTTGTTGTCCCATTTTTTTTACCAGGGTCGCAAAATTTTCAATGGTATCCATGATGACGGGTAATTTGCCTAATATCAGGTTGGTATCCTGTTCTTCGACAATAGCATCGACCTGTAACAAGGCAGGATCAGTTTCCGTGAACTGTATGATTGTGTTGCCGGCGATGTAGTCCAGTTGTGTAAGGATATTTCTCATAACCAGTGAAGCATAGCAGTAAAAGGGAACGGATTTTACTGCGCTCGTGCTTATCGTTACCATGAAGGATTCTGAATGGAACGGTCACCGGAAGCAGTTGCCGAGGGTCCGACAATAACTAATTATACGATTTACGATTAGAAATCCAGGTCTGTCTAATGTCATCAACACTTCAGGAAAGTCTCGCCGATCAGGACAAGCATATTACCGTGCTTACTGGTGCGGGGATTTCGGCAGAAAGCGGGATACCAACCTTTCGTGGTACTGAAGGTTACTGGACGATTGGCTCAAAAGAATACCATCCTCAGGAAATGGCAACCTATGCCATGTTCACAGAACGTCCTGATGAAGTATGGAAATGGTATTTATATCGGTTGAGCGTCTGCGGTAATGCAAAACCCAATCAAGGACATCTGGCACTGGTAGAAATGGAACGACGTCTTCAGGACAGGTTCACACTTATTACTCAGAATGTTGATAATTTACATATCCGTGCAGGAAACAGTCCAGAGAGGACGTATCAGATACACGGTAATGTATTTTTCATGCGCTGTGTAAATGAGTGTAAAGAAAGTATTTATCCTCTGCCAATGGAAATATTACCTCGAGATAAAGATCAGCATCTATCAAGTGACGATAAAAAAATATTATCCTGTCCTGATTGTGGTGCGGGGACTCGACCACATGTTTTATGGTTTGATGAAATTTATGATGAACATTATTTTAAATTTGAGAGCGCCATGGCTGTCGCTGCAAAGACGGATGTCCTGATTATTGCCGGTACCTCCGGTGCAACTACCTTGCCTAATCATATCGCGAATATCGTCTATCACAATGGGGGAATGATCATTGATATTAATATCGAGCAAACCCCTTTTACCGAACTGGCGGTTAATAGCGTGAACGGCGATTTCTTAAATATGACATGTTCAGAGGGACTTGCCAAAATACTGATGATTATGAAAGATTGATCCTTGTTTTGAGCTTAATATCTAACTCGCAGTGCTTTGGTTATGTGGTGACAACATGAGTATCAGTGCTTGTGCATGTTCTGCGGCTTTTCTGCCAAGGTCGGTGAGATAGCCCCCATCGACTTGTGTGACGAGGCCTTTTTCGAATAAGCGTTGTACGGCTTCGACATATTCCACACCTGCATTTGAGTGGACTTTGATGCCTTGCTGGGTGGTCTCCAGGTTGTAGTGAATCAGTATTTCGATTTCAGCAATCTGTTCTTTAGAAAAGTGCATAGTTTCGCCTTAGACCATCGTTTATTTTGTGCCATCGGGAACCCTAAATAATACATGAGATTTGGTGTGGATGTTATGCCCTCATGTATATCATCTTAGTTTTCGTACTTTAAACTTGCGTCCTTTGATTTTCCCTTCTGATAGAATCTTCAAGGCTTGTTTGGCAATAGGCCGTTCCACCGCGACGTAAGTAAGGATATCGAAAATATCAATTTTCCCGATCTGTTTGCCCGGCAGATTAGTATTTGCAGTTAAAGCGCCCAAGACATCACCCGCGCGGATCTTGTTTTTACGACCTCCATTAATACATAGCGTGACCATCGGCGGACTCAGTCTGAAATTCTCCCGACTTTTAAGCGAAGATGTTTTATCAATATGAGCAGGACTATCTTGATATTCTTCTATCCTGATGACCTTAGGTGCTTCAGATGCCATAAACAAACTTAAGGCCAGCCCTTCATTCCCCGCACGACCCGTGCGTCCGATACGGTGAATATGTATTTCTGGATCGGGTGATAACTCGAAGTTAATCACGGCCTGTAAATCTTTTATATCCAGTCCCCGTGCAGCAACATCCGTTGCAATCAGCATCGAACTGCTTTTATTGGCAAACTGTACCAATACCTGGTCACGTTCTTTTTGTTCAAGATTACCGTGCAAGGCCAGCGCATGGAAACCTTGTTGCCATAATGTGTCAGCCAATTCCTGGCATTGTTGTTTTCGATTACAAAACACCAGGCTGGATTCAGGTCGATAATGTTGTAACAGGGCAACGAGTGTTTTGGTCCTTTCACCTTTTTGTATTTCATAGAAAATTTGTTTTATTTTTTTATTGTCATGCAGACTTTCCACACGAACATCAACGGGATTGGTTTGGATGGCATGACTAATGTCTTTTATTTCTTCCGGGTAGGTGGCTGAAAATAGCAGGGTTTGTCTTTGGCGCGGCGTCATATCAATAATGCGCATGATGTCATCATGAAAACCCATGTCCAGCATGCGGTCAGCCTCATCCAGCACTAGCGTGTTTAATCTATCCAGTTTTAAAGTCTCTTTTCCCAGATGTTTTAATATCCTTCCCGGTGTACCGACCACGATATGGGGGTCATGTTCCAATGAGGCCAGCTGTAGGGCCATCGGTTTGCCACCACACAAAGTGAGAACCTTGGTGTTGGGTATTGCACGCGCCAGACGACGAATTTCATTGCTCACCTGATCGGCCAGTTCACGCGTCGGGCAAAGAACCAGGGCCTGTGTTTGATAAGTTCGGACCTCAATTTTATGCAGTAAGCCAATTCCAAAGGCAGCCGTTTTGCCACTACCGGTTTTAGCCTGTGCCAGTAAATCTTTTCCTTCCAGGATATCGGGCAGGCTTTGTGCCTGTATCGGGGTCATGACCTTGTAATCCAGTGACTGGAGATTAGCTAAAAACTCAGGCTCTAAGGACAAGCGAGAGAAAGGCAATGAAGTGAAAGATTTTGTACTCATGGGACTAGTTTTTACTGGAGGTCTTTGTTAACTCAAGATTCTTAAATTGCTGATACTGTTTGTGATCCGGAACGCCTGACACGGTTGGATTTATTCTTTCTTTTGTCCTGACCTTTCGGGTTACCTGATTGTCTGCGCGCATTTTGTTTCTTAGAAGTGCGCCATGAGCCAGTTTTATTACTGGTTTTATTATCATGGGATTTCTGTTTATTACGTTTTGGTTTAGTGGAGATAGATTCCGGTACAACATGTTGTGGCTCGAAGCCTTCAATTTCTTCGCGTTCGATCTTGAATTTAATAATTCGCTCGATGTCTTGCAGTTGTTTGGCCTCATCGGCACTGACCAGAGAAATGGCGTGGCCATTGGCACCGGCACGGCCTGTGCGGCCGATGCGGTGTATATAATCCTCTGGGACATTCGGTAGATCGAAGTTGACGACATGGGACAGTTGGTTGATGTCTATGCCCCTGGCGGCGATATCGGTTGCCACCAGTATACGGGTTTTGTTCTGTTTAAAATCGGCCAGTGCTCTGGTTCGTTGCCCCTGGCTTTTGTTGCCGTGTATGGCTGTGGCATGGATGTCGTCACGTGCCAATCGCTTCACTAGTTTATCGGCACCGTGTTTGGTGCGGCTGAAGACCAGTACCTGATACCAGTTATCCTTACGGATCAAATGGCTGAGTAGTGCTGTTTTATTCGCTTTGTCCACTGGGTGGATTACCTGCGTGATGGTTTCGACGGTGGTATTACGCGGGGCCACATCAATTTCAACTGGGTTGTTAATGATACCTTTGGCAAGCCGCCGGATATCATTGGAAAAGGTGGCAGAGAACATCAGATTCTGGCGTTGTTTTGGCAGCAGTGACATGATTTTTTTAATATCGTGTATAAAACCCATGTCCAGCATACGATCGGCCTCATCCAATACCAGGATCTCAATATCGTTGAAGCGTATGGCATTCTGCTGATAGAGATCGAGCAGGCGGCCCGGTGTCGCCACCAGCACGTCGATACCACGGCGTAGTTTCATCATTTGCGGGTTAATTTTGACACCGCCAAAGACGACAGCGGAACGTATTGGCAGGTACTTCCCGTAGGTCATTACGCTGTCCTGTACTTGTGCCGCGAGTTCCCGGGTAGGAGTTAGCACCAATGCACGTATACGGTTACTCTTTATCGGCGGTTTGTTGCAGAGCCGCTGTAACAGGGGCAAGATAAAACCGGCGGTTTTCCCGGTCCCGGTTTGTGCTGCGGCCATGATGTCTTTGCCTTCCAATATGGCAGGGATAGCCTGCACCTGGATCGGTGTTGGACTGGTATAGCCGGCGGTACGCACGGCGCGCAGTAGTTCTTCGGATAGTCCGAGTGTTTCAAATGTCATTCTGTTTTCCTAAATATAATAGTATGCCTCCTGCGCTGGGTGCTGTTTCAAGCGATAGGCCAGGGCGGGCGGCTGTTTGATCGCGCACACATTGTCGCGGATTCAGTTCGGGCATATTGGATAGATTTGCCGTTATGTGCGGCATGCAATAATTGGCTCTCTAAGGAGGGGCAGTTGGACTCGGAGTATTAGGTTGCAACGAAAAAGCAGGCAACTGAGGCGAACTAACAACTAAAGATGACGCTCTGGTATCCCTACGGGATGTCACCAGACGCGCGCACTCTAACACTACGTTGACTAAGCTTCAATTATTTTAGTGATATTTGAGGAAAGCTCAGATTGATCAGGACAATTCGACCAGTAATTATCCCTGACTTCTTGATTTTTATTGTGTTTTTGGCCAAAAAACGGGTACACTGCACGACGCTACATTCTATACTGGTTCTTGTCAGATATACTTTTCAAGTTTTCACCTGTTAATTACCTCGTAAGATTTGTAACACTTTTAATTTTAATATTTAATGAGGTAATTATTATGGCAACAGGAACCGTTAAATGGTTTAACGAATCCAAAGGCTACGGCTTTATTACACCTGACGATGGTAGCAAGGACGTTTTTGTTCACTTCTCTGCTATCGCCAATGAAGGTTTCCGCACATTGGCCGAAGGTCAGCAAGTCACCTTCGATGTGGAAGAAGGTGATAAAGGCCCGCAGGCACAAAACGTACAGGCCTAAAGGTCTGTTAGTTTGATGTTTTGAGTAAGCCCCGCGTTGTGTCGCGGGGTTTATTGTTTGTAATGCAATAATTGGAGTTTCATAGTGAAGAAACTATTTGTTGGCAGTTTGCCGCCCACTACCACTGAAGAATCCCTGCTGGCTGTGTTTTCAGAATTTGGCACGGTACGTTCCATCAATCTCGTGAAAGATCTGTTTTCAGGTGATTGCAAAGGATTCGCCTTTCTTGAAATGGAGGGCCACCATGCCCGCGCGGCTATCGCCGGACTAGATGGTAAGTCGTTTGAGGGTAATTTCCTCAAGGTTAAATACGAAGAACCACGTAAAGGCCAGAAGGGCAGACGTCGCTGAAGTTAAACGTTGATGGCCGTTATCGATCAGTCATCATTGATTACCAGCAATATTCACGGAGTATACGTGACACCCAGCGGCTAAATATCAATGCTCGTATTTAAATGAAAGGGCTACCTTACTGCGGTATGCGACTACCTTTCCTTCTTCGACTTTCATATCGAGCTTGGTTACTTCTGCAACACGAAGATTTTTTAGGGACTTGCTAGCAGTTTCAACTGCATTTCTGGCAGCATCTTCCCATGATGACTCACTCGTTCCGATTAATTCGGTCACTCTGTATACGCTATCGGTCATTATTGCTCTCCTTATTTCTATTCCCACAGCCTGATGTAACTACGCTGATTAATTACTATCATATTTGAGTATAGCAGATAGAAAATCTCCCTAAACTGCTTTCAATTAGTCTATCCTTAATGGTGATGCATAATAAATCTTGTTAGCACTACCAATAACTAAATGGGTTTTTATGTGTATGGATGCAGATGATGCGAAATAGTGAAAAAATAGGTATATCGCCGTTCAATTTTTTGTGCGTTGTGATTCTATTTTTAGCGGGCTCACTTCTCGCTAGCGCGGAACAGGAGAAGCGTGTTGCCGTGATACTTGAGGTCAATGACGCAATTGGTCCGGCGACGAGTGATTATATCCAACGTGGTCTGGGAAAGGCCGCAGACAAGGGGGCTGTGGTTGTTATTTTACGCCTGGATACTCCCGGTGGTCTGGATACCGCTATGCGCGATATTAATCGCGCCATCATTGCTTCACCAGTTCCGGTAATCGTATATGTTTCTCCTTCAGGTTCACGGGCCGCGAGTGCAGGTACGTACATGTTATATGCTTCGCATATCGCAGCCATGTCTCCGGCAACGAGCTTAGGGGCGGCAACACCGGTACAAATTGGTGGTGTGCCTGATATGAAACCACCAATTCTACCTAAACAGGATAAGGAAGATGATGGTGAGGAAGGTCAAGATAAGGCAGAGGGATCTGCCGAAAAAGAGCCAGCGCCTGCAATGGGCGATACCATGACAAAAAAGATCGTCAATGATGCCGTTGCCTATATCCGAAGTATGGCGGAGATGCGCGGGCGTAATGCTGATTGGGCAGAACGGGCTGTACGCGAGGCAGCGAGTCTTTCATCAGATGAAGCCCTGAAGCAGAATGTGATTGATATTATTGCGACCGATACGAATGATTTACTCACTAAAGTCAACGGATGGCAGGTTAATATTAATGGTCAGGATGTCATACTTGAAACCAGTGATCTCGCAATAGAAACTATTGAGCCGGACTGGCGTAATGAATTGCTTTCAGTCATTACCAATCCGAATATTGCCTATATCCTCATGTTGCTCGGTGTCTACGGTTTATTTTTCGAAATGGCCAATCCCGGTTATGTGTTACCCGGTGTCATTGGTGGGATTAGTATGTTGTTAGCCTTATATGCATTGCAGGTCTTACCAGTCAATTATGCAGGTTTGGCTCTAATGATCCTTGGCATTATATTTATGGTAGGGGAATTATTTGCGCCCAGTTTCGGTGCGCTGGGGATCGGTGGGATCATTGCCTTTGTTATGGGGTCCGTGATCTTATTCGATACCGAGGGGAGTGAGATCCAGGTTGCGATCCCGATCATCGTTGCGGTCTCTACTGTGAGTTCGATCTTTTTCCTGATCGTACTCAGGATGGTGTTCGCAGCACATAATAAACCGGTAGTTTCCGGTGTGGACGAGATGCTTGGCAGCATCGGCCAGGTACTGGAAGATTTTGAAAAGTCAGGCCATATCCATATTCATGGTGAGACCTGGCAAGTGCAGTCACAATCACCATTTAGAAGCGGTGATCAAGTTAGAGTTGTTGCGATAGACGGATTGATTTTAAGCGTTGAGCCTGTAAAGGAGGGTGCGACATGAACACTATGTTTTATATCATTATTGGCTTAGTTATTATTTTGACAATGATCTTCAAGGTCATGCGTGAGTATGAACGCGCTGTGGTATTTACGTTAGGTCGATTCACTTCGGTCAAGGGACCGGGTCTCATCATCGTCATTCCTTTTGTACAACAAATTGAGCGTGTCCATTTACGAACGGTGGTATTAGATGTCCCTAGCCAGGATGTGATCTCGCGAGATAATGTCTCGGTCAAGGTCAATGCGGTAGTTTATTTTCGCGTCATGGATCCGGAACGGGCTATCATTCAAGTAGAAAATTTTCTTGTTGCCACAAGTCAATTAGCTCAGACAACATTACGTTCTGTCCTGGGGCAACATGAATTAGATGAAATACTGGCCGAGCGGGATAAGCTGAATAAAGATATCCGGGTGATACTGGATAAACAAACTGATGCCTGGGGCATTAAAGTCGCTAATGTTGAAATTAAACATGTTGATATCAATGAAAGTATGGTCCGTGCTATTGCGAAACAGGCTGAGGCCGAGCGTGAGCGACGTGCCAAGGTTATTCATGCTGAGGGTGAATTACAGGCTTCGGGAAAACTGTTGCAGGCTGCTGATATATTGTCAAAAAATCCTCAAAGTATACAACTACGCTATCTGCAAACGTTATCTGATATCGCAGGTGAAAAAAATTCAATCATCGCTTTTCCAATTCCACTGGATATGTTCAAGCCCTTCTTAAATCTGTCTACGAAAGAATGATGAGCAAATGTTAAATATATTTCTATTACTCATTCGCAGGCTTACACAGCACAGGAGAGCGTCGCTTCTTAATTTTGACTAAACTGTCAGTAATCAGACAGGGACATTATTAATTCGTAATAATGGCTTAACACACCCTTGCCCAGTGGGATGCTGCCGAATAAACTGGGCACCTATGGCTAATCTAACTATAAGGTTCTACGGTGAGTTGAATGATTATCTGCCTCTATCAAGGCAGTGGGGGTCGTTTTTTGCAGAATACGGGGATCAAACTACATTTAATAGTTTAGTTGATTCAATCGGAGTACCGTCTTCAGAGATTGATCTGATCCTTGTAAATGGCGAAGCGGTGGGTTTTGATTATCTGTTACAAGAAAATGACTATATCAGTGTCTATCCATTGTTCAGGTCTGTTGATATTTCACCCTTACACCTTATCAATCGTGGATATTTAACTTAGGGAACCTCTGATCAAGTTGTCATTTCGACCAACGGGAGAAATCTTAAGTTGAAAATATTAAGTAAAATCAGTTGGCTACAAGATTTCTCGCTACGGATTCTATTCTTGGACAATCTCCTGGCTTAAATACAAGAAGTAAGCCGCAGTCATTTATTTCCCCTCCGTGGTGGATCATACAGGCTGGCTGCGATACCAGTTAACATGACGGCAATGATCACGTAAGCTTCTGGGTGACGTTGGCTGTAGGCATAGGACAAACTTGCAAATAATAAAAAACCTGTTGAAAAACAAAACACGATAGGTAGCCATGGATAGAAAGGCACTTTGTAATTTCCTTTCGTTACCGTTTGTTTACTTCGTAAGATAAATAACGCGATACCGACCATTAGAAAGAAGAACCAGTGTAGCGGTGCACTGAGTACTACCAGTCGTTCAAAGGCATTCTCACTGCCACCCATTAAAATAACCAGGACCAATGTAATGATGGCCTGTAAAGTTAATGACCGTACAGGTGAATCCAGTTGCCGGCTCCAGTGTCCGAGCCATGAATAAAGTTGATGATCCTGTCCCATGGCATAATAAACTCGGGCATTGGTGAAAATCATGCCATTAATATTGCCAAGACAGGTAATACAGATTAAAAAACTGATTGCCATGGCTCCTGGTTCACCGAAGGAGAGACGAACAACGTCACTAGCAATCGATTGACTATTCATCATGCCATGTATTCCAAGCACATGTAGAAATACAAAATTAATCGCGACATATATCAAGGTGACGAGGCAGATACTAATGATGAGTGAGCGCAGGATGTTTTTTTGTGGTTCTATTACCTCGGCAGCGACATAGGAGATATTGCTCCAGCCACCATAGGTAAACAGCACCAGGATCATGGCCAGGTAGATATCAGTATCCTGAGGTGTGCTTCCCTGTCCGGTCGTTTCGCTGACGGGCACCACGAACAATAAACCAATCACAATGATCATCAATAAACCCAGAACCTTGACCAGGGTCAGCAGGTTCTGGATCCATTTTCCAGTCTGTACACCGTTAATATTGAGAATTGTTAATAGCATAATGGCTGCGGCGGCATAGGCAATAAATTCGTTTCCATCCAGTTGAAGCGGTAATATTTGTTGAGCATAGCGTGCAAAGATAAATGCAATCGCGCCAATATTTGCTGGTTTAACCAACCAGAAGCCGGCCCAGGCAAACATGAAACCCGTCTTTCTGCCATAGGCACGTGTCAGGAATATATAATCACCACCTTCTTCCGGGTAGGTGGTGGTGAGCTCTGCATAACACAGTGCTCCAACCAGAGAAATGATGCCACCTATTATCCAGATACCGATCAACCAAACGGGCTGTGCAAGTGATTTCGCAATCAGGGGTGTTGTTTCATAGATGCCGGCACCGATAACAATACCGACAATGATGGACAGGGAATCATAGAGTGTGAGTTGTTGTTTGGGACGCCCGGTGGTTGGCATAGCATTATTAAATGTCACAAGCCGAAAAATACTTCAGTATTTAATCGTTTTCATACATCTGTTCCATTTGACTCCAATTCCAGGTTTTTAATGGTTCTTTGTTTGATAAAGGAAACACTTGAACTGTCAGTTCCGGTAGTGTCAATATTGCACAAGTATGATTAAATTTTGTACTTCCTGGATTGATTATCAGGATATTCCCCAGCCTTTCTGCAAATACCTGATGGGTATGACCCACGATTAATACATCATAATCAAATTTCTCCAGGTTTTTACTCCATTGTGCTTTTCGATCGGGCATGATCTCTCCATGTTCATCCAATAATTTAATCCCCTTCATATTCGAGTCTGGCGGGCTGGCGTGCACGACATTGATCTGCTTTCCTTCTGCAGAAAAGTCCAGGGTTGCAGGTAATGTTGAAAAAAAGTCTTTTATCCACTTTTTTTCTTCAGGAACAGATGCGCTGAGATACCAGATATCATGATTACCCGAGATTGTCTGGCATTTGCTCTCAATCAATACCTTGACCGTTTGATCAAGCTCTTCACCATATCCCGCGATATCCCCGACACAGATAGTCGTATCGACATGGTTTTGTCGAAATAGTGTTAATGCTTCTCTGAGGGGCTCAACTGTTGCGTGAACGTCGCTGATCAACCCAATCTTCATAATAGAACCCACCTCAAAATTGTTCTTTTCCACTCATGCTTTGTTCTCACCTTTCTCAAATGCTCATTTACTGCGCGTAAACTCCGCTTTTCGAAAGGTTCGTGCTGCGCCTGATCGAAAAATTTTCAATTTTGAGATAGGTTCTGGTTATTTATACACTAAACTATGTTCGGTAATGACTAATTTATAGGGGAAATCTTATGGCATATCGAGTTCGCAAGGTTAATTACTATAAAATGACAGTTTCAAGTCGAGCAGGTCAGGCGGAAAAAGTGCTAGGTGCGATTAAGGAAGCAGGTATAGATATGTACGCCTTTAGTGGATTTCCCACTAAAGCAGGGAAGTCACAGATTGATTTAATCTCAGATGAATCCGCAGCGATACGGCGTCTTGCCAAGAAGTCCAATTGGCGTCTGAGTAAAACCAAAAAAGCATTTTTGGTGCAGGGCAATGATCAGATAGGGGCAATTCACAAGATATTTAAGAAGCTGGCTGATGAAAAAATTAACGTAACAGCGGCAGATGCTGTAGCAGCTGGCGTGGGCCGCTATGGCATGATCCTGTGGGTCAAACCAAAGGTCTACAATCGTGCAGCACGAGTGCTAAAAGCCAGGTGAACATTAGAGATCAGGGCTGAAATCGAGAAGGCAGGCCACGTTTTATGGATGCAATTTGATGAGTTAATCATAGTCCATACACCAGGGCATTCCCTACCGTCTAATCCAGTAACGCAATGTTTGCGTAAAGGTGCCATCGTTATTATTGGTAGATTCCATTTCACCAGTAATCCCTGAATATTTACCTGTGCCACCAACGATACTGAGGGTTGAGGTTTCCTGATCAAACTCGCGTCCAGCGACCTGGATGCTTCCGTTGTCGAATGTCAGTGTCCATTGGCACTGGAAGCTATGTTCGACAAGGGTACGTATGCATTTGCCGCTGTTATTGCCGATTACTTGCATGTCTTCATCCAGTAACGGCTGATCGAATGTCAGGATGTCACCAACAGAGTCGCCGGGTTCTCCGAGATCAATATGCTGTGCTTTGTTGACCCGGGCGTCCGCGATCGTTATCAATGTCTGTGGTGTTTCCTGTGAACAGGCAGCGAGCCCCAGCATGGCTGCTGATAACAGGGCATTTTTTATAGAAAGTTGAGTATCGCTCATCACACTTTACGATCCAGCTAATATTCAAGTAATCTCGGTTTTAATTTTCCATCTAAAACGAGTAACGCCCGGCAGTTGCAATGATAACGACCAATAAACCGAGTATTAAATTGGTTTTAACCAACACACGAATTTGATTGAGTTTTACTCCGCCAGTTTCCCAGTTGCTCTCTATAACTGCATGTTGTAAACGGCGAAATGGTCCGAAATAGATGTGCATAAATAGCAACATCATCAAGATGCCAAGCCCTAACATGATATGTATATGAATCCCCACATTTGCCATGCCACCCAGTTCAGCGAAAATCATCCAAAATCCCGAACCGAGCAACACAATGATCGATAGCCATACCCAGGGGAAAAAGCGTTTAAACACGCCTGACCATAGCGCCAGTCGAACGGGTGGTTCAAGCAAGTTCCCTGCAACGGGCCGTAATGCCATGTAGGCAAAGAACATTCCACCGATCCAAATGATGGCAGCAAGAAGATGTAAGGTAATAGCCAATGCCATTTTTAACTCCAGGTGTATTTAGCTTTGAACCATCATATCTGATGGGGTCAATGTGCGCGACAATACTATTTTAGCCTTTCTATTGCCCTTGTTTTCCTTTTCTAGCAATATTAATCATTAATTACCATTAGTAAGAGATCAGATGTCAGCAGATAAAGAAAAAATCCTGGAACGAGCCCGTGCGCTTGCTGAAGCAGGTAAGAACGAAGATGCACGGTTCTGCCTGCTTGAATCGTTAAAAGAAGATCCAAACAACCATACGGCATTGTTGATGTTGGGTGGTTCATATTTTATTGACGAAAAATATTCAGAAGCCGAGATGGTGTTTGAACGATTAGTCCTGATGGAACCGGGTGAAGGGAAAATTTCTATTGCCTTATTTAATACCTTGTGGGAAGCAGGCCGGACAGAAGAAGCGCTGGAGGAAATCAGGCGTTTCATGTCGAATGCGGACAGAGAGAAAGAAAAAGCGACGATTGATCAATATATTAAGATTACGAATTCAATCGCCGAAGATCTGGGTCAAGATGCTCTCAGTAATGACGATCTGGATCAGAATGGTTAAAAGGGGTTTATTATGTTGAACGCGATTAAAAAGTATTTTGAGCAAAACATTTCATCAGAAAAAGACGGCGATCTTGAGCATCAACTGAAACTGGCAACAGCTGCTCTATTGATAGAGATGATGTTGCAGGATGATCAGGTGCATGACAAGGAAATCGAAACAGTCAAAACTGCATTAAGAGAGAAATTCGATCTTACTGTTGGTGAATGCCATACATTGTTTGAGTTGGCTGAAGAAGAGGTAGGGGATGCTGTTGATTATCACCAGTTCACCAGTCTTATTGCCAGGGAATTTACACAAACACAGAAAATTAAGGTTATAGAGTTGTTATGGTCAGTCGCTTATGCTGATTCACACCTGGATTCACTGGAAGAACATATGGTGCGTAAGATTGCAGATTTGATTTATGTTTCTCATAAAGACTTTATAAAAGCCAAGCTCAAGATACAGGATGCGTTAGTGAAACATGGTTAGTTCCCCAGCTTAGGCCGCCGGTGATTATACCCAAACTACTCTAAAATATGGTCATCATGAAGATTAAGACCCAATATTCAATGATGGGTCGTCTATTTTTCAGTTTATTACTGTTTTTTGTAAGTACGATAGTGCTTGCAACCCCCAGTGGCAAAGATCTGTTGGCTGCTTGCGAGTATTCTTTGGACAAAGGTTTTTCTGGTGACGAAGGAATGATGTGCACCTGGTATGTCACTCCCTGTGATTGCTCCCATGGTGACAATAGCGAGATACCGCGAGTATGTTTACCTCCTGTCCCGGATATTAATGCCCTGGCGCGAGAAGTCATGGAGGGGTTGGCAGCGACCCCTGAGCTACTCGATATGAGTGCTGATATTGCAGCAGGGGTGATTCTGGGGGAAAGTTTTCCATGTGCTGATGAATAGCAAAAGGCAGCGTAATTAAAATGAAGGTATTCAACACATTTTTTCTTTTTCTAGTGATAGGTTGCAATCACCCGGTTCTGGTTTCTGATGTGCTGGAAGAGGCACATATTATTGACTGGCATGTGCATGTTGCTGGTTTGGGTTTCGGAAATTCAGGAAATTTCGTTAATGATGAGATGCGGGATAACTTTCGCTTCAAATTCTTTTTAAGCTGGATGGAGGTAACGGAGAAAGAGCTTGAAGAAAATGGTGATCAAATTCTGATTAAAAAACTCAACGACAAGATAGCGCAGTCGAAATATATCGATCAGGCTATCGTGCTTGCAATGGATGGTGTGATTGATGAGAAAACAAAAATGCTCGATCGCAAGAAGACACAGATCTACATATCGAATGAATACGTTGCCAGCCAGACAGCCCAATATCCACATTTATTATTTGGGGCGAGTATTAACCCAAATAGAGAGAACAGTGTGGCACTATTGGAGCAGGTATATCGGCAAGGGGCTGTCTTGATCAAATGGATCCCTAATATCATGTACATTGATCCTTCTGATGAAAAATTTATTCCCTTTTACAAAAGAATGGCTGAGTTAGACATGCCATTATTAACCCATACAGGAATGGGGAAATTTTTTGCAAATGTTAAAAATGAATATGCTGATCCAAGACTGCTTGAATTACCATTGAAAAGTGGTGTGACGGTGATTGCTGCCCACATCGCAACAACAGGGGAATCTGATGGGCAGGATAATTTTGAGCGGATATTGCCTATGTTTGATGAATTTAAAAATCTATATGCTGATATTTCGAGCCTGACGCAATTGAATAAACTTGGTTACCTGGCAAGGGCCCTGAAACATCCCGGGCTGACTGAAAGAATGATTTATGGGTCGGACTGGCCTCTACAGTTTTTTCCCCTGGTGTCGCCCTGGTATCACGTGAACCATATTGGTATTAAAAATGCCTGGCGCGTGGGGCGATTCAAGAACAAATGGGATCGTGATATTAAATTGAAAGAGGCGTTCGGCGTACCGCATGCCGTTTTTATTAGAAAGCTTGGGATACTTAATCTTCCGCCTGAGTGACGATATCAGGAGAGGGATTATTAAATGATATTGCTTAGTTTTCGTCGTAGCGCTTCGACCAGTTCACATTGTTGGTGCAGATCAGGAGACCATCTGGCTTCATCGGGGTCATAAGCATATTTTTGAAAAAGCTCCAGGCGGTGTAGTGCGTCTTTGTGCAACATATGATGAAGCTGCTCTACAATTAATTGGGCTTCTGCAATCTGGTTACTGGTATGTTGTTCCATAGAGACAGGTTTAACACTATTTTTAAATATATGAATTAATTCTGGACAAGCGGTAGAATTTTACGGATGAAAGGTGCAGGATTCTTGTTCGAGAACTCCATGTGTGAACTGGATCACATTTTTTCGGACGGGTATTTTGTTTAATAAACAAGCGACGAATATGAAAAATTATTAGTAAAAAATTACAGTTAAAAGATAGTCATGAATAAATTGATTCTTATTGTAGTAATCATTTTCTCTCTGGCCATTGTTGCGACTTATTATCCATGGCAACAAACTAAAGAAATTGAATCTATCACAGAATCCAGGTCAGTTACGGATTCTGATGAATTTCTGAAAATTCCTGGAGAGCTTGAAAAACAGGCCATCAAATATCCTGTGCCAGAAACATCTTTAAAATCGAAGGACAAGGACAATATAGAGGAAGGATCTGAGTTTGAACAAGCACCAGTAGAAATTCAAATTCCCACCGAACCTCTACCAAAATTAGACGGAAGTGACAGCGAAATATCTATGGCAATCAATAGCCTAATCGAAGGTAAAGCGTTGACTGGCTTATTTTCGTTTAAATCATTTATACGTCATTTTGTTGTCACCGTTGATAACATGACCAATCAGAAAATACCGCAGCGTTATGTTTTTACTCGGCGAGTGCCTGATAAGTTTGCAGTAATAAAACAGGAGTTCGATACTGCATTACTGGACAGTAAAAATTTTAAACGTTATTCGGCTTATGTGAATTTGTTTGATGTTGTTGATAGCAGAAAACTGCTTACTGTTTACGTCAGGTTTTATCCCTTATTTCAGGAAGCTTATGAAGCGCTTGGTTATCCGGGTCGCTATTTTAATGATCGCTTGATCCAGGTGATAGATCATTTACTGGCTGCACCTGAGATAGAAGGGTCGATAAATCTGGTACGACCAAAGGTATTTTATCAGTTTGCCGACCCGGAATTAGAGTCACTTTCTGCGGGACAAAAAATTCTGTTGAGAATTGGTTACGAGAATACACTGCGAGTTAAATCAAAATTAAGAGAATTGCGCTCCATTTTGACAAAACTGGCGGTTCAATAGAAGCACTCAGATTTTCTAATTATTCCCTGTTTTTTCGCGTTTTTCCCTCTTTTACCGACAAATATAAATACACTTTACCTTGATAAATAATGACTTATGGGCTTAACTTTAATTATTTTTGATGTAAGCTTGGCTTATGCATTATTTAGTTTTAGTTACAGTGCTGTTTTCGTCTTTATTTTTAACTGCGTGTGGACCAGCAGCAATTGTTGGTGCAATTGGGTCTGCTATTACGCGTACGGCCTATGAAAATGATGCGAAGATTCATAATTATTCCCAGTCAACACGCCAATACAATCATTCTGAAGTCGCGCTAGCCAATTTAAAGCTTGGGATTGGTTATATGCAAGAAGGACAATATGAGCTGGCATTGGAGAAACTGAGTCGAGCCAGGGAAGCCAAGCCGGATTACCCGCCAACCTACAATGCATTGGGTGTGCTATACCAGAAGCTGGGTAAGTTTGATATTGCAGAAGATAATTTTAAAAAGGCAATTAAACTTAATCCTAAAGATTCTTCTACTCTGAATAATTACGGATTATTACTTTGCCAAACTCGGCGTTTCGATGAAGCGGATGAAATCTTTCTGAGAGCGGTGGATAATCCTTTATATACCACTCCCGAGCTTGCCTACAACAATGCAGGCACCTGCGCACTTAATAATGGACAGATTGAGTTGGCGGAACATTATTTTAAAGAAGCCTTAAAAAGGAACGCAGGGATTGGGGCTACGTTAATTCAAATGTCAGAACTTTCCTATGGACAGGGAAACTATATGCCAGCCAGAGGTTATTTAAATCGCTATCTTGAATATAATCAACAATCAGCAAAAAGTTTATGGTTGGGTATACGGATTGAAAGAGAGCTTGGTGATAAGGATGCTGTCTCAAGCTATGCATTATTGCTTCGCAACCAGTTTACTAGCTCAAAAGAAGCAGAGTTATTGCGGCAGTCCCTAAATTGAAGTATTAGGGGATCAGGTTTTCTCCAGGACTAATAATTTATTATGTGCTGGCATTTCAATATTTTCCAGTAGTTGGATCCCGGCATCGTTAGTCAGTGAAACCACAGCGTCCAGATCACGAATTGCACTTAAGGAATCCTGCTCTTTCAACCAGATATCAAAACGAGCATTGCTCTCACTGGTATAAGCCCCCCCAACATTGAATGGACCGTAGCAACAAAACTTTGCACCGGATTGCATGGTTTCGCCCAGTGATTGAATAAATACCCGAACACTCTCCCAACTCATGATGTGTAAAGTATTTGCAGTAAATACAGCTTCAACATGTGATACAGGCCAGGGTTTGTGATTGATATCCAGAGCTATGGGTGCTTTTATATTTTCGAGTCTTGCATCATCAAGCCATGAATTGATGCCCGGTAAATGTATGGCCAGATCTGAAGGTTGCCAGGAAACATGGGGTAAATGCGTGGCAAAATAAACAGCATGTTGTCCTGTGCCGCTACCAATTTCCAGTACTTTGCAGGGTCTGTTAAAAACTCGTCTCAAAACCGAAAGGATGGGATCCTTGTTATTTTCGCAAGCCTGTGAGAAAGGTTTGTTCATTTTTAATATTTAACATTCACGATGTTACTATATACCCAAACTTGCCAGATTAAACCCTGTTTACCTAGTAGAAATGTGTCCAAAGCAAACGATGAAAATATCCCTGATTAATCGTATTGATGAGATTTCCCGCGAAGATTGGAACAGGATAACGGGGCTTGATTATCCCTTTATTCGCTATGAATTTCTTTATGCACTTGAAAAAAGTGCTTGTGTCGGTGAAGAAACAGGATGGGCAATACAACATTGCCTGGTTTATGACAAGGATGAATTGATTGCGTTGATGCCCATGTATAGAAAAACACATTCACATGGGGAATATGTTTTTGATTTCGAATGGGCGCATGCTTACCAGCAACATGGTTTGTCATATTATCCAAAATGGTTAACGGCGATACCCTTCACACCCTGTGAAGGTGAAAGGTTATTCGTGAAAGCAGGTATCGATAAAGGGTCCGTTTTAAAATCAATTTTGAGCTTTATAACCGTAAGTGCAGAGGAGGAGAATATATCTACCTGGCATTGTCTTTATCCAACACCAGCGGAAACAGAGTTACTAAAATCTTTTGGCTTAACCATAAGGGAAGGTGTCCAATTTAGATGGACAAATAAAGACTACAGGGATTTTAAGGATTATCTTGATTCCTTTAATTCAAAAAAACGCAAAACTTTGCTGCGTGAAAGGCGTTTCATTAGTGATCAGGGTATCACGTTGAAACAAATCCATGGTAAAGATATTACTGAAGAACAGCTGAATATATTTTATCAGTTCTATCAATTGACGTATTTGAAGAGAGGAAACCCGCCTTATTTAAATTTGGCCTTTTTCAAAGAGATTGCCGAAACAATGTCAGACCAGTTGTTGTTAATTCTAGCTGTTAAAGAGAATAACTATGTGGGCGCCGCATTCAGTCTGGTAGGTGGGGACTGTTTATATGGGCGTTACTGGGGGTGTTACGAGGAATATCACAGTCTGCACTTTGAAGCTTGTTATTATCAGGGTCTTGAGTACTGTATCAATAATCATCTAAAGCGTTTTGATTCTGGTGCACAGGGAGAACATAAGATAGCAAGAGGATTTGAACCTGTGACAACGTATTCTGCACATTGGATTTGTGATCCTGAATTTGCTACTGCAATCAAAAATTTCACAAAGAGGGAAGCCTGTCTCATGGAGAAGTATCGAACTAACGCAGCTGAGTTATTACCATTCAAAAAATAATAAATAAAGCATTACTTTTGTACAGGATATTTAATCAATGAATGTGAAAAGAGAAACGGGTATGGAAAGGCAGGAAAATGAGGATCAAGATATCGAGGAACAGGAGAAGAGCAAATCGCAAATCAAACGCGAGATGCATGAACTGCAAGCGCTAGGCAAACAACTCGTTGGCTTGCCCCACAAGCAATTGGTGAATATTCCCATCTCAGATAAGCTCAGGCAGGCAGTCATTGCAGCAAAAACACTCAAACATGGCGCAATACGTCGACAACTACAGTACATAGGGAAGTTGATGCCGAAGGAAGATGAAGCATCAATACGTACGGCACTGAATGAATTACAGCAACCGCATATAGAAGAAGTCGATGCATTTCATGAGGTCGAGCGATGGAGAGATCAATTACTGCGTGATGATTACGATCTGTTAGATGAGTTGGTAAACAGATTCGTAAATGTTGACCGTCAACATGTAAGACAATTGATTCGAAATGCAAGAAAAGAACAGAAACAAAACAAGCCGCCAAAATCAGCCAGATTATTATTTAAATATTTAATTGATATACAGGGAGATTATTGAAATCACTGGAAATAATATGAGAAAGAATGGGATAGCAAAAATTATTAATCGACTATGTTTTTTTTCATTATTTATCTTAGCTAATGTAACAGCAGATGAGTTAATGGTTGCTGATTTCTCAAGTACAAACCTTGAGGGATGGTATGACAAAATATTTACGGGTATAACATCCTACCAAATTATCAAGTTAGAAAATCAAAATGTTTTGATGGCTTATAGTCAAGGCAGTGCATCTGGTTTAGTGAAGAATATGCATGTTGATATAAAAATATATCCCTATCTAAACTGGAGGTGGCGCATTGAGAATAGACTGGATATAAAAAATGAGAAAATAAAATCAAGCGATGACTATGCAGCAAGAGTTTATGTCATCATTGATGGCGGGATATTTCCGTGGAGGACCAAAGCCATAAATTATGTTTGGGCGAATGGAGTACAGGAAGGTGAGATATGGCCGAATGCTTTCGTAGGAAAGAATGCGATGATGATGGCGTTAAGAAGCAAACAAGATGAAACATCAACTTGGTATATTGAGAAAAGGAATGTGTACGAGGATTTTAAAAATCTATTCGGCAAGGAAATCCAGTTTATTGATACCGTTGCATTGATGACAGATACAGATAACAGTGATGGAGTGGTGAAAACTTATTATGGTGATATCTATTTTTCAGAAAACTAAATTGTTATCTTATAAAGTTATTCTGGCAATAAATTATGTATATATTTAATTCACGCACGTAGTTTAAAGCAGTGTGATCTTATCTTCTTCAATCCATATTAACCTTTTTTTATAAAGCATCCCAATTGCTTTTTTGTAGTTCTTCTTGCTTACCGCAAAGCATTGATAGATGTCTTCAGGTGAACTTTTATCAGTCAGGGTCGATTCTCCATCATTATTTTTCAGGTGATTAAGAATTCTTGTATTCAGATCGTCCCGTGCATCCTTTCCTGGCAGCTGCAGGCACAGATCAATTTTCCTGTCCTCTCGAATGGTCTTGATAAAACCTTTTAATTTTTCTCCATGGGTGAGCGGTTGAAAAACTTCATTTTTATAGATCAATCCAATATGGGTGTTGTTTATCACCGTCTTATATCCCAGATCGGTCTTGCCAAAAATTAATAAATCGACAGCTTGTTCTGGTTTGAAATATTGTGCTTCCTCGCTGAGGCGAGAATCCAGTTTTTGTGTGGCCGCGATCCTGTTTGTGTTTTCATCCAGATATACAAGCACAGTATAAGATTGCCCGATTTTCAAAGGACTGATTTGTTCGCCATAGGGTACCAGCAAATCTTTGGGTAAGCCCCAGTCCAGAAAAGCACCCGCCTGGTTGACGTCCACAACCTTCAGGTAGGCACATTCACCGACCATGACATAGGGTGTTTCAGTGGTGGCCAATAAGAGATCGGCGGAATCCAGATAGATAAATACCTCAAGTGAATCACCTATGACACAATCATCAGGCACGTACCTGCTTGGCATCAGTATTTCGCCAAGGTCTTCACCATCAAGGTAAATCCCATGGTCGAGAATTTTAACTACCTGTAGATTATTTATTTTTCCAATTTCAACCATTCATTCTTGCTCCATTTCATGTGTGTGAGTTTATTCGTGAAGTGTGCTAACTACTAGTCGAATGTTCTATTGGTGATAAATTAACGCGATGAGAAAAACTGCTTGTTTTGTTACAATGACTCATTATTTATTGAGCTTATGTCGATGTTGATAGAAAAAGACAGGGTGGTCAGCTTTCATTTCAAGTTAAGTGAAAAAGAGGCGTTACTGGAAAATTCCCGTGAAGGAGAACCAATGGTTTATATGCATGGGCATAATGGCGTGATTACTGGACTGGAATCCGCACTGGCTGGAAGAAAAACCGGGGACAGCTTCAATATTACCCTGGAACCAAAAGATGCCTATGGCATTCCCTTTGAATCGTCCAAACAGCGCATCCTTATAAAACACCTTGTAACAAAAGGAAAGCTACGAGCCGGGATGGTTGTCGACATCAACACCGTCAGTGGCATCAGGCAGGCGACGGTGATCAAGATGGGTCGGTTTAATATTGATGTAGATATCAACCATCCCTATGCAGGGAAAACACTGTCATTCGAAATAGATATCGTTGATGTACGGGATGCGACCTGCGAAGAACTAGCTCACGGACACGTTCATGGAGTGGGCGGTCATCAACATTGATGATAGAAGATTATTTTTCAACTAATGCGATATCCTCGAACTGGATACCATTCCATCCATATTTAATAAAATTTCTGATATTCGCATGATTATTACTTTCCGGATGGGCTAGTACATCATACCGATAATATTGTCCGAAGCAGGCTAGTGTTTGCTTTTCGTCGAGATGATTCAATTGGGCGAATGAAAAGATCTTACAGGAGCCTTCATTGCATCCTGCTTCATTGGTTATCTGGTCACTACCTTTACCATTGGTAAAACGAGTCGGTGTGTAGTTATAACAATCAGCAATGATCTGCATGATATTGTCAAATTCGATTACCTCAGGCGTGGAGTTCAATAATACTTTAAGTTTATCCATTGTTATACCAGGGTCATGTTTGGGCTAATACTATTTGAATTATTGGTAGAAACAAAAGCTAATGTATTGTCAGGACAGATTTTCTTTCAATCGCCAGCTTCCTGTAAAATACTACATTTTCTGGCGATACTGGATTTTCTACTTATTCTCAGCAATGTTAGATTAATAAAAAGCAGATAACAAGAAATGAATAAATACATACCTGGTCAGCGATGGATAAGTGATGCTGAATCCCGCATGGGGTTGGGGACGGTTTTGTCCTCAGAACACAGAACCGTGACGATTTCTTTTCCGGCAACAGGAGAAACTCGTTCATATGCAAAACAAGCAGCACCACTCACCAGGGTTATCTTCAATATTGGAGATACGATTTCCACCGAGGAAGGTATCACAATTATTGTTGATTCAATTAATGATCATGAAGGTTTACTGACTTATTGGGGAGTAAATGATGAGGGTGTTCAGCTAAGTATCAGAGAAGATTTATTAGCCAATAGAGCACAATTAAATCGACCGGCTGATCGCCTGTTTAATGGTCAAACTGATTCTGATAAATGGTTTCAGGCCAGATTCCAGACACTCAAACACCAAAATAGTCTGGCACACAACGATCTATTCGGGCTGACAGGTACTCGGACCAGCTTAATACCACATCAATTATATATTGCTAATGAAGTCGCGCATCGTCATGCACCACGCGTTTTGTTGGCTGATGAAGTTGGTCTGGGGAAGACAATTGAAGCAGGGATGATTATCCATCATCAAATTATGACTGAACGTGCTCATCGTATCCTGATCGTTGTGCCGGAGAGCCTGGTTCATCAATGGTTGGTAGAAATGCTGCGTAAATTTAATCTAACTTTCAGTATTTTTGATGCAGACAGATGTTATGCCATTGAAGAAGGAGATAAAGAGATTAATCCTTTTCAGACCGAACAACTCGTTCTTTGCAGTCTTGAATTTCTGACTGATTATGAAAATTATTATCAACAAGCATTACTCGGCGAATGGGATATATTGGTCGTAGATGAGGTGCATCATTTGCACTGGTCAACCAGTGAGGTGAGTGCTGGATACAAAATAGTTGAACAACTGGCGCATTCGACCAGAGGTGTGCTGTTACTCACAGCCACACCGGAACAATTGGGGAAGGAAAGCCATTATGCCCGTTTGCGACTACTGGATCCAAACCGTTTCCCTGATTTTAATTCATTTGTTGAAGAAGAAAAGAACTACGAGCCAATCGCACGAGCAGTTGAGGCTTTGTTTTCGGATGTCGAATTATCGAGTGATATCCTGTGGATACTCAGGAAAACATTGGCTGACAATAGCGCTGAATTACTGGATCTGATTACGAATACTGATAATCATTCGCCAGAAAATATTGATGCAAGAAGGCAAGTCATCGATCAACTACTGGATTATCATGGTACCGGGCGTGTTTTATTCAGGAACACCCGTGCCACTATCAGGGGTTTTCCTGACAGGGAGATTCATGCTTACCCATTACCTTTACCCAAGGAATACCTCTCACTTTACAGTGAATTATCGGGCAAACAGATTCATGAAGATGAAATTATATTATCACTCTGCCCTGAGAGAGTTTATTCACAAAGTGGAAAAACAAACTGGGAAAAAATCGATCCGAGAATCGGCTGGCTGATTGACAGGCTTAAACTACTGAGGCAAGAAAAAGTATTGGTAATTTGCGCATATGCCAGTACGACAGTAGGTATCAGTCAATTATTGAGGGTGAAAGAAGGTCTGCATGCAGCAGCATTTCATGAAGGTTTGAGTCTGATTGAGCGCGATCGTGCTGCTGCCTATTTTGCTGATGAAGATGAAGGTTGTCAGGTGTTGATATGTTCCGAGATAGGTAGTGAGGGCAGAAATTTTCAATTTGCACATCATTTAATTCTTTTTGATCTACCTCTGAATCCAGATTTACTGGAACAAAGAATTGGTCGGCTAGATCGAATCGGACAGAGGCAGACAATAAAAATTCATGTGCCATATCTTGAAGATAGTCCACAGGCCGTGATGTTTCGCTGGTATCAGGAAGGCCTAGGTGCGTTCAAAGAAACCTGTCCCGCAGGCCAGGCAGTCTTCGAGCAGGTGGAAAATGAATTAAAAGATGCCTTTTTTGTGAAAGAGTCTCCTGAAGCACTGATCAATAAAACTACGAAAATAAATCAGGAACTTAATAATGCGATGCATAAGGGACGGGACAGGCTACTGGAATATAGCTCCTGTCGTCCATCCGTTGCTGATGCATTGAAAGACAAAGCCATGATGGAGGACAAAAATAATACATTGCCTGAATATATGGATCTTATCTTTGATTGTTTTGGCATTAATTTAGAATTTCATAGTGAGTCAAGCTATATATTGAGTCCAGGCGAAAGGATGCTTTCACCATTTCCCGGACTCACAGATGAAGGCATGACGATTACCTATTCGCGAGAGACTTCGTTGATACATGAAGATATGCACTACTTATCCTGGGAACATCCTATGGTTGCTTATGCAATGGATATGGTTTTAAGCAGTGAATTCGGCAATTCGACAGTCTGTACCCTGAAGCATGAGAAATTAAGTCCCGGGACGTTGTTGATGGAAGCACTCTATGTGTTGGAGCCGGTGGATAAAATAGGGTTGCAGTCTGGCAGATTCTTACCACCAACCACAATCAGAATCATGATTGATGAGCATGGAAAATTATTGAACATGAATACCCGTTATATTAATGAGAATCAGACCAGGATGGCACATGAGATAATCAAAGAAGTGATCAGTATAAAATCAGGTGTGATCAGGATGTTATTGGGGAAATCCAGAGATCTCGCTGAAGAAGAAGTGCCTGAACTAAAACATCAGGCAGTGGAAAGAATGAACGATATTTTAAAAACGGAAGTGGTCAGGCTGATCCATATGAGAAAAATAAATTCCAATGTTCGTATCGAAGAAATAGATTATTTTAAAAATCAGTTACAGACCGTTTCCGATCTGATCAAGTCAGCCACGATCCGACTAGATGCATTGCGCATCATTATTACGATATAGAATAATAATGCTATTTAGATTTTTTTTTACGACCCTGGGTCTTC
>JACZSJ010000009.1 GCA_022574295.1 Pseudomonadota bacterium
GCGAGTACCTTCTTTTTGCATGCCCAAAAAGAAGGTACGAAGAAAAAGGGCACCCTGATGTCTTACCCTGCGGGTTCCTGAATTCATCTTGATGACCTACGCGCCGTCCACAGGCTCGTCCCTGATCCGGTGGACTAAAAATCGCATCCCTGCGATTTTTGCGCTATTCATCAAAATAAATTCAGTAAGACATCAACGGGGTATAAAAATAACAGAACATTGACTACAGTGGAATGATGAAAAGAATCGATCTACTCTGAACCAGTTAGCTTGCAGCTTAGAGCATGAGATAATGACAGACAAATTTATGACAAATTGCGAAGTATGTGGCTCTGAATTTCAGTATGGCCCACATAATATACGATGGAAAACATATTTCTTCATACAATCTTACAGTTTGCTCAACATGCTATAAAATGAATTGGGACGGTTGGGCTTCTCAATGGGAATCAAAAATCATCGCACACCTAAAAAAAAACGATATCCCTATACCTGAGCGGAACAAAAAGGATTGGTTACCTCGTGAATGAAATTCGCCAAATAAAGCCATCTAATAAATTTTCCCCCTATTCGATTTGATTATGGCGCGAGTTAGGAAAATAGAACGAAATCCTAAGGATGGTAAAAATTATTTTTTAGTTGATGCCAATTTTCTAGCCATGAAATATATCCCGTCAAAAATTGCTCCAAATAGCAAAGAAAAGAATCGCATTGATAAATGCATGGAATGGTGGAATGAAATTAATAGCCAACTAAAGAATGGAAAAGCTAGAGTATATGTTCCTGATATTTGTATCGCTGAAACATTTAAAGTAATTGCTAAAAAATATTACGAAGATAAATGGTATAAGACATCAAGCGCAATGAATAATGCTAGACGACGGTTCAGGAGAGATATTGTAAATAAACCTGAAACATTACGTTCAGCTAATCGGATTATAAAATTTCATGATCTCCCTACTTCGAGGGATGTAATTATATCTGTCGATAGATTTTATCGATTATTTATGAAGCATAAAAAGAAAGTGCAATTACCTGATCTAATAATTGTTGCTTCTGCAAAATACCTTATAGATTTTTTTGATATTCAAAAAAGTAGATTACATATAGTTACATTAGATAAAGCTTTATGGGAAGGGACAAAGAAAATATACGAGCTGCCAAATGCATATGATCCCGTTCAGCCTCCCGACTATAAAGATAGAATTTTTATATGATGAACCGACAATAATAAGTGTAAAAACGCGGTTTTCTCCCCGTATATCGTGCCGAGGAGATGAATGATTTTAAGGTTATTTGAACAGGACGTTCAAATAAGCGGAACCAGGACAGGAGTCTTGTATCCGCGACCTTTAAAAATCATTTAGCTGCGCCGATCTTGTCTTCTTCGCCACTGAGTAATTTTTTGATGTTTGAGGTATGGCGCCAGAATAGCAATATAGTCATCAATAGTGTGCTGATGATGAGCCATTCAGAATCAAAAGGTGTATTCCATGAAGATTCCAGAAGAAGGGCAATGTAGACCGGTGTCATCGCTGCAGCAGTGAGGCCTGATAGTGATGAATAACGAAAGATGACCGCCATCAACAGCCAGGTGCCTATGAACGCTAGTCCTAATATCCAGTACGTGCCAAGCAGTACTCCTATAAGGGTGGCGACGCCCTTTCCCCCCTTAAAATTAAAAAACACGGGAAACAGGTGGCCTGAAAAAGCGGCCAGGCCGATACAGGCAAGTACCATGTCGGGTGAATTCAGGGAATGGCCAATGACAACTGGAACGGCTCCTTTCAGCATATCGCCGATCAGTGTTGGTATGGCGGCCTTTTTCCCAAATAGGCGTAATACATTTGTCGCACCTGGATTTCTTGAGCCCTGAGTGCGGGGATCTTCTAACTGTAACAGCTTGCATACGATCACGGCGGAAGAGACTGAGCCAATGAGATAGGCAAGAGCAATGAGTAAAATATCGGTGATCATGCAGACATTGGAATCTGTCTTGCTTGACAGGTCAAGGGAATATCAGTTTAAGTAGCACCAATTTGAGATGAAATAGATATCAAGATATGGACATTATTTATATAAACGACCTTCGCATTGAAACCATCATCGGTATTTATGGCTGGGAACGTAAAATCAAACAAACAGTTGTGCTGGATATTGAAATGGGTACAGATATTCGCAAGGCATCTGCGAGTGATGCTGTCGAGGACACGCTGAATTACAAATCTGTCGCCGAAAGGTTAATTTCTTTTATTGGTGATAGTGAATTTGAGTTGATTGAGACCTTGGCCGAGCAGGTTGCGAATATTTTACTAGATGAATTTGCTGTGCCCTGGCTGAGACTACGGGTAAATAAGCAAGGTGCCTTGAAAGGTGTGCGGGATGTCGGTGTGATTATCGAAAGGGGCCATAAAGAGATAGGCAATCAGGAAAGCTGATGCCACATGTGTCTGAAACAGGCAATAAATACTATGCCCAAATGGTTTTTGATGTAATTATAACGAATAATTTCCATCAGCCACGCTAGTGTAGTAGCAACAAGTGCAAGCTCTATATGTTTTCGGAGGATTCATATGAAACCAGGAATTTTGGTATCAATCGCTGTAGCAATATGTGTCATGTCAATATCAGGATGTGGGACGATGTCTGCCAGAAATCAGGCAGATAAGCTCGAACGATCAGTCACACATTATGCTTCAGCGTTAAGATGGGGGCGTCTCCAGGAGGCCATCAATTATCATATGACGCAGGATGGAAAATCTGCCGAAGTAAACCTTGAATACCTTGAACAATTCAGTGTCACAAGTCTTGATGTTATTTCAAAGACCATCATCCCCAGTTCAGAAAAGGGAGGTATAAATGAAGCAATCATTGTTGCAGAGATGAGCTATTTTCATAAAGAGCAGGGGACGATTAGAAAAGCAAAACTAAATCAGCTCTGGTGGTATAGCACGGAAATTAAACGTTGGCTGGTCGAAACGGATTTCCCAGAATTTAAATAACATCTGCATTTAAGTAACCGGGCTGAAATGATAGCTGCGCAAAACTCCTCTGAACTATCTTTGCCAGTCCCTGATGAATTTGCACTCAAGCTAAGTGCAGATTTAAAGCAAATAATATGTAAGGCCATCATGGAAAATGGTGGTTCGATAAGCTTTGAACAATATATGCAAATGGCATTGTATGAACCGGGCCTGGGTTATTACAGTGCTGGCTCAATCAAGTTTGGTGAAACAGGTGATTTTGTAACCGCGCCAGAAATTTCTTCCATATTTTCTCGTTGTCTTGCCAGGCAATGCCAGCAGGTTTTATCGGAAACTTCATTCTCAGAGGTCTCTTCGGCCTGCATTCTTGAACTCGGTCCTGGTACTGGCGTTATGGCAATTGACATCTTGCGGGAACTTGAACTCAATCATTCTCTACCTAAGATTTATTATATGCTGGAACCCAGCGCCGATTTACGTCAGAGACAACAGTTGAACGTTAAGAACGCAATTCCTCATCTTAAGGAGCGAATTGTTTGGCTTGATCATCTCCCTGAAAAAAAAATAGACGGTATTATTTTGGCGAATGAAGTCATTGATGCAATGCCCGTAAAGCGCATTGTATTTGATGGTGGAGTAGAAGAGTGTGTTGTCGCCTGTGAATTGGAATCGGACGACCAGATCAGGTTTCAATGGCTTAGGAAGGAAGTTGCTCCAAAGTTGGAGTCAGCCCTGCAAATGATACTGGATGAATTGCGAGAAGAAATACCAACACCCTATATCACTGAAATCAATCTTAATATCAAGCCGTGGTTAAACTCCTTAAATGATGTATTAAATAAAGGTCTTATATTGATTTCTGATTATGGTTATCCTCGTCAGGAATTTTTTCATCCGCAGAGAAGTGCAGGGACATTGATCTGTCACTATCGTCATCATGCGCATGATGATCCATTTTTATATCCGGGACTGCAGGATATTACAGCCTCGGTTGATTTTACAGCTGTTGCCGAGGCAGCCGTTGATATTGGCCTGGATGTCTCGGGGTTTACCACACAAGCACATTTTTTAATTGCATGTGGACTGGATCAGTTTGTCTCAGGTGATGAGTCAGGCCATGAAACAGATGACGTGATAAAAAGAGCGCAGATCACACATCAGGTGAGCAAGTTGACCATGCCAGGTGAAATGGGTGAAAAATTTAAATTTATCGGTCTAAGTAAATCACTAGATATTCAATTATGTGGCTTTGATTTTATTGATCAACGGGCACGCTTGTAAGATGAGTAAGATAGTTTTGCTTCTGCAAATGTTTTTATTTGTTTTAGTGTCAGGTGGCTGTAGTCGTGAAATAAAGCCCGATCAGGATCCTGTAGAAAGGGAATTCAGTGTACAGTCATTAGCCAAGGGCGATATCGATAATGTACTGGATATTCATGTTCATGAAATTCGACAATTATTACGTGAGCTCATGACAAAACTTTATAAAAGAAATCCGAAAGAACTAAAAAAATCTCCATTTAACGATATCGATAAAAATGTATCGCGTGTTTTCGATAAATACCATGACTGGTCGTTTAAGCAACTGGAGTACAAGGAAAGCATCGATGCGATAAAAATGACGTTTGACAATCATTACCAGGGAGACAGGGTATTCTCTTTTATTGTCGGCCTGTCCTCCATGCTTATGGCATCCTATGGTGATAAAACAGATTTTTATATACTAGATAAGGTCGAAGGGCAGATGTTATATAACAGCGCCAGGAACATTGAGATTGCAGTATGGAAATTAAGCAACAATAAAAACGAACTAGGTGATCTGTTTCTTTACAGCAATTCATTACCAGATGAGGCAGCCTATCTAAGTTATGAACGATTGTTTGGAAAGCTGATCGCAATTCAGGATACAATGGCGATTATTATGGAGAGCAAGAACAAAAGGCTCATTAAAAAAGTATTTCAAAGAATGGCAACGGCAGTTTTCCTCCCCATATAACTCCATCTTCCTGTATTAAAACTATTATCTGAAATATCCTGGACCAAAACTTGGACTTTCTGTACCTCATTTTGCTAGGCCTGGTTCAGGGATTCACGGAATTCCTGCCGGTTTCAAGTTCAGCACATTTGATCCTGTTACCGCTGATAACAGATTGGCAGGATCAAGGCCTGGTACTTGATGTCGCAGCGCATTTTGGCACATTGATCGCGGTAATCATTTACTTCCATCGGGACCTGAAAGGTATCATTTCTGCAGGTGTTAAGTCGGCACCCTGGCAGGACAATGATCTTAATGCCCGATTATTCTGGTTCCTTATCTTTGCGACAATTCCTGTTTCTGTGGTTGGTCTCTTTGGGCATGATTTTATCGCGAACTATTTCCGAGATCCGCTTATCATTGCAATCGCAACAATTTTATTTGGGCTATTGCTCTGGTGGTCTGATGCAAGTGGTGAGCAAGATCGAGATGAAAAAAATCTGAGCTTGAAAGATATTATCTGGATTGGTTTTGCACAAGTACTGGCATTAATTCCTGGCACATCGAGATCTGGCATTACCATGACAGCCGGGTTAATACTCGGCCTTAATAGAAAAGCAGCTGCGCGTTTTTCATTTCTTTTATCAATTCCCGTGATATTTCTTGCAGGATCTTATGAAGCCTTTTCGCTCATCAGGAAAGGCAGCGAGACTGATCTTGTCTCTTTTATTACCGTGTTTCTTGTTTCCTGGTTCGCAGCATGGTTAACGATTGATCTGTTTTTAAGATTTGTCGAAAAAACAGGTATGCTTCCTTATGTCATCTATCGTTTCTTATTGGGCAGTGTATTACTCTATTTTTTCTTATGAGGGCTTTTAGCCTTTGTGGCTACCATCACACAGGGGCTGATTTTTCGTTGCCTTACATCCACAGAAATAAATCGCTGTTGATTCAGTTGCATCATATTGAACAGGGCTGAACTCTGTATCGGCATGAGAACCATCACAAAAAGGCTGCGTATTACTTTTCCCACATGCACACCAGTAATAGGATTTGCCTGCCTGGACTTCAACAACAAAAGGCTTATCTGATGCTCGGGTTGGTTCACTCATGAAAATATTCTCCCGTTTGGAAAAAACCATATTTAAATAATAGTTCGCAAGATCAGGGTAACTGATAAATTTTTGATATATACCCAAGCTATCTGAACTCTGAAGCCTGTATTTCCAGGTAGTTTGGGTATATATCCAGTATACGGCAATTTAATTATTTTCCGAGAGCTAGCGCTTCACTTATGGAATTCAATCTTTCTTTTTTGATGGCGTCTGCCATGGTTTTGCCTTTGAGACCCTGTTGATTGAGCGATTCGGTATCAATACTATTTGCAGCATCTAAAGCTTTTTTAAAATAGCCTGCCTGTGGGTAGGCACGATCTTCAAATCCTGTACGACCCCGGGCATCGGCTTCACAACAGATCAGAAATTGATCAAAACGTTCTGGTTTTCGAAATGCATCCAGAGATTCCAGTTTTTTCAAAACTGTATCGGCATGCATTTCTTCTATACGATGACAGGTCAGGTGATGTCTGGAGACCTGTATTGCCAGGTCTTTATATTGATTGGGCGCACGGTAACGTGCACAAAGTTTTTCAATTAATTTTACACCACGTTCTTCATGACCGTGGTGACTAGGTAACTTATCTTTAGCTGTTGTCCCTTTTCCCAAATCATGAACCAGAGCCGCGAATCGAATATGTGGATCATTACTAAGACGCGCAGCCTGGTTCAGTGCCATTAAGGTATGGATCCCAGTATCAACCTCTGGATGATGTTTTTTCGGCTGGGGGACACCGAACAGTTGATCAACCTCTGGAAGAAGAATGTTCAGTGCATGACAGGCGCGTAATGCCAGTATAAAGCGTGACGGGTAAGTTTCTCCCATAGCCCGTTCCAGTTCACTCCAGACTCTTTCGGGGACCAGTGCTTCAAGCTCGCCTGATTCTGAAATCTCCCGCATGAGGGCCATGGTTTCTGGTGCGATGCGGAAGCCAAAACGCGCGGCAAAACGTGCAACCCTGAGTACGCGTAAAGGATCTTCTACAAAGGCCGGTGATACATGACGCAGAATTTTGTTTTTAAGATCTTCTCTGCCGTTAAAGGGGTCGATTAAACATCCTTCTTTATCTTCGGCAATGGCATTGATAGTTAAATCACGTCGTGCCAGATCTTCTTCCAGCGTAACATCTTTGGATGTGTGAAACGTAAAGCCTTTGTAGCCTTTCCCTGTTTTTCTCTCAGTTCGTGCCAGGGCATATTCTTCTTTTGTTTCGGGATGTAAAAAGACGGGGAAATCTTTCCCAACGGCCTTGAAATTTTGGGTTTCCATCTCTTGCCGTGTACTACCAACGACAACCCAGTCATTATCTTTGCCTGGTTTGCCAAGCAATTTATCACGGACTGCACCACCCACAAGATATATTTCCATCGTCAAGCATTATAGTTTATAGGATGGGTTTGCACGAGCCATCTCATCCTTAGTTTGCCTTGCCAGGCAATATCAGATGGACGGAGTACCAGATTTAACTAACTGGAACAACTCATGTTAAATGGCTTTACAACTGATTTTGGGCTATAGGGATAGATCGCTGTCATTCTTTGTTTAAGCGGAGTTATCTGCTGATTTAGACGCCAGTCGTAAATACTGGCATAAAACATGACACGTTTCACATAGGCCCTGGTTTCATTGAATGGAATTTGTTCCACCCATATGTCAGGTTCTTTGCAATCTTTTTTGGGTGACCATTTAACCGATCGTCCAGGACCTGCGTTGTAGGATGCAGTCGCCAATATGCGGTTACCATTAAATTTGTCCAGCATCTCTTTCATATAGGCAGTACCAATCGCAATGTTTTTTTTGCCAATCAGGAGATCGCTAGTACGAAAATTTTTCAAGCCAATTTTTCTGGCGGTTAATCTGCCCGTGGCTGGCATGATCTGCATGAGGCCTAATGCACCTGCAGGTGATCTGACCTTTTCCATAAATGCGCTTTCCGATCTCATTAAGGCAAATATCCAGCCGGTATCCAGGTTCCTTTTCTTCGCATATTTTTCTATATCATCGCGGTAGGTGATTGGAAATCTGAGCTCTAAATCATCGTAGGCATGTGCAGCAGCCATGGTAAAAATAGCGCGATCATACCATCCCCATTCCGAGGCCAGCCTTGCGGCTATTTGCTTCTGGTAATTGGTCATAGAGCGTAAGGCATATTGCCACTCACGTCTGGCCCTGTAATCACCATACAGGATAAATAATTCCCTGGCTCGGCGTATACCTGGCATATGAGCAATCTTATTTTTTACCTCAAGATCTTCCGGCAGGGGAAGATGATGCATTTGATATTCTGAGCCGATGCGATCAGCCGCAAGGAACCCATAGTAGTCACGCTGATCCGCAATGGAAGCGTAAGATTCTTGCGCCTTTTCAAACTCTCCAATTTGTTCAAGTGCCCTGCCGCGCCAGTAGATCCAGCGATATTTGACGGATGCTATTTCTGGTGGCGTACCCTTTGTCCATTGATAAAGTCTTTGCCAGTTCTGGTTTTTGAGTGCGGTTCGGAGACGCCAATGGAATATTTCGTCACTGTCCAGAGCCGGGTTCAAATTATCCAATAGTTCAGCAGCCCTGGGGTGTTTGTTTTTTGCTGCGCGTACGGTAATGACAAGATCAACTGCATCTATTTCGGCAGGTATAAAGCTGTAATTGGTCTGTAGTGTTTCCCAGTTACTTAAGGATCTACTGATATTTTGTCTGGCCAGTCGTTTTATGCCGTAAAGTAATATCTCCCGTGCAATTGTGGTATCCGGATACTGTGGGTTTTTAGTTCCTACCGATGGGTTATGGTGAATGGTGACCCATCGTTTTGCCCAGATCTTGTAGCCTTTATCCAGACGTTTACTAAGATAGTTCACCAACCCGGTATTACCATTATCCATTGCTAATCGAATACGTTCCCATACCAGTTCATTTGTCATCAGATCGCTTTTGTAGAGTCGTTCAAAGGCTTGATCACATTGAGGAGGCAATGATTTTCCTGTTAGCCAGAGTGTCCGGGTGTCTTCCAGTAGATAAGTGTGATTATTGATATTGATGCGTGCCTGCAATTGCTGGCAACGTAGTTTTAATTCCTTTTGCGGTGTGTAATTGTCCAGAAAAATTAGCCACTTTCTCTGTTTGGCAAGTTGCTTTAGCCAGCTTGTTCTCAATGAATTTGTAGAGATGAAACCAGGATATGAGGTGATGAAATCCTTAATTTCAGTATTATCAATTTTGTGAAGTCGGGGTCGCAGGTAGTTATACCGCAGATAAGGATACAGTGGATATGTTTTGAGTTTTTCAGCGAGTGTTGCAAAGGTTTTAATCTTGCCGGCCTTCAGTGCCTTCTGGGCATCAAGATATTGCTGACGTTGTTCCTCGATCATTGCCGCTGATACCTGAAGACTGACTGGGAGTAGTGAAAAAATAATGACGAATTGTAGTAATGGCCAGACCATACCCGTTCTGAGAACAGGCAGCATTCCTTTTAATAAAAAATTGTTTTGCGGGGACATCCTCATAGAGAGAGGCAAAGTATCAATAATTTTTATTTATATCGAGTATTTTATGTGAGATATGTTGCTTTTGTTTGGGGCCCTCTTTCTTTACGCCGCAACCATCACCTATGCCATAATGGCTTGCATGATTAAACAGGCGGATCATGGGGGAGAAGTTGACTGACTTAATCATCTTGTCTACTTATCTTCTGCTGGGCATGGTTGCAGGAATTGTTGGAGGCTTACTCGGACTAGGTGGAGGAATAATTATTGTCCCCTCGCTTCTGTTCCTTTTTATGTGGCAGGGCTTACCTGCTGATGTTCTGATGCATTTTGCGGTTGCGACTTCCCTGTTCACCATTGTCTTTACTTCGGTATCTTCAAGCTATGCACACCATAAGCACAAGGCTGTCTTATGGCCTCAAGTGTTCCTTTTAACCCCGGGAATAATAGCCGGGGCAATCTTTGGTGCATTTATTGCTGATTGTTTATCCAGTGATGTTCTACGAAGGGCATTTGGAATTTTTGAAATATTTGTCGCATGTCAAATTGGACTTGCAGTGAAACCGACAATACAAAGAGTTTTGCCGGGACGAAAAGGAATGCTCTTTGCGGGGGCAGGGATAGGGACTTTATCAACTATTCTAGGGATTGGTGGCGGGACGATAACTGTACCGTTTTTGATATGGTGCCAGATAGATATTCGAAAGGCGGTAGCAACCTCATCTGCATGTGGTTTTCCAATCGCTTTGGCGGGGACCCTGACGATGATTTTTACCGGGCTGGATTACAGCAATCTCCCAGAAAATACCATCGGATATGTCTATTGGCCAGCTGCGGTAGCGATACTTTTTACCAGTGTTCTGTTCGCGCCTGTTGGCGCAAAGCTCGCGCATACCATGCCAGTTAATTCTTTAAAGCGTGTTTTTGCGATCGTCCTGGCGTGCGTTGGGTTAAGGATGTTGTTCTAGCGGCAAACAAAATATGCTGGAGTCATTATGATATTTGATATGACTAGTGAAAATGAAACATCATCAGCGGAGCAAACGGAACAATCTGCTGATGATAAGTCGATTATCTGCAAGATATGCAAGGCAGCCATCACCCGGCAAGAAGATCGTGTCTCGATACAGGGGCAGCACTGTCATACTTGTACTAACCCGACAGATATTACTTATACGATCGGCTGCTTCCGGGCAGCGCCCGGCTGTCGCCAGATTGGCCCGGCCAGTTTTGAACATACCTGGTTCCAGGGCTATCAATGGCAGAGTTCAGTTTGTGCAGGTTGTGGTGAGCACCTTGGCTGGTGCTTCAATAATACCGAATGTTTCTATGGTTTAATTCTGGATAGACTGCTGTCTCAACAGTGTTAAGGATAGATTAAAACCACAAAACTAGGAGGGCTTTTTGTCAGATGCGCCAAATTTTTTCAGTTTTACCTTGCCGTTGAAGAATTGAATACTGATTCTTGCCTTACCATCATCCCATACAGAAGATTTTCCTGTTAAAGAGCCAATTCCCATGCTTGAAGTTTCATCAGGATCACCAAGAATTTTAATCACGGCAGCTTCTTCCATACCGCTTTCAATGCGGTTGTAGTTTTCCTCCGTGACCCGGCCGCAGGCAACAAGTAATATAAAAAAGAAAAGGATTGATAAATTTCTAATGAATTTCATAATTTAATACCTGACAATGAGTAATCATCCGGATTCAAGTTGATCTATGTTAACCAAGATAATTATTATTGTCCTCTGTTTGATAAGTATTCCTATGGTTTTGATCCTTAGCGCTTTCAAACATAACGATCTTCCGTGGACAGAGCCCCCCGGCCCCATGGCTCGAGTGAAACATTATCTTACGACGAATGTAGCGGAAACTACTCAAGACTCTCCTTATCCTGAATTGCGTATCAGGGAATATGATTATCCTGCAGATCAGTTATTTTCATTATTGGAAGCATCAGTGGCTGAATTAGGCTGGCAAATTGATAGCCAGCGTGATCAGGCATACTCGCTGCATGCTGTCGTTACGACGCCTTTGCTTGGATATCAGGATGACGTCCACATAAGATTGATACCTGTTTCAACAAACAGGAATCAGTTGTATGTACGTTCGAGTTCGAGAAAGGGACGCGGTGATTTCGGAACTAACACACGCCATATTCTGGATCTATACAATCAAATCGAGAAGCTGGCAGGTAAATAATCATGCAGGAAACAATCAGAATCAGGACGCAAGGCAGGGGTACGGTCGATATTACCGCAGAAGTTGAAAAATTGGTCAGCCGATCTTGCGTTGAAACTGGCTTGTGCAACCTGTTTATACAGCATACCAGTGCATCACTCATTCTTTGTGAAAATGCTGATCCAGATGTGCGGGCTGATCTGGAAAATTTCATGCAGCAATTAGTCAGGGATGGTGATCCGCTATTCAGACATCGGGCAGAAGGCCCCGACGATATGCCAGCACATATACGTAATGTGTTAACCAGTTCGAGTTTAACGATCCCAATTGCAGATGGACGATGTTTGCTTGGGACATGGCAAGGAATTTATCTATGGGAGCATCGGTTTAACGCGCATATGAGGAATATTATCGTGACGATTCAAAGAGGCTAATTCGGAGAGACTGATGATGGTCAAGGCAGCCTGGTATTACCCTCAGCCAAAGACAGGAGCAGAATACATCAGCAATTATATTGCTTTCTGTAAAGGAGTTGAAATATTGAAATGGGTAGAAACTTTTGAAAAAACAGAATTTAGTCTCAGGTTGGCAAAGACTTTGCAGTGAACAAGGCTGAAATACAGTAAAAACCATGAGGTTTATCCTTGATCTGGCTTGTCAATTCAGATTTATATGTCATCCTTACGGGATAGGCTTGCCCAAGCCTGGGCTTAAATTTATGAGATAAAAGGGGGGTATGTTATGGCTCATGGGGAACGACGAAGCGACAGTGGTCGCAGAGCGGAAAAAGATCGTAGGCATGAGGGTTCTGGAATGATATCGGCTTATGTTGATTACAGTGGTCCTGAGCGCAGGAACAGTATCGTTAGAAGGGTGATATCTAACAGACGTGCAGCAACTCCATGATTTTTTCAGCTCTGGGTTTCTAAAAATACACTCTAGCCGTGTTTTAGTATGATGTTCGCCAGGGCGCGCATATGTATCGGGCAATCGTTGAGTGCGGGGATGTAAGAGAACTTTTCACCGCCAGTTTGAAGAAAGAGATCTCGGTATCGCATATTGATTTCTTCAAGTGTTTCGAGGCAGTCCGCAGAAAAACCAGGACATACAATACTTACATTTTTGGTGCCTGTTGAGGCCAGCTCTTTTAAAGTTACATCGGTGTAGGGTTTAAGCCATTCTTTAGGCCCGAAGCGCGATTGAAAAGTCAGTATCCATTCCTCTTCATTCAGGTTTAATTTTTCAGCGACGAGTCTGGCTGTCTTATGACACTCGCAATAATACGGATCACCGGCATCGAAATAGGCTTTTGGGATGCCATGAAATGAGAACAATAATTTTTCAGCGCGATGATTTTGTTGCCAATGTTCATTAATGCTTTCAGCAAGTGCATCAATATAGTCAGGCATGTCATGATAATGCTTGACCAGATGTAATTCAGGTATGTCACGCCAGGCCTTCAGAACATCAACGACGGCATCGAATGTTGATGCCGTCGTTGATGCGGAATATTGCGGATAAAGTGGTAAGACAATAATTCTTTTTGCATTAGCTTGTTGAAGTTTTTTCAGTCCTGACTGGATTGATGGTTTACCATAGCGCATGGCTAACTCCACATGGAATTTGTCTGTCGTATGCTCATCAAGATATTTTTGGATTCCGGCTGCCTGCCTTTTTGAAATAGTCAATAAAGGGGAACCTGCCTCTGTCCAGATTTTTTTATAAGCAGCGGCAGAGCGTTTTGGTCGTGTCCGTAAGATAAAGCCATGCAGAACGAACCACCAAATGACCCTCGGTACTTCAACTACACGGGGATCTGCCAAAAACTCTCCAAGATAGCGTCTTAAGGCCGAAGGTGTCGGCGCGTCTGGTGTGCCCAGATTTGTAACAAGGACACCCGTACAGGATTCTGAGTCGTGTTTAAAATCTCTATTGCCGATATAATTTATCATGTGATACCCAAACTACTTGGAAATGGAGGTTTCAGCAAGACGAGAAGCAGGCATATTCAAGTAGTTTGAGAATAAACTTTATATAGGAGCCTCAAGTGTTTGTAAAAAAACTTCAGCATGTGATGCATTTGTTGCGAATGATGGTTGTGTAATACGTGAATTATTACATCCTAAGAATGATCCTGTTGATTTGCCTTATTCACTAGCACTTGCGACGGTGGATGTAGGTCAGAAAAGCTATCAACATAAACTGCAACAGACTGAGGTTTACCACATTTTTCAGGGTCATGGCCGCATGAGGATTGAAAATGAAAAAAATGAGGTGGTAGCAGGTGATGTTATTGTCATACCTGCAGAGGCGCTGCAGTGGATTGAAAATATTGGCAATGAAGCGCTGATTTTTGCTGCAATTGTTAGCCCACCCTGGACAGAAGACGGTGATGTGAGGCTAAAGTAAAAAGTGAAATTTTGTAATCAATGTGGCGCCGAAGTCGTCGGAAAAATACCGGCAGGGGATAAGCGCCTACGTTATGTTTGCATCTCATGCGAAGCAATTCATTACCAAAATCCCAAGATAGTGGCAGGCTGTATACCTGAACATGAAGGAAAGGTGCTCTTATGTAAAAGAGCCATCGAGCCACGGTATGGTTACTGGACCTTGCCAGCAGGATTTATGGAACTGGAAGAAACTTCTCTTGAAGCTGCATTGAGAGAGACGCTAGAGGAAGCCAATGCAAGAGTGACTGTGTCGGAGTTATATACGGTTTTTAATCTGCCCAATGTAAGTCAGGTTTATATGATGTATCGGTCGCAGTTACAGGATCTGGATTTTTCAGCAGGGGATGAAAGTCTGGAAGTGAAATTATTTGCCGAAGATGAAATTCCCTGGGATGACATCGCCTTTACAACAATAAAATATACGCTGAAATTTTACTTTAAGGATCAGCAAAACAAGCAGTTTCGTTTACATACTGGAGATATTATCAACCAGGACGATGGTAGTCATGGTTTCCGGGCAGGCCCAGAACAAGATCAAGAATTGTGAATATGTTTGTTTGCCGATAGGGCCTAGTCATCGACCTCAACCCATCTGGTATAACTACACTCATAGCATTTCCCGTCAACGGTAACCTGATCTCCATGTGAGTACTCTGCATCGTTCCAGTAACAATTCTCATTCTGCAAGTCCATCTTGACCGTCGCTTCTTCACTCATTGGGCCAAGAATTTCCGATGTTTTTTTCGCTGGATCAGGTGCTTCAACTTCTACAGGGTTGCTGTTCGACATGAGTAGACCTCCTTGCAGGCTTGGTCTTAATCATAAAACCTTGAAGGAGTTTCTGCTAGTAGTTATTGCTGGTTACGTTGGTATTTTGTCTTGGGTGTGGGGCTTTGATTTATAATTGATTTCACTAGGCACATCCTTGTGCCTAGCCTACGGCGACATGCTGTCTTGCAAATCGTCAATCCTGACTATTTGTCGCCTTTTAGCGGCATTCGTTATACCGGCCTTGAGCCGGTATCCAGTCAATGATAACCATCAATATTCTTTTTTAGTTTTGGTTTCGCCCTGTACGGCGAGCTCACTGCTCTTTCGCATCCATGCACGTCATACCGGCTCAAGGCCAGTATGACGATAGAATCACTAGGTTCCCTTTTTCACGGGAATGACGGGTGTTTAATGATTGTATTTAAAAAAATAAAGAGTCGCCGATAAAGGCGAAACCAGACGTTTACCGCTTCATTGCGTCAAAAAATTCTGCGTTATTCTTGGTGGCTTTGAGCCGTTCCATCAAGAATTCCATTGCGGCCAGATCTTCCATCGGATGCAATAACTTGCGAAGTATCCATATCTTCTGGAGATCATCCTCATTCGTCAATAATTCTTCGCGACGTGTTCCGGAGCGATTAATATTGATTGCAGGATAAACGCGTTTTTCAGCAATATATCTGTCCAGATGTAATTCCATATTACCTGTACCTTTAAATTCCTCGTAGATCACGTCATCCATACGTGAGCCAGTTTCAACCAAAGCAGTTGCAATAATTGTCAGGCTACCACCTTCTTCAATATTACGTGCGGCACCAAAAAATCGTTTTGGTCGTTGCAGTGCATTGGCATCAACGCCACCAGTGAGCACCTTTCCCGAAGAGGGGACAACGGTGTTATAGGCACGGGCAAGTCGGGTGATTGAATCGAGCAGGATGATAACATCCTTTTTATGTTCAACCAGGCGCTTCGCGCGTGCGATGACCATCTCGGCGACCTGGACATGGCGGCTTGCTGGTTCATCAAAGGTACTTGAGATGACCTCAGCCGTTGTGGTCCTCTCCATTTCGGTCACTTCTTCGGGACGTTCGTCAATCAGAAGAATAATCATATGACACTCAGGATGGTTGTGAGCAATGGACTTGGCAATGCTCTGTAGCATCATTGTTTTACCTGCTTTCGGGGGTGAAACAATTAAGCCACGCTGACCCTTACCAATCGGTGACATTAGATCAATAATTCTAGGTGTAATATCTTCGGTACTTCCGTTGCCGATCTCCAGCGTCAATCTATCGTTAGCAAATAACGGGGTCAGATTTTCAAAGAGTATTTTGCCCTTGGCCTTTTCCGGAGGTTCGAAGTTGATCTCCCTAACCTTCAGCAGAGCAAAATAACGTTCACTATCCTTGGGCGGCCTGATCTTTCCGGCAATATTATCGCCAGTGCGCAGATTGAATCTTCTTATCTGACTAGGTGAGACGTATATATCATCCGGGCCTGCAAGATAGGAGCTATCTGCTGATCTAAGAAATCCAAAGCCATCCTGTAAGATTTCCAGTACACCATCGCCATAGATATCCTCACCTTTTTTGGCGTGTGCCTTCAGTATTTCAAAGATGACATCCTGTTTACGAGATCTGGCCAGACCATCAAGGCCAAGTTCTTCTGAAAGTGTGACAAGTTCTGTTGCGGGTTGTTGTTTGAGTTCGGTGAGGTTCATGGGCTTGATCTGGTTTTGTTATTTACATGGAATCGTGAAAACGTGGCTAAAACACGTCATGGATCTGCTTTTGTTAAAACTTATTTATAAAAAAATTATTTAAACTTCTTGAGGGGCTGTTACTAAAAAAGAAAGGTTTTTTTGTTAGTAATGACCTAAACGTAGCACGTCATTAGCTTTTCGTCCAGCGAAAACTTCAACTCAAATTGTACTATCGATAAATGCGGTGAGCTGTGACTTGGATAATTGTCCGACTTTCGTGCCAATTACATCCCCATCCTTGAATATCATTAGGGTTGGTATGCCTCTGACGACATATTTCTGTGGTGTTTGCTGATTATCATCAACATCCATCTTTGCTACGATTAATTTACCCTGATATTCGCCGGCAATTTCTTCCAATACAGGCGCAATGGCCTTACATGGGCCACACCATTCTGCCCAGTAGTCGACGATGACAGGCATATCTGATTTTAATACTTCTTCTTCAAAGCTAGAATCTGTAACATGTACGATGTTTTCACTCATTATTCCAAGTTGTCCTTGTGGCTATTGCGGAAAGAAGCTTAATTTCAACGAAATTAAGACACGATTGCAAGCTAAACCGGTTAATTAAATTGAAATTTCTATGAATGCACCACATACGACGGATGTCGAGTTCAGTCATTTAGGTCTGGATGAGCGCCTGCTTAAATCACTTAATGAGCACGGGTTGACTCATTGTACTCCGATACAAGCTGAATGTTTACCTCTTGCCCTTGCAGGCAAGGATATTGCGGGCCAGGCACAAACGGGAACCGGGAAAACAGCCGCGTTTTTACTGACAATCATGCAACATCTGTTAAAAACGCCGGAACGCCCGGGACGAAAACAACAGCAACCAAGAGCAATCATCATTTCTCCGACAAGGGAACTCGCCATTCAAATTCACAAAGACGCAAAGATGCTAAATAGCTACGCGGGACTTTCATTAGGGCTAGTTTATGGTGGCGTAGACTATGAAAAACAACGTGCGAGCCTGAATCAGAAGATTGATATCCTGATTGGTACACCAGGGCGTTTGATTGATTATCATAAACAGAAAGTGTTCAGTCTCAAGGGCATAGAGATTGTTGTGTTGGATGAGGCGGATCGTATGTTTGATCTGGGCTTTATTGCCGATATTCGTTATATGTTCAGGCGCATGCCAACACCTGAAAATCGGCAGAATATGTTGTTTTCAGCGACACTGTCACATCGGGTCAGTGAACTGGCGTACGAACACATGAACAGCCCTGAGAAGGTGGTGATTAATCCAGACCAGGTAACGGCCGAGAATGTCAAACAAGTCATGTACCATGTTGCCAATGATGAAAAAATCCCGTTACTTCTGGGATTAATGCGAAGAATTGATCCTAAACGCACCATTGTTTTTGTTAATACGAAAAGGGCAGCAGAAAAAGTCTGGTCCTATCTTGAAGGCAATGGATTTCATGCGGCTATTCTTTCCGGCGATGTACCACAGAAAAAACGGCAGCGATTATTTGCTGAATTTTCGGAAGGTAAACTCCCCGTGTTGGTCGCCACAGATCTGGCGGCAAGGGGTTTACATGTGCCAGATGTGAGCCACATATTCAATTATGATTTGCCCCAGAATGCCGAAGATTATGTGCATCGCATTGGTCGGACCGCGCGGGCAGGAGCCTCGGGCGATGCCGTCAGTTTTGCCTGTGAAGAATTTGTTTACTCTCTGATGGAAATTGAAGAGTATATTGGTCATAAATTACCAGTCATTAACGTTGAAGCAGAGTTGCTGCTTAAGCCAGAACCGCCAGTAAAAATAGAAAGAAAACGATCTGGGAATGCAGGAGGTCGGCGCAATAAGGGCGGTGGTCGACACAAGCACAACAGAGCCACATCAAGAAGAGTTTAGTCCTGAGTATCAGAATGTCGTTTTGCGAAAGGGGTTTATTTGTTACTCTTGGTCATCATCTTTAGCTGTTTGTATTAATCATCGGGGAAATAACATGCCTGGCCGTAGCTGTGGAAAAATCGTTGGATTATTGGTGCTCCTGTTTGCCTTGAGTCAGGTGGTCTCGTGCGGTCAAAAAGGCAAGCTGATCCTTCCAGATGAACAGTCATCGTCACTCGTGTCTGTCTCTATCTTTACCTGATTCGAAATGACTGCGTTCGCCTATCACAGCGGCCAGCTTTGTGCCGAGAGTGTGGGACTTGCCGAGATTGCAAAACAGTTCGGCACCCCCTGTTATGTTTATTCGAGGTCTGCTATCGAACAGCGATGGCGGGCGTTTGATTCAGCTCTGACTACACAAAAACATTTGATCTGTTATGCCGTGAAGGCCAATTCAAATCTGGCCGTACTCAATGTGTTGGCCCGGCTCGGATCGGGTTTTGACATTGTTTCTATAGGCGAACTTGAACGTGCACTGAAAGCCGGAGGAGAACCGGGAAAGATTGTGTTCTCAGGCGTTGGTAAGAAAGCTGATGAAATGCAGCGGGCACTGGAAGTTGGGATCAAGTGTTTTAATGTGGAGTCTCTGGCAGAACTGGATCGTTTAAATCAGCTTGCGGGTGATATGGACAAAGTTGCGCCGGTATCGCTACGGGTGAACCCGGATGTCGATGCAGAGACACATCCTTATATTGCCACTGGCCTGAAAGAAAATAAATTCGGGATTGCTTTCAAAAATGCACTGACAGGCTATGAAAAAGCGTCCTCAATGGCACATATCAATGTGCTTGGTATTGATTGTCACATTGGATCACAGATCACAAGCATGGCGCCTTTTATTGATGCACTTGATCGCCTGATGGAACTCGTGCAGAAGATTGAAGAGGCTGGAACAACTCTCCAGCATATTGATATTGGTGGTGGTTTAGGCATTCGTTATCAGGACGAAAACCCTCCGTCAGCACAGGAGTATGCAGAGAGTGTATGTAAAAAATTAGTAGGCACGGCATATGAGTTAATCCTTGAACCCGGCCGTAGCATTGTCGGCAATGCTGGTGTGTTGTTAACACAAGTTGAATATTTAAAAGAAGCACTGGACAGAAATTTTGCTGTCGTTGATGCTGCCATGAATGATTTGTTGCGGCCATCCCTGTACAGTGCCTGGCACGAAATTTTACCTTTGACAGAACAAAAAGGTGAAGCTGAAAAACAATACGATATTGTTGGGCCTGTTTGTGAAACCGGAGATTTTCTGGGGAAAGAACGACATTTAGATTTGCAGCAGGGTGATTTGTTGGCCGTGCTATCAGCAGGAGCCTATGGCTTTACCATGGCATCAACCTACAATTCACGTCCGAAAGTATGTGAAGTGATGGTGGATGGGGGTAAGGTTTTTGAGATCAGGAAGAGGGAGATGGTTGAGGATTTGATGGTGGGGGAGTCATTGCTTCCTGATTAGTTGTTGATTGGAAAGAGCGGCTTATCGTCATCGTCATACCGGTCTTGAACCGGTATCCAGTCGATAATAGATTCCTTATTTCTTTTTTATAATGGATTCCGCCTTTTAGCGGCGAGAACCTTCTTTTTGCATGCCCAAAAAGAAGGTACGAAGGTCGCTCTTGTGCATCCATGCACCCGCGACATTCGTGCATCCTGCACATCAAAAAGGGCACCCGAATGCCTTGGCCTACGGCTACCCGATCTGCTTACCATCGCTAACGCGTCGTTCAAATTCGCATCCCTGCTCAGTTGAACTAAAAATCACATCCTTGTGATTTTTACGCTATCAATGGTAACCAGTCCGGCGAGGCATAACGGGATTGATCCCTTCGTTGCTCTTTCGGTAAGGTGGAGACTGGTTGGAACGATATCAATCGACATTGGCCCTGTTGATCTAAAAATTGCTTTACCAGGGCATCCACTCTATAGTTGTACGGGTATACCGTACAACTGGTGATTATTATGGATTCCATTAGTGTAAACCGTTTCAGAGACAATTTAAAAACATTTGTAGAACAAGTAGTTAACAATCACACCCCAATTAAAGTAACACGGCGAGCTGGTGAAGATTTTATTGTGATGAGTGCCGATGATTGGGAGCGAGAGCAGGAAACCTTATATGTTTTGCAGAATGATAGTTTGATGCAGCAAATTGCCGCCTCACTCTCTAGTTATTCCCAGGGAAAGGGCTATAAACCTAGCAAGGAGCAAATGAATGAGATCACTGATCTTTGAAGGTGAAACCTGGTTTGTTTACGAGCAACTTAGAGCCAAGGATAAAAAGCTGCATAAAGCGCTTTGTAAATTATTAAAGGGCATGCTCCGTTCTGATGATCCGGCTTCTGGGCCTGGGAAACCGGAACCGCTTAAACACAATTTATCCGGCCTTTGGTCAAAGCGTATTTCCCAAAAAGACAGACTCATTTATAAATTTGATGATGAGCATATTTATATATTCGCAATTGGAGGCCACTATGATCAGCGTTGAACTCTAGGGTCCAAGTATCTGACCCTGGTGTTTTTATTCCTTTTGCTATTCGAGCATAACAATATCTCTAGTCATTAATTCAGTTTTGGTTTCGCCTTTTATCGGCGAGTACTTTCTTTTTGGGCATGCAAAAAGAAAGTACTCGCCGGTCAAAGGCGAAATAAAAAACTAAGAAGAATCACTAGATGCCTAGTGTTGACTGGATACTCGCCTTTGCGGGTATGACGTGCCGTTGTTATTTCAAGCCTTGGTTACTTCTTGTGGGGTGAGCAACAAGAAGTAACTTACCGTAAAAGGTGAAGCCAATTATAAAAAATAACTGGGTGAGAAGGACCAGTGAACTCGCCATAGGGGCGAAACAAATATTTAAAAATTACTGGATGTGAAGGAGTGGCGAAATTAAAACTAAAAAGAGAAGATCAAACCAAACAGAACTAAATAACTTCCTTCTCCCTCAACATTTCAAGCACCTTCTCCGTACACTCTTCAATAGAGTCTTGATCTGAATCCAAAACTAAATCAGCATTCTCCGGTGCTTCGTAAGGAAAAGAAACCCCCGGTAAAGTCCCTGTTTCTATGTTTTCTTCTGCGGCATAAAGCCCGCTGGGATCTCTTTGTTTGCAAATTTCCAGTGGCGGATTCAGATAGACAATAAAACAATTATCTTTACCAATGGTTTTCAGGGCGTGTTCGCGGGATTCCTGATCCGGTGCGACAAAAGCACCACAGCAAATCAGCCCAGAGTCATTCAGGTGTTTTGCGATATATACACTGCGACGCAAGTTCTCTATACGACCTTCTTTATCGTGTGGTAAATCTTTACTGATTCCCAGACGCATGGTTTTGCCATCAAGCACTGTGCTGACTCTTCCCATGTCGAATAGTCGACGCTCCAGTGCATGTGCCAGCGTGGTTTTACCTGAACCGGATATTCCAATAAACAGCACAGTGACCGGTCTCTGTCCATAACGTGCAGCGCGTTCTTCCCTGGTGACATGGCTGACAGAATCTCGGTGGTGAGATACTGAACTTGTTGTCCCTTCCTTCTGCTCATCTTTTTGGGCATCGACAATCATACCTGCACCGATGGTGACATTGGTCAGGCGGTCGATAATAATGAATGCGCCTGTTCCTCGATTTATCTTATAGTTGTCAAAACAGATAGCTTGATCCAGAGTAATTTCGCATAGCCCAATTTCATTCAATTGTAATGATGGAGATAACTCTTCCTCCAGGGTATTCACATTGATTCTGTGTTTCAGTGCTGAGATGTGGCCAGTGATATTTTTATTTGCGTGTTTGAAATCATATTGTGTGCCGGGGAGCATAGGCTGATCTGTCATCCATACAACAGTGGCTTCAAACTTGTCCTGCACGGAAGGCATATTGTCGGAGTGAACCAACATGTCCCCACGACTGATATCGATTTCATCTTCCAGTGTTAGTGTGATGGCCATTGGCGTGAAGGCCTGTTCCAGTTCTTCATCATAAGTGACGATAGATTTAATTTTGCTGGTTTTACCGGAAGGAAGTACGGTGACGGTATCGCCTTTATGGACAATACCTGAGGCTAATGTGCCACAGTAACCGCGGAAATTCAGATTGGGACGATTAACATATTGCACCGGGAAGCGCATATCCTGGTAATTGTGATCGGCGGCAATTTCTATGTTTTCTAAAATAGTCATTAATACATCCCCGGTATACCAGGGCGTCTGGTCACTGAGGTTAACGACATTATCGCCATGCAGAGCTGAGATCGGGATAAACCGAATATCAGTCAGTTCCAGATTTTTGGCAAAATCGAGATAATCCTGTTGAATCTTGTCAAACACCTCTTTGCTGAAGTTCACCATGTCCATTTTATTAATGGCAACGATGAAATGCTTGATACCCAGTAGAGAAGTAATAAAACTATGACGCCGGGTTTGAACCTGCACCCCATGTCGTGCATCAATCAAAAGGATGGCCAGATCACAGTTCGAAGCGCCCGTCGCCATGTTGCGTGTGTATTGCTCGTGGCCGGGCGTATCAGCAATAATAAATTTACGTTTGGCGGTGGAGAAATAACGGTACGCGACGTCGATGGTGATGCCTTGTTCTCTCTCGGCCTGTAAACCATCCACCAGAAGAGATAGATCAAATTCACCTTCCGTCGTTCCTGATTTTATACTGTCAGCTTTAATCGATGCCAACTGGTCTTCGTAGATCATTTTTGAATCATGTAGCAAGCGCCCGATCAGGGTGCTTTTGCCATCGTCAACGCTGCCGCAGGTGAGCAATTTTAATAGCTCTTTCCGCTCATGTTGTGCGAGATAAGCGTCAATGTCTGTGCTGATTAAGTCGGATTGATGTGACATGAATAAATGACCAGATAAATAATCTTAAATATTGCTAGAAATAACCTTCACGTTTTTTCTTTTCCATCGAGCCTGATTGATCGCTGTCGATCAGACGTCCCTGACGTTCTGAGGTGGTAGTCAGCAACATCTCCTGAATAATTTCAGGTAATGTGGTGGCCTCGGATTCCACTGCACCCGTGAGCGGGTAGCAACCCAGCGTTCTAAAGCGTACGGTTTTCATTTCTGGTTTTTGCCCCTCCGCTAACGGCACACGATCATCATCTACCATAATATCTATACCTTCATAGTTAATGACAGGACGTAGTTTGGCGTAATACAAAGGGACAATATCGATGTTGTTTAGATGGATATACTGCCAGATGTCCAGTTCAGTCCAGTTGGATAGTGGGAATACACGAATACTTTCCCCTTTATTTATTTTGCCGTTGTACAAGTTCCATAATTCAGGACGTTGGTTTTTGGGATCCCAGCGATGGTTCTTGTCCCTGAAAGAATACACACGTTCCTTGGCCCTTGATTTTTCCTCGTCACGACGGGCACCACCAAAGGCTGCGTCAAACTGATATTTGTTGAGTGCCTGTTTCAAGGCCTGGGTCTTCATAATATCAGTGTGTTTCTGGCTACCATGTGTAAAAGGGCCGATGCCCGCATCGACACCTTCCTGGTTGATGTAAACAATCAGATCCAGCCCAAGTTTTTCCATTTGCTGATCGCGGAACTCAATCATTTCACGAAATTTCCAGGTGGTGTCTATGTGCATCAGAGGAAAGGGCAATTTCCCCGGATAAAAGGCCTTCAGAGCCAGATGCAGCATGACGGTTGAGTCCTTGCCTATCGAATAAAGCATCACTGGCTTATCGAATTCGGCAGCGACTTCACGAATAATATAAATGCTTTCGGCTTCGAGTTGTTTGAGGTGCGTTAAATTGTAATCTGTCATGCAAAAATATCTCTGCTTGCTTTTCGCCCAGTGTACGTTCTGGGTCTATCCTGCGCCTGTTTCATGATTGTGTGTAGGAAAAAGGCCGCAAAGTATAGTGCAACTGCTTTGTTAACCCAAGCGCCAGCGGCCTGATTATCAATAGATAAAAAGAATTAGGTTATTCATTTAGCTTACAAGGTTCGGCAACTGTTACGATGAATACGGATGTGCAAATGCCTCGCTCTGGTGCCAGGCATGAGAGCAATAGATATTGTGCATGGTGCTTGAATGTTTTGAATCTCAATATTATCTTACCCCATAATTAATAGGGGGCCCTGGGACATGCAGCGAATTACCGAACCAGAACTGATGAATAATGAAGCGCAGGCGCTGGCCTACGCGCAGGCTAATTTTGATGAGCCACACGACATGTTCATCCAGGAATTTAAGGCAGCCTTTCCAGAAATGGATGTAAGTGGTCACATACTTGATCTGGGCTGCGGGTCTGCTGACATCAGTATTCGTTTTGCCCAATCTTTTCCTGATTGTGTGATAGATGGACTTGATGGTGCAAACCGAATGCTTGAGCATGGCAAACTGGCGATACAGAAAGCACAACTGGATGACAGAATTCATCTAATACTGGGTAGCTTACCCGGCACCAGCTTGCCCAGGGACCACTACGAAGTGGTCATGAGTAATAGCTTGTTACACCATCTACACGAGCCTGAAGTTTTGTGGCAAAGCATAAAACAATTTGGTATTTCCGGAAGTCGGGTTTTCGTTATGGATTTGATGCGTCCTGAGTCAGAGAAAGTCGCCAGGAAGCTTGTTGATCTGTATTCGATGGATGAACCTCAGATTTTAAAGGACGATTTTTACCATTCCCTATGTGCCGCGTTCTTGCCGGAGGAGATTCAGTCACAATTAGAACCCGCAGGTTTGTCACATTTCAGGATTAAGCTTGTTTCTGATCGTCATGTAATTGTGTTCGGGATTTTATAAACGCACAATATTAGTGCGGTTTCGGGAGTAATAGCACAATAATAGTGCGTTTGCTCAGGTCAGATTGTTTTTATCGTGTAGAGTTCGACTCGCTGAAGTCGTTCCGACGATAGCCCAGCGTTAAATGACATCAAGTGTTCGAAATCTGTGCAGATTTATTAAGTGTTTGAAATGTATTGTTTAATCTTTTTATATACTGTCAAAATCTGAACTCATCATTATGCTGAACTGGTGATTTCTGGTACCTTCATGTCACCTGGCAGAATTAAATTTGCATGTTTAATTATTGGCATGTTAAATGCAAAACTTTCGGTTCTAAAAATAATAAATTGACCCGGCTGCGGCACAAGTGGCTAAGGGGGTCACAACCGCTTTCAAAAGCTAATCAGTCACGACATTGACGAGGAGAAAATAATGTCTAAAGAGAATGTGATGAAGCTCATCAAAGACAATGAGGCCAAGTTTATTGATCTGCGCTTTACTGATACACGGGGGAAGGAACAACATGTCACCATCCCTGCTTCAGTTGTCAATGATGATTTTTTTAACAATGGCAAGATGTTCGATGGATCATCAATTTCCGGATGGAGGGGTATCAACGATTCTGACATGGTATTGATGCCTGATACAGAGACTGCAGTCATGGATCCTTTCTATGACGATTCGACAGTCAACATCCGTTGTGACGTTCTGGTGCCTACTACCATGCAAGGTTACGAACGTGATCCTCGTTCTCTGGCTAAACGTGCAGAGGCATATCTGGAATCTACAGGTATTGCCGATACTGCATACTTTGGTCCGGAACCAGAATTTTTTATCTTTGATGATGTACGTTGGTCAGATAATGTGAACAGTGCATTCTACGAGATTGATTCAGATGAAGGTTGCTGGAACAGCGATGCTATTACTGAAGACAAGAATATCGGTCACCGCCCTGGCGTAAAAGGTGGTTACTTCCCGGTACCGCCCGTTGATTCACAACAGAATATTCGTTCTGCCATGTGTACGATCCTGGAAGAAATGGGTGTTACCACTGAAGTGCATCATCATGAAGTGGCTACTGCAGGTCAGGCTGAAATCGGCACCAAATTTAATACATTGGTAAAACGTGCTGACCAAAATATGATACTCAAATACGTTGTGCTGAATGTCGCGCACGCCTATGGTAAAACAGCGACCTTTATGCCTAAGCCATTGGTAGGTGATAATGGTAACGGTATGCACGTACATCAATCATTATTTAAAGATGGTAAAAATCTGTTTGCGGGTGACCAATATGGTGGATTGTCTGAAACGGCTTTGCATTATATTGGCGGTATCTTTAAACACACACACGCACTTAACGCTTTTGCAAATGCCAGTACCAATAGCTACAAGCGATTGGTTCCAGGTTTCGAAGCGCCAACCTTATTAGCCTATTCGGCACGTAACCGTTCTGCTGGCATTCGAATTCCCTGGGATCCAAACCCACAGGGTCGCAGAATTGAAGTTCGTTTTCCGGATTCATGCGGTAACCCATACTTTCTCTTTGCATCATTAACGATGGCAGGTCTTGATGGCATACAGAACAAGATTGATCCTGGTCAGCCAGTGGAACTGGATCTTTATGACCTGACCAAAGAAGAAGAAAGGGAAATCCCAACTGTTGCATCTTCTCTGGATATCGCACTTGAGGCATTGGATGCTGATCGTGGATTTCTGACAGCAGGTGGTGTTTTTACGGATGATATGATTGATGCTTATATCGAATTGAAGATGGAAGAAGTTGATCGTCTGCGTTTGGCTACCCATCCGGTCGAGTTCGATCAGTACTACAGTTTGTAAATCAAAAGACTTAAATAGTGGATAATGAAAGCCCCCTCTTGGGGGCTTTTTTATGCCCATGGACGGGTGGTATGCCGCGGGTGCAGGACGCATGGAGCGGCGATGCCCATGGGGACGGGTGGTATGCCGCGGGTGCAGGACGCATGGAGCGGCGATGCCCAGGGGGGGGGGAGGTAAAGTATGTCGTTTGTGCAGGACAGGCACTGATTGCAGCGCCTTAAGGGCAGGCTTTGTGCTTGCAGACAATCCTTGTGTATTGCCCACATCCCTGTGGGTCAGACTCCGGAGACAGCGATATGGAACTCCATTAGGTTTCATCACTCAAATGTTGTGACGACCACTTATATGGAATATGCTGAAATCATGCGTATCTTGCTGTTATTTGTTACTTTATTTTTTCTGACCTCAATATCTGCTGGGGTATATCGCTCAGTTGATGAGGACGGCAATGTCATTTTCACTGACAGGCCTTCTCCGGATGCCGAGAAAATCAGAGTAGATAAAGTACAGACCATCAGCCCACCTGCAGTTAAAGATTTCGAATACACTTCCCCCGAAAAACCAGCTAAAGAAGGCTACGCAAAACTAGAGATTATAAGCCCTCAGAATGATCAGACATTTACTGGTGGTGCGGGTATTGTCACGATAAATATCTTGATAGAGCCAGCATTGGATACCGAGCAAGGTGATCGTTTGATTCTGACCATGGATGGCGAGAAGCAGGCTGAATCAAGCTCGACGTCATTCAGTTTTACCAACCTTGACAGAGGCACGCATACAACGAAGGCAGATATCGTCAACAAAGGTGGTAGATCTTTGAAGAGTTCTGCTACTGTGACGTTTTATGTCATTCGTCCTACTGTTTCGAATTAGAATTGCTCGCGTTTTACCCTCCTGGCTCAAATAAATTTTATTTTCCTGGTTTCGCTGATCCTGGTCTGCTTTTTGCACTTATATGGTGAGCAGAGGCGACCGCATTGATGCCTCAGAGTTATTAATTCATAACTTATTGATATTTATAATTATTATAGTTAAGCAATGTTAAATATATAAATTTTATGCGTTACAATGCACCAAATCTGTGCGTATCTATGCTACTTTGAATGAATAATGACCTTTATTGCAGAAACAACAGCACGTGTTTATGACAATTTGGCAACAGCTGTTTTGTTGTTTGACAACCAATTAAGACTGACTTGTGTGAATGCAGCGGGTGAAAACCTGTTATACGTCAGTAATCGTCAGATGACAGGCCAAAGGCCTGATGAAATCATGCCGGGCTCGCACGTATTTGATGCGGTGCTAAAAAGAACACTGGAAACAAATACGTCGTTTAGTGAAAGGGGCATGGTTTTACAGTTACCTCATAAAGAGGCAATTACCGTTGATTGTTGCGTAACACCTGTTATGGAAGATGATGTTTGTATTGAACTCATCGTTGAATTAACTGATGTAAATGCTTTCCATCGTGTCATGCATGATGAGAGCTTATACGTTTTACATGATGCATCAAGAGAAGCGTTTCGTGGTATGGCCCATGAAATCAGAAATCCGTTGGGAGGAATTCGTGGCGCAGCGCAGCTCTTGCAAGGTGAGTTGGATGACAAGGAGTTAATTGAGTACACAAGTATCATTATCCAGGAAGCAGATCGCCTGAGGAACTTTATTGATCGAATTTTGGCAAGTGATCAACAGCTTCATTGTGTTGATCTGAATATCCATGAGGTGATCGAGTATGTATGCAGTTTAGTCAAGGCAGAGTTTGAAGCCTGCCCAGAATTTAAACGAAATTATGATCCAAGTCTGCCATTCATCAAAGCCGATCGTGAACAGCTGATCCAGGTTTTTTTGAACGTCATGAGGAACGCACTACAGGCGACAGAATGCGAGGGACAGATAGAATTACATACACGCATTATTCGTCATTTTACGATTCGCCAAAAAATACATCGCATGGTTGTACGTATTGATATTATTGATGATGGCCCAGGTATTCCATCTGAGATAGAAAAAAATGTTTTCTACCCAATGGTAAGCGGTCGACCGGATGGGACCGGTCTTGGTTTATCCATAGCACAGTCCCTGATAAATCTGCACGGCGGGGTTATCGACTATGAAAGGAAAGATGAAAAAACAATATTCAGTATCTATTTACCGATGAGTGATAATTAATGGAAAATAATAAAAATATATGGGTCGTTGATGATGATAAATCGATTAGATGGGTGCTTGAAAAAGCACTTACAAAGGAAGGAATGTCACCCCGTTGCTTTGAAGACCCCACAGAGGTCCTGGCTCAACTAAAAAATAGTCATCCTGACGTCATTATCTCTGATATCAGAATGCAGAAGATGGATGGAATATCATTACTGGAAAAATTAAAGCAGCGCGTGCCAGATATTCCAGTCATTATCATGACCGCTTATTCAGATCTGGATCGGGCCGTGTCGGCTTTCCGTGAAGGGGCCTTCGAATATCTTTCCAAACCGTTCGATGTTGATGAGATAATCGGTCTGGTGAACCGTGCTCTAAGTGAGCGACAGCAAGCATTGATGGATACAGATGTCAGGGACCCGAATGGTGTTTCTGGAATTATTGGATCTGCACCAGCAATGCAGGAGGTTTTCAGGGCGATTGCAAGATTATCCAGTTCTAATTTAACTGTATTGATCACGGGTGAATCAGGGACGGGTAAGGAACTGGTTGCCAGAGCGCTTCATCAGCATAGTCCACGTGGTGATAAGCCATTCATCGCACTCAATACTGCGGCGATCCCAAGAGAATTACTGGAGTCTGAATTATTCGGTCATGAAAAGGGTGCATTTACAGGTGCTATTGCCAGACGGGCGGGTCATTTTGAACAGGCAGACGGCGGAACATTATTCCTGGATGAGATTGGCGATATGCCTGCTGATATGCAAACCCGTTTATTACGTGTATTGGCTGATGGCGAATTTTATCGCGTTGGTGGTCATGCGCCTGTTAAAGTTGATGTGAGAATTATTGCAGCAACGCACCAGGATATCGAACAACGTGTCAAAGAAGGGTCATTTCGTGAAGATTTGTTACACCGTTTGAATGTAATACGTGTTCATGTTCCACCTTTGAGAGAGAGACCTGAAGATGTTACTGAATTACTAAAGCATTTTCTCAGTCTTGCAGCTACAGAATTGCAGGCGGAAGCAAAAATACTTTTGCCTGAAACAGAGAAATTTCTATTACATGCGGAATGGCCGGGTAACGTAAGACAACTGGAAAATTTTTGCCGTTGGGTCACAGTGATGGCATCGGGTAGAGATATTCATGTAGATGATCTGCCACCTGAATTACGTGGGGCCAGCGATTCTGAAAAATCATTTTCGGATTGGGAAGCGGGGTTATTTAGCTGGATCAATGCAAATATTTCAAATGGGGAAACTGATTTATTAAAGGAGGCATTACCCAGGTTTGAGCAGGTCATGATCGAAGCAGCACTTCAGCATACGCGGGGGAAACGTCAGGAAGCTGCAAAGTTACTGGGTTGGGGAAGGAATACGCTGACCAGAAAGATTAAAGAACTCAATCTTTAGGACACTCTCTTAATTGTATTTTTCTGCGATTGCAGTGTTAGTTCCGTGCTCATATCCTCATGTATTTCATATACACTCCGGTCTTGCGCGCGGCACTTCCTTGCTCTCACAAAAAAATCCTAATTAATAGAGTTGTCCTATGCTGTTAATTATTATCGCGATATTTAAGCTGCATCCCTTTTAGGAAATTACGTAAAATCTGATCTTTACATTTACGGTAATGTTTATGACCTGGCTTACGGAAAAACGCACTTAATTCGTGTTTACTCATGAGAAAACCAGCCAGCTCCATAATTTCCAATACATCTTCGGCTTTCAGATTTAATGCGATTTTTAATTTCATGAAAATAATGTTGTTAGTTAAGTGACTTTCTGGTTCGGGTTGTGCCCCTTCTTTTTTGCCTCGCTTATCGTTAATCAAACCATTCAGAAAAATCGCCAGTTGCGTGTCCCCGCATTCGTGATACGCAGGATCATCATCTTTTTTCAACCAATCGCTGATCTGCTCCCGCGTTACCAGATGATCAGCCAGACCAAATAAAGCAATCATTTTCGAATCACCAAAGTCGAAGATATAGCGGAGTCGGCGCAAGATATCATTATTAGTCATCATTTATGTCCTGATTTAAGTTGTATTTAATTATTTTACGGAAACTTTCGATTATTTCAGTTTGTCATCTGATTATTCTTTTCTTTATAAAGAGTTAAAAGAGGCCGGTAATTTCAAAAGTGATTCCATCTGCAGATCGACCCGTCATCCCACGTTGAGAACTAAAATAGAGCCTTGAACCGTCTGGGCTAAAGGCGGGGCCAGTGATCTCAGAGCGGTCGTGTCCGACAAGTTGTAACAGGGGTATTGTTTCCCCAGATTTTGTAATGACAACAATCTGCAAGTCGCCACCATCTTCGGCAACAAGTAGTTCCCCCGATGCATTTGAAGTAATGTTATCGACACCGGTCAATACAGGCCATATATATAGTGCAGCATTATAAATGATACTGAGATCAGTATTCTTGATGTCGTAGGCATAGACACGATTGTCGCCTTTAGTGGTAAAGAAGATGCTCCCCTGGTGATACCAGATACCTTCACCACCATTAAAGCGCGAGCTTTGCTTGACCTGTTTGCGTGTGGGGATCTTCATCGCCAATGGATCAGGCAGCAAATGCCAGCGTAGTTTTCCTTCTTTTCCATTAATTATTTCAGCGACTTCGAGAATGCCATCATCCAGATCGGGATAACCATGAGCATTCGTTGTTTTTGCAGAGTAACGATATAAACAGCCATCACGTTTATCTTCTGTAAGATATAGTTGCATTGTGTTCGTATCAACGGCAACAGCCTCGTGTGTAAAGCTGCCTAAAGCTTTGCGCAGGACTGGATCGTTTTTACCATAAGGATCACATTCCCAGACCTGACCAAGGTCAATTTCTTCACAGGATAACCAGGTTCCCCAGGGTGTCGGGCCACCTGCACAATTACGACTGGTGTTGTTTAATATTGTGTAGGCATCAACGAGCTTTCCATCCTTGTCAAAACGAAGTGAACCAACGCCGCCCTTGCCTTTATCTATTTCACTATTGGAGACATAGAACCAGCCGCCGTCATCTGCGGTAAATGTGGCACCACCATCTGGTGCGCCATGCCAGTGATAGCCAAAATAGTTGTGACCTGAACGCGCGACAATGCGCGATGTAAATCCTTCAGGCAGACGAACGCCATTTTTATCGGGGGACTGTAAATCTCCAATAGAATCCAAAGTTGGATATGAATTTGCTGTAGAGGGTAAAAGCAGACTGTTGCCGACGAAGGCACTGAGCCCCATGAAACTATACTGTAGGAAGCGGCGTCGGTTTTGATTGTAGGGCACTTCTAAAAATGCACTTTTCCCGCGATTATGGTGTCGGCTCAGTGCTCGAATCCTCATGTATGCTTATACATTCCGGTTCTCCGCGCGGTGCCTTCTTGTACTCGCGAAAAAATCACTATTTTTAGAGGTACCCTCAACGTTTGTTGCTTCCCTATCATGCAACTATTTTATTCTTGCATCCATTCCGCAACTTGTTTTGCATAATAGGTCAGTATGGCATCCGCGCCCGCACGTTTACAGGCAAGCAAGGACTCCATCACGGTTGACCGTTCATCAAGCCAGCCATTCATTGAAGCTGCCTTGAGCATGGCATATTCACCACTGACCTGATAGACAAAAGTGGGCATATCGAATGTGTCCTTAACGCGCCTGACGACATCAAGATAGGGCATGCCCGGTTTAACCATGACTATGTCTGCACCTTCTTTCACATCAAGCTCAACTTCACGCAATGCCTCATCGCTGTTTGCGGGATCCATCTGGTAGGTCTTTTTATCAGCGCCTGCAAGATTCTCTGAGGAACGGACAGCCTCTCTAAAAGGCCCATAAAAACCCGACTCATATTTTGCAGAATAGGCAAGGATCCGCGTATTAATATGATCTGACTTTTCCAGTGCAGAACGAATCGCACCCACACGTCCATCCATCATGTCGGAGGGTGCAACAATATCTGCGCCAGCATCTGCGTGCGACAGTGCTTGTTTAACCAGGGCTTCAACAGTTTCATCATTCATCACATATCCCTGTTCATTGGTTAGACCATCCTGACCATGTGTCGTGAACGGATCCAGAGCAACATCCGTAATCACACCAAGTTCAGGGAATTTTTCTTTCAATGCCCTGACAGCCGTTTGGGCCAGACCCTCAGGGTTCCAGGCTTCTGCCGCGTCCTCAGATTTTTTGTCTGCCGGGGTAACAGGAAAGAGTGCAACAGCGGGGATACCCAGTTTCACCAGATCTGCTGCTTCCTTTAACAACTCATCAATACTTACTCGCTCAATACCAGGCATGGAATTAATCGGTTCACGCGTTTGTTTACCTTCAATGATGAACATGGGATAAATCAGGTCATCGACAAGCAAGTGATTTTCCCGCATCAGGCGTCGAGTGAAATCATTACGACGCATGCGCCGTAATCGAGTAGCCGGATAAGTGGTCCGATAGGGAGAAGTGTCTTTATATCCCACGCTCTGTTCCTGTCTGAATTGATGAGTCATTATTTTATCCTATTGTTAGCTCTGTATATAGCATGTGAACCCACGATACGTGAACCTTGTTGCTGAGCTCAGGTCAATATATTACTTCGGTTTAAGTCGCCTGATAATTTAGTTAGGATGGGTTGTGGAGCAAATATTAATTAGTCATGAAGCATGGTTTCGGCTAGGTGCCTTTGCATTGATCCTGTTATTGATGCTGTTGTGGGAGGCAACGGATCCAAGACGGATACCCTCACTGGGTTGGAACAGACGCCTGAATAACCTGGCATTGGTGAGTATGGATGTTGTATTGGTTCGCTTATTAGTGCCCGTTGCCACGGCGACCATGGCTGAAATATCCATCACACGTGGCTGGGGATTATTTAATATTGTGGATGCAGGGCTCTGGCCAGCATTTTTCCTGTCCCTGTTATTGATGGACTTGCTGATTTATGGTCAGCATGTCGTCATGCATCAAATCCCATTGCTCTGGCGTATACACAGGCTTCACCATACCGATCTGGATATTGACGTGACTACGGCCTTACGTTTTCATCCCTTTGAAATTATCCTTTCGATGTTTCTGAAATTACTTTTTATCGCCTTGCTAGGTGCCCCTGTTGTTGCAGTGATTGTTTTTGAAATCATATTAAATATTTCGTCCATGTTTAATCATAGTAATATACAGATCCCTCTACGCATTGATCGCATATTGCGTTATTTTATCGTCACTCCGGACATGCACCGTGTGCATCATTCGGTCATTAAAGTAGAGACGAATAGCAATTATGGCTTTAACATTCCCTGGTGGGATTACATTTTTCGTAACTATAGATCACAGCCGGCAGCGGGCCATATAAAAATGAAAATAGGCCTGAATGAATTCCGTGGAGACAAAGAGATTTTTTTGCATTGGTTATTGCTACAACCTTTTGTTTCAGGGAAGAAGGGATCCGGGGAAGAGACGTTATCGGAAGGGGATTGATCAGAAGTTTAAGGAAACTCTGAATTTATTCAGAGTTTCTGCAGCACAGGGAAGTGCCGCCATTTTCAATGAAGGAAAGTCATTGAAAATGAATAAAAATAAAAATCACATTTTTTGTTTTTCGTGCTCTGAGAATTCAGGGATGAATTATTCAGAGCTTTCTTAAATTTTAAAATGAGGTCTGGATTATGAATGTAAAGTCTGCCGTGCTCGAGCGGTATTCTGAAGGTGCAAATGAGCGACAGGAAAGTTTATGTTGTCCAGTTGATTATGATGCTTCGCTATTAAAGTTGTTACCACAGGAAATCATTGAGAAAGATTATGGTTGTGGCGATCCTTCGCGTTATGTTCAGGAAGGAGACGTCGTTCTGGATCTGGGCAGCGGTAGCGGCAAGATATGCTATATGGCAGCACAGTTAGTCGGTGATAAAGGTAAAGTCATTGGTGTTGATATGAATGATGATATGTTGGCATTGGCACGCAAATATCAGGACGAGATGGCAACAAAACTGAGAGGTGATCGTGTTGAATTTCGTAAAGGGCATATTCAGGACTTGGCGCTGGATTTGGTCTTGATGGATGAATGGTTGGCTGAGCATCCAGTGAAAGATGTCGAGGGCGCACATCAACTTGAAGTCTGGCAGGCAGAGCAACGAAAAAACAGGCCATTAGTTGCCGATAATTCGATTGACCTGGTTATTTCAAATTGTGTTTTGAATCTGGTAGGAGAACAGCAAAAGCGACAACTGGTCAGTGAAATCTTTCGTGTTCTGAAGCCTGGTGGTCGTATTGCGATTTCAGATATTGTTAGCGACGAGCCTATACCAGAACATTTGAAAGCAGACGATGAATTATGGAGTGGCTGTATCTCAGGGGCCTTCGAGGAAGAAGAGATGCTAAATGCATTTCACGATGCAGGATTTCTTTCTGTCAATCTTGACAAATGGGATGCAAAACCATGGCAGGTGGTGGAAGGTATAGAGTTCAGATCAGTGACGGTAACGGCTGTTAAAGGCAGTGATGAAGCATGCCTGGATGTCGGGCAGGCCGTGATCTATAAGGGACCATTCAGGACGGTCTTTGATGACGAAGGACACGAATTCCCACGCGGAGCCAGGATGGCTGTGTGTGAACGGACTTTCCGTTACTTAACTGAAGGCCCACACAAAAATGATTTCATTGGCATCACACCAGCAGAAGAACGAGAAGCTGTTACATGGTGTACTCCAGCAGGAACAAAACGGCCAGCAAGTGAAACGAAGGGTGGTCTACATAAACAGGCCGCTGATAAAACTAGTTGTTGTTAAAGGGCATCCTAATATTGTTTAATGTTCTCTAAACTCATGTCTGGCCCAAAGCATCGCTGTTAATAATACTAATGCTCCTGCCTGGTGTAACGCTGCCAGCGGCACAGGGACAACAAACAACAATGTTGAAATGCCAAGTGTCACTTGCAGAATGACTGCCGCTAACAAGCAATGCAAAGCTGTTTGGGTACGTCGAGGGAATTCCTGATTCAGGGTCTTAAACCAGAAACCAAGCACAGAAACAAAAATCAACATCGTTAATACGCGATGTGTGAATTGAATGGTCACAACATTTTCGAAGAAATTTTTGATCAAGGGTTGAAAAGCGAATAAATCTTTTGGAAAAAATGTTTCTCCCATAAGGGGGAAGGTGTTGTAAATAAAACCCGCATCAGTCCCGGCAACAAAACCACCTGACATAATGGCAATCACAAGCAGGAACGTTAACGCCGAAACAAATCTTTTGTAAGCGTGGATTGAGCCTTGTTTGAATGTGTGAGGCTTTGGAAATAATAAACCCAGCGCTGTCCAGAATATCCAGCCATAAAGGATAAAAGCAAAGATCAGATGCGCAGTTAACCGATATTGACTGACATCCGGTCGATCGGACAAGCCACTCTTGACCATGAACCAACCAAGAACACCCTGTAAGCCGCCGAGAATAAACATGGTAATCAATTTCGGTATCAAATTTCGATCCAGTTTTCTGTTAAACAAAAAAAACATGAACGGAACCAGGAAGACAATGCCGATACTCCGACCCCAGACACGATGAATGAATTCCAGCCAGAAGATAGATTTAAATTCTGCCAGATCCATATCCGGGTTTTTAATCTTGAATTCCGGGTATTGCTGATACTTTTCAAATGTTTCCTGCCAGACCAACTCGGTCATTGGCGGCAGGAAACCGGTGGCAGGTTTCCATTCAACCATGGATAAACCGGAATGTGTCAGCCGTGTGACGCCACCCAATACCACCATCACAAAAATCATGATTGCACAGATAAACAACCAGACAGCAATAGCACGTGAGTCAGTGTTGGCATTTGAAGAATGGGTGTTATTTAATGGCATAATCCAGACTAATCAGGATGAAATGAATAGGGCAAAAATCTTTTTTATTGTTCTATTTTTGAGAGCGGAATTATACCGGGGAGTGTGTAAGAATACAGTCTAATTTTATGCCTGTTTGTACGATATCCAGTGCTGCTCAGCTTATGCGAATTTTGTCTAATAATAGCTGCCAAAATCAGTGTCATTTCGATTTTGAAAATGCTATAAATTCCACATGGTGTTATCGTCACTAAAGCTAAGGGAAAAGCCGTTTACCAGATATTCTTAATGTAATTTCTCTTTATTAAACAAGCACTTCGAAACTAAGTTTAAGTAATTGAATTTAGTGTTTGCATTGTTACAAAAACCACTATATATTGTGGTTAGACTGGGTAGCAAACCACTAGATGTTGTGTATTTTGCTGCGACGCAAGATATAAAAATCAGAAAAATATTGTTTACCAAATAAGTAATTTAGGGATTCTAAGGGGAAGAACTTTTGATGAATACAGTACCAGCTGAAATCGTCCAAACAACTGCTGTTGAGATACCTTTTCAACCTGCTTCCATGGATATTTGGGAGAAGAAATATCGCCTGGTAAAAAAGGACGGGACACCCGTTGATCTGGCCATGGATGACACCTATACGCGTGTCGCAAGAGCCATCGCAGATGTCGAGGAAACAGAAGAAAAACGTGAAGCCTGGTATCAGGAATTTGTCTGGGCATTGCGCCGTGGCGTGATCCCTGCTGGCCGCATTATTTCCAATGCCGGTGCCACACAATACAAGCCTGCAACATCGACGATTAATTGTACTGTCTCAGGCCTGGTCGAAGATTCTATGGATGACATTCTGGGTAAAACTCATGAAGCAGGTCTGACATTAAAGGCCGGTTGCGGTATTGGTTATGAGTTTTCAACCTTGCGCCCTAAAGGGGGCTATGTCTCCGGCGCCGGCGCATATACCTCTGGCCCGCTTTCCTTCATGGATATCTTTGACAAGATGTGTTTTACCGTCTCATCTGCGGGGGGGCGTCGCGGTGCACAGATGGCCACATTCGATATCGGTCATCCTGATGTGGTGGAGTTCATTCGTGCCAAACGTGAAGACGGTCGTCTACGCCAATTTAATCTTTCCCTGTTGATTACGGATGAATTTATGGCTGCCGTCAAAAGTGACGGAGACTGGATACTGGCTTTCCCGGTAAACGAAAGGGAAAGTAAAGCACTGGATCTGAATGATCCTGAACAGACTATCTGGCGTGAATGGCCAACTCACAAAGATTATATCGTCAACGATGAAGGCCTGGTGGCCTGTAAGATCTACAAGACCATTCGTGCACAGCGTCTGTGGGACATCATCATGGCTTCTACGTATGACTATGCTGAACCGGGTTTTATTCTTATTGATAAAGTCAACGAAATGAACAACAACTGGTTCTGCGAGGATATTCGTGCAACCAATCCCTGTGGCGAACAGCCTCTGCCCCCCTATGGTTCCTGCTTACTCGGCTCAGTCAATCTCACGCGTTTTGTGATAGAACCCTTTACTGAACGTGCCCGTTTCGATTGGGATGATTTCCGTAAGGCGGTCAAGATCTTTTCTCGGATGCTGGATAACGTGGTCGAAATTAATGGCCTGCCTCTGGCTGGCCAGCGCGCTGAGATCGTGCGTAAGCGTCGTCATGGTATGGGCTTCCTCGGATTAGGTTCAACCATGACGATGTTGAAGGTGAAATATGGCAGTGAAGAATCTGTTGATTTCGCTGAAAAGGTCAGTCGTGAACTGGCGATTGCCGGCTGGGAAGAAGCACTTGAGCTGGCAAAAGAAAAAGGTGCTGCACCGATCATGGACGAGGAATTCACAGTGACCGGTGAAATGTTGCGCATGCGTCCGGAAATGGTCGTCGATGGATTCAAACTCGGTGACAAGGTCAAAGGCAAGATCCTGCATGCAAAATACAGTCGTTACATGCAGCGTATTGCCGAAGTCGCACCAGAGCTGGTCAATGAATTAGCAGAAGTAGGCGCTCGCTATACACATCATAATTCCATTGCGCCCACGGGCACAATCTCTCTGTCATTGGCGAACAATGCCAGTAATGGAATTGAGCCCAGCTTCGCGCATCATTATTCACGTAATGTGATCCGTGAAGGCAGAAAGACCAAGGAAAAGGTCGACGTATACTCTTTTGAACTGCTGGCCTATCGCGAATTGGTGAACCCAAATGCTATGCCATTTTCTGAAGATGAGGAAAATGCGCTGCCGGATTATTTTATCTCGGCAGATCATGTGACACCGACCCAGCATGTGGATATTCAGGCAGCAGCACAGAAATGGATCGATTCATCCATTTCAAAAACAGCGAATGTACCGACTGATTTTGCCTTCGAAGAATTCAAGGATATTTACGAATATGCTTACGATGAAGGTTTAAAAGGGTGTACCACCTTCCGGTTTAACCCGGAAGCCTTCCAGGGGGTGCTGGTCAAAGAGGCCGATCTGGAAAATACGCTTTACCGATTTGAACTTGAGAACGGTGAAACCATAGAATTAAAAGGTAATGAAGAAGTAGATTACGATGGCGAAATACATACCGCTGCGAATCTCTTCGATGCACTCAAGGAGGGTTATTACGGCAAGTTCTAAACAGGATTGCCAGCGGAGAAAATAGTATGGCTACAAAAATTAAAGATAAAATCGTCGGCTTTGAAGTTGTTCAGGAGAACAACGATGAAGAAAAGTTAAAAGCAGCTGAAGCAGAGGCGCAGAGTAATGTTGTACAAATGCATGAAAAGGTTGAGCGCCCGGAAATGTTGTTGGGGACGACCTATAAGATAAGCACGCCCCTGTCTGAGCATGCGCTGTATGTGACAGTCAATGACATCGTTCTGAACCCAAATACAGAACATGAGTTGCGTCGTCCCTTTGAAATGTTTATTAACTCAAAGAACATGGATCACTTTCAATGGATAGTCGCACTGACAAGAATTATTTCTGCCGTGTTCAGAAAAGGTGGTGATATAAACTTTCTCGTCGAAGAATTGCGTTCCGTTTTTGACCCCAGCGGTGGATATTTCAAAAAAGGCGGCAAGTATATGCCATCACTGGTCGCGGAGATTGGTGATGTCCTGGAAAGTCATTTGAGATTGATTGGTTTGTTGAAAGACGAGGGTCTCGACGAACACCAAAAGAAACTGATCAAAGAAAAACGTGCAGAATATGAAAGCATGTTAAAAGGTGCAGAAGAAAAATCCCCGGATGATTTCCCGGGCGGCGCAAAATTGTGTCACAAGTGCAGCACCAAGGCGGTGATCAAGATGGATGGGTGTCTTACCTGCCTGAATTGTGGTGAATCCAAGTGCAGCTAAGTAATTTGCCTATTTTCACGGAGGCGTCGTTATGGCGCCTTTTCCGCTCCTCATTAGCTTAATGCTAACTCCGGTGCTCAAAAGCACCACGCCTCGCCTCCGCAAAAATCCTTCAAATTACAAAAGCATTCATTGATGGGGCAGAAGTAAATTAAGCTCCGCGACCGTCCGCTTTCCAGCGAAAGCAATGGGATGGACTCCTCCTCTCTTACACGGCATCGATGTGCCAAACTGGAATTGTTATTAACCAGTGAATAGAAAGAAGGAGTCCACCATGAATAACCTTAGTCGAGTAGGCATTGATTTGGCAAAGAATATTTACCAATTACACGGTGTAAATCGCACTGAAACATCAACCTGGTGTCGACGATTGAAGCGAGACAACTGGATCAAGGTATTACTCAACAAGGTTGAACCGGGATGTGAGATTGGTATGGAAGCGTGTACCGGTGCGCACCATTGGGCACGACTGCTTCAATCCAAAGGCTTCCATGTCAAGTTAATTGCGCCACAGTTTGTAAAACCTTATGTAAAGAGTAACAAGAACGATGCCAATGATGCCGAGGCAATCTGTGAGGCCATGAGTCGGCCTGGTATGCGGTTCGTGACGGTCAAGACGGTTG
>JACZSJ010000073.1 GCA_022574295.1 Pseudomonadota bacterium
GTGCGATCTATCTTGATGCTGACGACCTTGCCAGTATAGACCCCGGTCAGGGCATATTCATTGTGTTGTTGCTGATGCTCGGCGGAAAGCAGCCATTGACCGCGTTCATCTTTAATCATATTCAGCAGGGCTTCTTCTACCTGTTGGCTTGCCCAGTGGATGTCTTCCATATTTTTAAAGGCTGGTTCAATCATAATTTCAATTCTTATTGTTATTTACCCATTTATCTGTGGGAGACCAACTCATCTCCATTTTTTCTTCTGCATTTATTGAATTAGCCACTGGCATCAGAAATTCTTCTAAAGCCCCTACAACTTCATTAAGATTTTTACTGCTATCAATGCCATTCTTATTCAAAAACGCCGACCATTGCTTCTTTTTTGAATCATCATCGTAAAATTCTTTACTGAAAGCTAAAGGTGTGTTCTTAGGTATTTCTGTTTTTCTTCTATTGAATGTTGCCTTAATAGCATCCATCAATATTGGCCCTTCCAGGTCAAACTTTTGTGCCAATATCCAAAGGTCATAAAAATCTTTCATACGACTATTCGCTATACCCAGTTTGACCATCGCCTCAAATTTCTCAGCAATCACGGTATAAACTGGATAAGCCTTGAGTTTAGGTGCTTCCTGATCCAACAGTGTTGGATATACGATGTCTTCCGGATCAGGTGTGACTGCATCACCAAAACCAATATCAAATTGTAAGGTTATTTTGGCAGATGAAAGTTTTCCATTTAATCGTACACGTATACCTTCATATGCATTATTTTCTCTAATCTCTTCTACTCGTACTGATTTTGGGTCAAATATCAGTCCATCATTTTCCACTTCGAGACAGCATAAAGACTGGAAAATATCTGTTATCTCATCAATCTCTGCATTAACAAACCCTAAAAAATCAGCATCACGCGTAGGGCGGTGTGGATCATCATGCCAAATCGCAAATAACATCGCCCCTTTAAGTAAAAATTGATCACGCCACTTCGATTGGCTTAAGCGATAAAGGGCACGTTCCAAACCATAACGCGTAAGAATTAAATTAAAATCTTCTCCTTTTTCCCTGGCTATATTTAGTAAACGCTGTCTTACTGAAGCTGCAACATCCTTTTTTGCTCTCTTATTCACATCAGAGATTCCAGGTAGGGTTTAATCACATTCGAAACGCGGCAAATCTTCGAATATTTCCATAGTTCATCCATACTGATTTTTTTTTGCTGCCAGCCATCTCTAAGTGCTTCAATCGCAACGTCCAGCCCAATCTTGTTTCTGTATTTGAAGCAGTCGGCAATTGTCTTTGCCGGATTATAGACCTTTACATTTACCCCATCGACATTGTGTTCTTCGATTCCCTCTGAAAAAGCCTCGCCGGAAAATCTAAAAATTCTCACTGTAGGATTATCAATACGAGGAGATGCAGCACGGTTTTGTATTGCGATCCATACTTGAAATGGCGACTGCGTACCTATGTCATGGAAACGGAGTGCAGATAGCAGGCTAATCACTGCCCTAGGAATAGCCTTTGCGACCAGGGCCAGATTATAATTTTCACTGATTTCCATGTCAGGCAGGACATACCTCCCGCGACCCACTCTAATCAGCCGCCCCTGCTTGCATAGCCGACTCAGGTATTCCCGCTGAATACCGTAATCATTGAGATCCCGCGTGTGGAGCACACCTCTTTCACGTGCTAGATTCAGTACTTTCTCGGATTTTTCAGTTGAATACGACATGTGACTAAGTATATATATTTATAAATATATATCAATAAACAGTCACAATATATCTTGGGGTATTCTCCCTAATATTCCCACTCCCGCCAACCCTGTAATAAGGGAAAATAAAGCCCCAATCTAATCGGTTCATCTCCGTGCGATTTCATCAAAGCCCCATATTTTTCCAGTTGTTCTTTGTAGCGTTCCTGCTGTTGATCCAGGAAGGCATCGACATCTTCTTCTTCGTGACGACTGGTTTTATAATCAATGATCCAACGAGTTCCGTCTTGATCGACAAAGGTGCGATCTATCTTGATGCTGACGACCTTGCCAGTATAGACCCCGGTCAGGGCATATTCATTGTTTTGTTGCTGATGCTCGGCGGAGAGCAGCCATTGGCCGCGTTCATCCTTGATCATATTAAGCAGGGCTTCTTCTACCTGTTGACTTGCCCAGTGGATGTCTTCTTCTCCTACCCCTTGCCGTTTTAGAGCCTGCCTAAACCAGGCACGTTGTCTTTGTATGCGTTTTTTATCCCACACGTGATTGTTATTGCTTTGGTCTTCGGCCATCAGTTGAATGCAACGATGCACCACAACCCCCACATGTCGAATGGTCTCCGATGCCCATTCGAATTCAATGTCACTCTCTGTAGTTTCTGCTATAGCAACATCACTTTCTTGCCAAGTCACATTGTCCGGTGGGGAAGGTCTTGACCAACTCGACTGGTGACGACGAATGCGGTTTTCTGCTTCAACAACCAGGGTTGGTTTACTTGCAACGTCGCTATGCCCTGATGTAAAGACCCATTGATAGTTTGCTTCTACCGCTGGCCAGAGTTTTGCCAGTAATGAATTCTTCTTTGGGGGTTTTATTTCTTTTTTATCACTATTCAGTCTGGTCGTGCCGAACAGATGTAATTGTTCTCTTGCGCGTGTTGCGGCAACATAAAGCAGGCGCCCTTCTTCGTTTTTGAGTTTGGTCTTTTCAAGTATTTCCAGATAACGATATAACTTGTCATCTTCAATCCCGGTTTCCTTGATGGGTGCCAGTAACAAATCATTGCCGCCATCTTCTCGTTGCTGTTCCTGCCAGAGTAATAAACGCTTGTCTTCCGCCTTGCCACCGCGCCCTAACCCCGGCAGGATCACGATATCGAACTCAAGGCCTTTGGCTTTGTGGATGGTCATGATTTGCAGGTTCACTCCACTTGAAACATCTTGATCATTATTCTGGGCTTGCACATCTGCAGCGGCATATAGCCCTTCGACCGCCTTTTCCAGTTTGGCCAGTGATTTGAGATCACTGCTTTCTTCTTCCTGCTGCAGGACATCGAAGAAGGTTTGAACATTTTCCAGATCGGAGGCGTCTTCCAGTGTCGCTGGCCCACCACATTCCATCCACACCTGCTCGACCATTCTTCGCAATGATTTCCGCCGGCGGTTTGCCAATGCCCTGGTCAAACTCTCCCTCAGTTTCAACAGTCTTTCATGACCCTCTTCACTGAGTTTTCTCATCCTCAACTCATCATTCATTAATGCCCAGACGGGGACGCCCTGTGGCTTGCCCGCAAGCACATCCAGATCAGCCAGGCTAAGTCCACACCAGGGGGCACGTAATATGGACAACCAGGCAACACGATCTGCCGGATGCAGTAATGCCCGCGTTAAGGCCAGGCAATCCTGAATCGCGGGACGGTGATCTAATCGTTCTATGTCGACTGCCTGAAACCGGATCTCGGCCTGCTTTAAATGCGGGATGATGGCATTCAGTTGTGGTCGGCCACGTACCAGGATGGCGATTGATACGTTCTTTTTATTCTTCTGATTCGCTTCCTGAATTTCTTGAATGAGATGAGATATTTGTTTCGCTTCCTGCTGATGGGCATCATTGAACTCATGCTGGAATAAAGCATGAATGACGACCTGTCCTTCGCCTGAATCATCTGCTGCGACCACTGGCGAATATTTCACGGCACTGTTAGCGATGTCTTCTTGCTGTGGAAGTATTTTTATGAATGAATCGTTCACCCAGTTGACCACACCTTGTAGCGAACGAAAATTGGTCTCCAATGTCAGCGATTCTAGTGGCACCTGGCCCAAACGATGATTGCTAAACGTGCTTAAAAACTTACCGACTTCTGCTTCGCGGAAACGGTAGATTGATTGCATGGGGTCGCCCACCAGAAACAGTGAGCGCCCGTCATTGACACTCCAGCCTTCTGTGAGTCTTTCCAGTAACTCATACTGGCTGACGGAGACATCCTGAAATTCATCCACCAGGATATGTTGAATTCGATAATCCAGTTGCAAGGCCAGATCGCTTGGCTGTTCATCACCGCCCAGGGCCTGTAATGCGGATTGCTCTATCCCGGTAAAATCTATCTTGCTGTGTTCTGAAAATAACACGCGTAATTGTGCCTCGGCCATGACCAGCAAGGTTGGCAAGACCTGAAGAATGTTCCATTGGCTGTCGTTGATCCATGTCTTATTTTCCTGGGTTTCATTTTTCTGGGAACTGTCCTCGCCTTCTGTTGATGTCCATACTTCGGGCAGGCATCTTATGTCTGTCAGTGCTTCTAATAAGTCTTCATTGTCTGCGTAGCTTGCCAGCAATTGTATGAATCGATCCTTGATGATTTTTTCGTGTCCGTTATTTTTCTCGCTGTCGCTTGGGGGAAAGCCGGTATTTTTATTGACGGTTTTACGCCACTCGTTTTGTTTGGTCAGTAAGATCTCGGCGAGTCCATGCCATTGTGACAGGGCCTCTGGATCGGCTGCGGGTAATGCATCAAGTTTGGCGCATTGTGTGATGAGAGAGTCGCTATCTTCTTCAAGCAGATTCTTTGCCGCATAGTGAAGACACCCGATGAGTTCTTCGCTGTCGGTGAAGGCTTTTTGAACGCGCCTTAAGGCTGCAGAGACAACATTATGTAAGGCCTGATCGAGTTCCTCGCGACTGATCTTGCCATTGGTGACATGTCGCAACCATTGATCCCTGCGACTGAGCATGTCGGCCAGTAATTGTTTTAACCTTGGCAGATCATTATCCAGATGTTGCAGGAGTTCAGAGATAGCTTCGGACCAGCTTTCACCACTCTCAAGTTCCATGATGGTGCGCTCTGCGGCTTGCTGATAAAGCTCACTGGCGTCGTCCAGGGTCTCTGGTTGTGCCCCCAATTGTGACAACATCGGCATTTGTCGGGTGATGCTTGAGCATAATGAATCAATAGTCTGTATTCGCAGACGTCCCGGGTTATCCTGTAAATGCCACTGTTGAGTCTCGTCTCGCTCGAGTACTTCTGCTGCCAGGTCATAGGTTTCTCTTTTGTATTCATCTTCCGGGGCTTCACCACCACGGGCCAAGTTACGGGCCTGGTCAAGTGCTGCAATAATGCGCCCACGCATCTCTGCGGCAGCCTTGCGCGTGAAGGTGATGGCAATGATTTCTTCCGGTGTTTCAACACCAGACAATAGCCTTAGAAAACGACGGATCAGTAATTCAGTTTTACCTGAGCCCGCGGGGGCACGCACAATGAAAGATTGCTCTGGATTCAGCGCAGTCTTGCGTTGTTTGCTATCCGCGATGTTATTCATTTTCATGGTCCCTTAAGTTTTCTGAACCTTGAGCCAATTCATTGATGCGACAGAAGGACCCGAGATCACAATAATCACAGGTGTTACTTTTGTAAGGGTCCACGCGTGCATCACCATCTCGAAAATTTTTCGCCAGTTTTGTCAGGTTCTGATCCCAGAAATCGAACAGTCCCTGCCAACTTTCAAAATCTTTACTAATACTGGACTTTGATAATGTCTTTACTTCCGGAATGCCCGATTTATTTTCTTTGTCCTTGTCTCCACCTGGGTCTTCCGCCAGACCAACAAATTTCATTTCGCCACGTCGTATCTGCCCAAAGACCACGGCAGAGATATGTCCCTCTTCTATAATGGCGTAGAGTGGCAGTTGTGGTTCGTCCGGGCGCTCATCCATCCAGCTGGCAAGATTTACCTTGCCAGTCTTGTAATCAATGATGACCAGACTTCCATCAGGGAGTTTATCCACACGATCCAGTCGGGTTTGAATGCGCAGACCTTCGATCTTGAAGATATGTTCCTGTTCTCTCTCGATGACTTCAAATGGTTGGCGTTGTCTTTCCAGAGATAACCATTCATGCATGACGGTCTGCAGCCTGTTTTGTTCGATCAACATAAATCGTGCAGTCGCCGTGAACGGATGTTGTGCCTTAAAACGTTTAATGACCTTGGCAGCACACTGGTTGATATTTAATGCCAGTGCGCCTTCTGTTAAATCAATCAACTCCTGGTGAGTGCTGATTTTCCCCCAGAAACATTCTAAACATTCGTGCACGAGTTGACCGCGCTCCATCGAGCTTAAGCCTATGTCTGCTTCAGCTAATGATTTTGCACCAAGACGATGTCTGGCAAAGGCGCGAAAAGGACATGCGGCCTGGTCTTTAAATAAACTTGTACCACCACTGACATGTGCATCTTTCGCTTTCGGTGTCTGTGTCTCCGCATCTTCCACCTTCGGTGCCTGTTCATCATTTAATTGTTCGATGTCTCTTGATGCGTAAATTGTTGCGGCATAATTGATTTCTGATGATTGTTCTATTTTTTTCGTCGCATATTGTTTTAACAGGGGACTTGGTCGAAGTTCTCTGCCCGCTTCACTTAAAGGCGTACTGAAAATGACTGTCTTCGCCGAGGCTGCTAAACGATCCGTGATCCGCCGTGCGTATTCCAGCTCACGCTCGGCAGAGGCATGGGGTAATTTTTCCTGCCTTTGTAATTTGATGGGTAAAAAAGGATTGGCCCTTGCCGGAGATGGCCAGACTTCTTCATGTAAACCCATGACCCAGAGTTGATCGAACTGCATACCGGCGGCTTCTAAAAGCCCCATGACCTGAACCGGGACTTCACCGGTCTCGACCTGATAAGTTTGTTCCCTGGCCAGACGTTGTAATTGCGAAAGTGCGCTGCGATAGTTTATTTTGCCATAACCCATTCCTGGGCCTGAATCTCCCAGGACAGAATCCAGGGATGCAAATTGATCCAGCAATTCGCGCCAGGCTTCGATGGTTTGAAACTCATCCCCCTGGCATTGACGCTCGCCCGGCCAGCCAAACGCATTTAACAGGGCGATAAAAGATTCAATCCATTCTGTACAGCTTTGTTTATTCTGCAATGACTGGAAAATCTCTCGCCATTTTTTTAACGATTCTATTAACTGTGCGCAATGTTCTGACCAGTATTTATTTTTTTCCAGTCGCTGTTGCAGGATAGTCAGAAAGATTTCTGGTTCTCCCTGCTCTCTTAACCATGCATCCAGTTGCGCGCGTGCGATCATCTCTGTCTCTGCACCGCCGAGGAAGGGGGAACGTAATAAGGCCCCCAGATCCTCTAATGGAATGGTTTTACTTTGCAAAGCAAGGATGGCAAATGCGGCTTCAATCACTGGATAGTCGGCCAAGGGCTGACCTAAAGACAGGTTATAAGGACGATTGTTGTGCGCCTGTCCGTCGTTGGAAAAAAGATTGCTCGGGGTGAGTACATCATCAAATATATTTTCAATATCACTGCGCAGGGTATTCAGTTCCGGGATGACAATGCCGATCGAGGCATTGGCATCGATAGTGAGTTGTTCTCTCGCCCAGTGCGCAATGGCCCTTATCTCATGTCGCGTGTCCACAACAGTGGTACAGCTAATATCCGTATCTTCAGCAGCTTCGACTTGTTCCTGAAAATGTTTGATTTCACACCCTGCCTGTTCCAGGGCACGAAGCAGTGACTGCTGGACGGGTGTCAATTCATCAAAACCGACCAAGCAAAGTTTAGCTGCCGATTGCGTCGCCCACTGTGAGACATCCTTTAATAAATAGCCTTCAAGACTTGCTGCATCCAGCCAGCCATTTTTTTTACAATGTTGTTGATAGGTTTTAGCCCAGGACTGGAAGGCAAAGGCATCTTTGTTCAACCAGAGATCTTCCTGGAAAATCTCCAGTTGCCATTGGCGGGTAAGTTCCCAGGCATCATATGCCTTCGATGCGGCAGCGGCTGGTTGTAATAATCCTTCTGCGAAACTGGAATCAGTGACAATCTGCTGCCAAACCCATTCTTGTTGCTGGGTGTTTAGCAACATGGGCACATCTTTTTGTTGCGCTGCGAAGTCATCCCAGGTCCGCAGCATCCATGCCGCCCAGGGCAGGATATCCGGCGTTTCCCAGACTTTCTTTTCGGCTGATAACTGATCGGAAATGTATTGCTGCTGCAAGGCCCGACCGAGACGTTTGGTCGGCGTCACGATGGTGAACCCTTGCCCGATAGCTTGTCTAATTTCCGTATTCATGATGGGGAAATCATTCTATCTCATTAGCCTGCTTGTTACGTGACTATGTGCAGCACTGTAATGAACTGCAGTAAGCAAACAGCGTATTGATCGTCACTGCCGCGAACATCTAAATGGACTTAGGTGGTAGAGTGATGCAGGAAGCCGAAGTGGGAACGGGAATCTAGTCAAACTACTGGATTCCTGCTACCGGCTCGTAGGCCGGCACAAGCTTCGCGGGAATGACAATACACTGCAAGCAGCTGAGAATTAAACTCTAAAAGATTAAAAATAAGAAAAGGTATCGCTAATGAGCAAACAACGTGTTGATAAAACCGAAGAAGAATGGACGCAGAAATTAACAGCGGATCAAATTTCAATTTGTAGACAAAAAGGCACAGAACGCGCCTTTAGCGGGAAATATTATCAATGCAAAGATAAGGGCATATATAATTGCTCATGCTGTGGTAATCCACTGTTTAGTTCAGAAACAAAATATGACTCGGGTTCCGGCTGGCCCAGTTATTACCAGGCACTGGATGATGATGCGATCAAGACAGAAACTGATACCAATCATGGGATGAAACGTGTAGAGGTGATGTGTAATGCCTGTGATGCTCATTTGGGACATGTGTTCGAAGACGGACCGCAACCGACCGGCTTACGTTACTGTATTAATTCTGTCTCGCTTGAACTGGACAAATCTGACTCGAATAAGGATGAATAAGTCTGTTGTTTCCGTTCAGGACATCATAGATTTCTGGTTTGAAGAAACCAACCAAAAATTCTGGTGGAAGAAAGACGCCGATTTTGATCAACTGATTGCTGATCGATATGAAGTTGCACATCACATGGCGATTCAGGGGAAATTAGCTTCCTGGCGAGAAACTCCATTAGGTCGTCTGGCTGAGATTATTGTACTGGATCAATTCTCCCGTAATCTCTACCGCGATTCTCCGCTGGCATTCGCCTACGACGAACAGGCCCTTGCCCTTGCACAGGAAGCGATTCAGGCCAAAGCAGATCAGGAATTGGAGACACAACAAAAAGCTTTTCTGTACCTGCCATTTATGCACAGCGAATCAATAGAAGCACACGAATCTGTGCTGGCCTTATTCAAGGCAGCCGGACTGGAATCCAATTACGAATTTGAGTTGAAACATAAAGCCATTATTGACCGCTTTGGTCGTTACCCACATAGAAATGATATTCTAGGTCGTCAATCGAGCAAAGAAGAGTCGGAGTTCCTTCAGGAACCAGAGTCATCATTCTAGGGCAACTTAGTTTAAAAAAATCTATAATTAACATATGAGCCAAAATATGAAACTTTATAAAACCGTTTTTGTAATATTTGTTTCTCTCACCATCCCTGCCATTGTCATGGCTGGAGATTCTTCTACCGAACTGGATAGTGCCATTCAAGGGACACATCGTGATGCTGCGAATGTCGCAAGAGACGTTTATCGTCATCCAAAAGAAACACTCATGTTTTTCAACATGCAAGCAGACATGAAAGTGTTAGAGATATTACCTGGCCGGGGTTGGTATACCGAGATACTGGCACCTTTACTGAAAGATAATGGTGAGTTGACCGTTGCCAGTTTTGGCGACACGCACCCAACGGAGTATCTGCGGAACATTCACATTAATTACATCGAGATTCTGGATGCAAACCCTGACATTTATGGCAATGTGAAAATTGTTATCTTTAATAAAACGGGTTACCTGGCGGAGGTGCCGGATAATTCGATGGACATGGTCGTGACCTTCAGAAATACACACAACTGGATCAGGTACGGTGGTGTTGAAGAAATCTATGCAGCGTTTAATCGTGTCCTGAAACCGGGTGGCATTTTAGGTGTCGTTCAGCATCGTGCAAATGCCGGAAGTGAGGTTAAGACCAGTGCTGAAAAAGGCTATGTTCCAGAATCATATCTAATCAATATGGTGGAGGATGCAGGGTTTGAGTTAGTTAAAAAATCTGATGTCAATGCCAATCTGAAGGACAGTAAAGATTATCCTAAAGGTGTCTGGTCATTGCCCCCAACCTATCGAGAAAAAGATGAAGACCGAGATAGATACTCAGTGATCGGCGAAAGTGATCGCATGACCATGAAATTTATCAAGTTAAGGAACCTCTGATCAAGTTGTCATTTCGACCAACGGGAGAAATCTTAAGTTGAAAATATTAAGTAAAATCAGTTGGCTCCCAGCTTTCTCGCTGCGCCCGA
>JACZSJ010000144.1 GCA_022574295.1 Pseudomonadota bacterium
CAGGGGCCATTAAGAAACAGGCAATTGAAGATCGTATATTAGTTCGACGCAGGGGTAAATAATGCCTTTCGTGAACAAGACAGGAATTCGCGGAATAGCACAATCTGCAACTCCCTTTGTGCCGCCACCATCATTTTATGAGACGTTTTCAGCAAGTCTGGGATTTGTATTTGATGAAGAAAGTATAGAAGTGGGAAGTGATCGGACGATGATTATTCTGTTAATTTTTGTAGTAGGATTGTAATGATTTGTAAGCTCCGTCCGCAGCCATGATCATTTAATAATGGCTGTGCTCTGGATTTATTATTAGCTTAAATATCAATTAATTAGCAATAAATTACATTTGTTTCTAATCTTGACAAGCGGGACTCCTACCCATCAAAAACGTTATTAGAACGCAGCAGAATTTATAGGAGTCCTAGAATAGATTATAGAAAAATATGCATTATAGATACGATTATAAAAGATATGACGATGCTGATAGACATTATGATTATTTTGTTAGCGTAGTTCTTATTTGTTTTGCAAGTATGTTGACGGAATAGGGCTTTCTTATAATGGGGAACGGGTGTGCCTTATCGCTACTGACATCTTTTTTGGCCTTGCTGAAGCCTGAAGTCAGGACAATCTTTATCTGCGGATAGTATTCCTCTGTCCATATGGCCAGCATATGGCCATCCATTTCACCCGGCATCAGAATATCACTGAATAGCAGATCGATGTGCTCCCCTGACTCGATCATTATCCTGGCTATATCTGCATTTTCCGCCTCCAGGGTTTTATATCCCAGATTCTTCAAATTACGGATGGCTACTTTTCTTACCCGTGGTTCATCTTCGACGACGAGTATCACTTCAGCACCCTGTAGATGTTCTTCTTTTCCTTCTTTCGTATCGACATCGCGGGTCTTGTCATCCATTACCTCAGGAAAATACATCAGGCAGCTATTAATTTACGTATTTGCTTATCGATGCAATAAATCAGATCATCATCCCTCACAGGTTTAGCAAGACACATATAACCGCCAATCTTTTTCCCTATATTGCCTGTCTCCTCTCTTGTCAGGAGTGCAGTAAGAAAGATAATTTTTGTATGACACAATTCCGCATCATCTCTTATCTGCCGAGCTATTTCGTCACCACCCATGTCTGGCATGATGACGTCGAGAAGTATCAAATCAGGTTTAAATGCACGGGCTGCATTTAAGGTGTTAGATCCCCTATTTTCTGTCCTTATCTCAAATTTACCCGTTCGAACCAGAGTTAGCTTGAGCAGACGTGTCAGCCTGACCTCATCATCAACAATGAGAATTTTTATCTTTTGATTAGTATTTTGTTCAAGCAGCTCGGAAATCGTTTGAACGCTGGCTGCGATGCGTATAGTACTATTGATAGCTATATCGCTAATATAGTCTCCATGCTTTAATTGGTCGCGGATATTGATGTAGTAATCAAAATCAACAACAAATGAAGCCGCCAGTGAGTAGAGCATAAAATCTATATCACCTTTGTATTCCTTTTCTGACACTTTTGTATGCGGACCCTGAGTTCTACTCAAACCATCTTCATTAATCCCTTCAATAACGATATCGGATCCCAACTGATATAAATCATTGTGTTTATTTTTCGACCTGACAAATGTTACCGCAGATTCAGCGTTGCTAATTGTCTCGTCATCAACAGATTCTTTGATGATGCTTTCTATAACATTTATAAAATTGGTAGATTTAGACGCCCCGATCGTGGCAAGCATAATCCCGTAGATTTGCTGTTCCTCCAGACCCGGTGAATTCTCAGGCAGGAAATTAGACGATATTCTTTTTTTCAGTTCAGTGACTAGCACTGGGATGTTTAATTGTTTCATGAATGCCTCCTGTAATAAATCAATGCAAAGCCAGGGGGAAATCTCCCGGGCTTTTATTAGTCAGGAACAGCTTAGTGAAGGGAATTAACTGGAAAATATCTATTTGATGATTTTTTTAACTTAATTGTAAAGTTTTGTAACTATCAATATGAGCCTGAAAAATCACCATGCTGATGATAGTCATTCAATGTTAATTAATGAGGTCAGGGGATGGGGCAGAGTCATCGTGGTCGATTATCTGGGTATGTTGCATTGATATGGACTATTTACCACTATTCCTTATAATTTAGTGGTTCTATTTCTTACTGTATTCTTTTACCCAGCTTTCAAGGTTGTCAACATCTACAGGCCTGCTGATGAAGTAGCCTTGACCAATATCACAACCAAGTTCTTTCAACCAATCTAAGGTCTCTTTTCCCTCAATGCCTTCGGCAACCACCTCAAGCCCCAGACCGTGACCCAATTCAATCGTTGTTCGGACAATGGTCGCTGCTTCCTCGTCAACCATTGCCTTCATAACAAAAGACTTATCAACCTTGATCTCGTTGAAAGGCATTCGATAAAGCTGTACCAGAGATGAGAAACCAGTACCAAAATCGTCTATCGATAATCTGATATTTTTCAGGCGTAAACGTGTAAGGATATCCATCGTTAATGCGGGATCTTCCATTGCACCGCTCTCGGTTATTTCCACTATTAGTCGGTCAGGATCAAAGTCGTGTTCTGTTAGCATTTTTGACACCTTATCCGGCAGACTAAGGTCATGCAGCATCGTGGCAGAGAGGTTTATTGAAACATTAAGATCCGATGTTATGATTTTCTTCAAGGTACTATTGTGAAGAACATTGTCCAGAACCGAATACGTCAAAAGATCAATGAGTTCTTTCTTTTGTTCTGCCATAGGAATAAAAACATCTGGAAGCAGCAGACCATGTTCAGGATGCTGCCAGCGGACCAGTGCCTCAAGCCCAACTATTTTTCCGGATGACAGATGTATCTGTGGCTGGTAATGCACTACTAGTTCATTTTGCGTGATAGCTTTTTCCAGTTCTTCCTCAGTGACTTTAATAGATTTAGGC
>JACZSJ010000074.1 GCA_022574295.1 Pseudomonadota bacterium
GGGAGTTTGAAGTTCCTTTTGAGTGTTGGTTTTGCCCTGTGCTGCGAGGTCACTGATCGCGTTAATATAATCATATCCATTTAATATTCGTCATTCCCGCGAAAGCGGGAATCCAGCCCCGCATTCTCGTCATACTGGCGAATGCCAGTATCCAGTAATTAATATCATCATTCTTTTTAGTTTCTATTTCGCCTTTAGCCGGCGAGTACCTTCTTTTTGCATACCCAAAAAGAAGGTACGAAGAAAAAGGGCACCCCAATATCATGGCCTTCGGCTTCCCTCGTAAGAATGTAGTGCTCACGGGGTCGCGCCTACATGACATCCTGTCATGGAGCCGCTTATCTGCACGTCCTGTGCAGATATCCCTATCACTACTTCCTTCCTCGGCTTGATATAAGGGGGATTAACAACACCCAGACAATCAAATTGGTATATATATAAAAACCGATCTATGCTGAGCAACTAGTGGTTGCCTGATCTAAGGGAGTAGAAAATGAAAATACCGGACATCAAATTTCCCTCCAAAAATGGCTGTTAATAACGAACGCTATAAAATAAAACCTTGCTGAGCTAAATAATGCAATATTAAAACGTAGGGCTTTAATCGGACCCCATAGTATTGATTTTGCTCACGGGCTTGATTTTTTAGACTTTCTGCTCATGCATTGTCATATAAACAAATACCTAAGTCGGTCGTTAACAAGTGATAAATCCCGTTATACCTTGCCGGGCTGATCGCCATTGGTAGCGTAAAAATCACAGGGATGTGATTTTTAGTTCAACTGAGCATGGATGCAAATTTGAACGACGTGTTAGCAATGGCGAGCAGGCTGGGAAACCGCAGGTCAAGGTATTCGGGCACCGTCTTTCTTGGTTACTTCTTGTGGGGTGAGTAACAAGAAGTAACTCGCCATAGAGGCGAAACGAATATTAAAAAGTTTCTGGGTAAAAAAAGTGTTGAACTCGCCGGTAAAAGGCGACGTGCATGGAAGCACTAATGTCGAGGGTGCAGGAGGCACAGGAGCGACGAAATCAATCAACTCGTGGCAAACTCAAACGAATCTGAGTAGATGTATTCTGCGGAGAGGCCGCGTTCTACAAAGGAATCCAGGACTGCGTGGACCATCGGCGGTGGGCCGCAGGTGTAGACTTCGTATGTTGACAGGTCTTCAATATCTTCAAGAATAGCGTTATGGACAAAACCGGTTCTTCCTTGCCACTCGTCTGCTTTGTCTGTTTCTGAAAGTACCGGGGTATACAAGATGTGGTCGTGTTCGTCGGCCCAGGTTTGCGCAAGTTGATTCAAATAGAGATCTTCTTCCTTGCGGGCGCCCCAGTAGAAATGAATCTGGCGTTGATCGCCTAGATGTAATGCATGTTCGATGATGCCTTTGATGGGGGCGAAGCCAGTACCGCCGGCAACCATGATGATGGGGCGATCAGAATCTTCCCTGAGAAAAAAAGTCCCTAGCGGGCCTTCAAATCGAAGCAGCGTACTTTCTTTCAATTCGTGAAAGGCATATTCGGAAAACAAACCACCTTTATAATGACGGATATGTAATTCCAGCGTGTCATCATTATGCGGCGCATTTGCCAGTGAGAATGACCGTTTTTTACCTTCACGTAATAACAGGTCGATATATTGTCCAGCAAGGAATTGTAGACGTTCGCTGGAGGGTAATTTTAAGTAAAGGCGTATCACATCATGATTGAGTTTTTCAATCTCTGTCACGCGGCAGGGTAATTTGCGAATTGATATATCACCAACGCGATCAATCTCTTTTGCTTCGATAATGACATCAGATTCTGGGATGGCCTGACAAAAGAGGGCATAACCATCTTCGCTTTCTTGTTCAGATATTCCCGTTACTTCATTTTGATAATGTATATTTCCCTTAATCAATTTCCCTTTGCACGATCCACAGGCACCATTGCGGCAACCATAAGGAAAGCTATGCCCATTTTTGAGTGCGGACTCAAGAATAGTTTCATTATTGCCTGCAGGAAATGATTCCTTGCTCGAGTCAATAGTGATCTTGTATGACATGATATTTGAATAATATTATTTTAATTAATGTGGCAAGAAGATTATCGTAAAACTTAAGGCAGACTTCTTTTACTGTTTAACCATCTAAGTAATGGTTTCCATTGCTCTCGATCATAGTATGTCCTGGAAGGTGCCAGTTCAAATATTGTTTTTCCTTGTTCAGCAGCATGAACATAGTTTTGGGTAGCACGAAGTAAAGCCATATATGGAATCTTTCTACCATTAGGTAGCTTGATATTATCAAGGTAGTCTTCAATTTTATCAGCCGCTATCGTCATTTCATTGACCCTGTTTGCAATAGTCGCAATTTTAATTTTATTGTTAACGGTTTTCCTTCTTAGCTTGATTAGATCTTTGAGAAATCTTTCTGCAGCACGTATGTCGATAGCTGAGGGTAAAACAGGAATGATCATTGTTTGTGCCACACGAAGAATTTTAACCATCTTTTTGTCGTGAATACTCGCTGGTGTATCCAATATGAGTATTTCTGTATCGATGGGGACATGTAGCCTGCCTTTCTTCAGTGGCACATGATTAATTCTGGCCAGATGTTCTGGCCTTATCGCAAGCCAGTCATTGCTGGAACATTGCTGATCACAATCGGCAAGCGAAACATTCTTACCTCGCATTGCGAAATATCCAGCAATATTTGTTGCAATTGTACTTTTGCCACAACCCCCTTTCGGATTGAGTATCAATATTGTACGCACGGGCTATCTGTTCCTTTATTTCTTTGAGTGTTTAATTATACAGTCTTGTTAACGGGGTTTTTTATTATTCATCAGGTCCTGTATTAATGGATCTGTGATTAATTGCATGGCAAAAATCATTTTTCCCGCAGGGACAACAATTGTATTAGGTGTTGTCATAAATGATCCACTCAGCATCTTCATTAATTGTTGGAAATCGACTTTAATTTTTTCCTGATTTCTAACATGGATAACGACAAAGCTTTCATCATTGGTTGGAACTTTAGTTGCAGCGAACGGGTTTGAAGTATCGACAGTAGGAACACGCTGGAAATTAATATCAGTCCTGGAGAATTGTGGCGTGATGTAATGTGTGTAGTCATGCATTCTACTTAGTATTAATTCTGTCGCATCTTCCGGGGAGTAACCCCTGATTTCTTTGTCACGATGAATCTTCTGCATCCATTCAAGATTAATGATGGGGGTGACACCGATTAGTAAGTCTACATACTGATGAACATTCACGGTGTCAGTAACGATAGCTCCATGTAAGCCTTCGTAGAAAAGCAAGTCTGTATTTTCCGGTAGATCATTCCATTCTGTCAGCGTGCCGGGTGGTGAACTATGTAATGCAGCCTCTGCGTCATTGTGTATATAATATCGGCGATGGCCTGTGCCGTGTTCTGAATATTCACGAAACAAAGCCTCCAGTTCCTCGAATAAATTACCTTCTGGACCAAAATGAGTAATGTTTTTTCCTTCCAGTTCAGCTGCCTTGACAGCATCATCCATCTCCTGACGGTTATACCGATGGTAGCTATCACCTTCGACAAACGCAGGTGTGATTCCTTCGTGACTGAAGATAATTTCAAAAGCATTTCTGACACTGCTGGTACCTGCCCCAGAAGAGCCAGTTATTGCAACGATTGGGTGTTCTTTAGACATTTATACTATATTCCATTTTTGATGTGGTTATTTATTACGATATTGTTGTCAGAACATCAAGCAAAATTGCGATTACGGTATACTCTCTATATTAATGGCCGGGCTATATCGGGCCAGCCCAGGTCTATAAATTGGGCTAGACAAAGCGAAGAAGCACAAAAATGCGATTTCTATGTTTCTTTCAAAATCAAAAACCTCAAGTTTTTGATTTTGACCTGACCTCCTTGTCGGGCGATACTTTTGGTTTAATGCAAAAATATCTATATATAACAATTATTTTTCAGGGAAAATAGAGATGCCAGTGACTGGTAATGATGCCCGTTTATACAAGCGCCTGTTGCGATACGTGATACCTTACTGGCGTACTTTCATGATAGCCATTGTCAGTATGCTTATATTGGCACTTTCTGCTCCCGCCTTGCCCGCCCTGATGCAACCCATGCTGGATGGTGCATTTGTTGAAAAAGACCCCGTAACAATGAAATGGATACCTGTTCTATTTGTTTTGCTCTTTACCATTAGAGGTCTCGCTGCTTATGCCAGTGGCGTTGCCCTAGCCTGGGTGTCGAGTAAAGTTATTATGGACCTCAGGCAGGAAATGTTTATCAAAATTTTGTCATTATCCAGCAGTTATTACGATAATCAGTCCTCAGGCAGTCTGTTGTCAAAATTTACCTTTGATGTCACTCAAATTAAAGAGGCGGCAACGAATGCAATTACGACCATCGTGCGTGATTCACTTTCTATCGTTGGCCTTTTGGGGTGGATGTTTTATATCGACTGGAAATTGACATTGGTTGCAATGGTATGCGCGCCTTTCATTACGGTGGTCGTTTTAGTCATTCGCAAACGTCTAAGAAAAATGAGCCGTAAGGTTCAGGATACCATGGCCGATATTAATCATGTATTGAGTGAATGTATCAACGGACATAAATTAGTCAAACTCTATGATGGTAAGGAACAGGAAGTACACCGGTTCCAGGAAGTTATCAATGCCAATCGCAGGTACTCGATGAAATTTTCCATGGCTGCAGCAGCAAGTAGCCCGATGATTCAGATAATTACGTCAGTTGCTATAGCTGTCATCATTTATATCTCTATTCAAAAGGCATCAGCCAATGAAATTAGTGTTGGGGAATTCACTTCATTTTTTACTGCGATGGCCATGTTGTTAAATCCGATAAAACGGTTAGCCAAGGTAAATGAGAATCTGCAGAAAGGCCTTGCTGCTTGCGAGAGTGTTTTTGCCCTATTGGATCACTTAATTGAACCGGATGCTGGCAAACAAACGCTGGAAAGAGTAAAGGGTGAAATAGAATTTTGTGGTGTGAATTTCAGTTACGAAGGTAGCGATCAAAACGCACTGAGTAATATTACCATACACATTAAACCCGGTGAAACGATTGCTTTGGTGGGTGCGTCTGGTAGTGGTAAATCAACGATGGCAAACCTGGTTCCTTCTTTTTATTCAGTGACTGAAGGGAATATCCTACTGGATGGAAAGAACATCAAAGATATTTCACTGAAATCATTACGCCAAAATATTGCATTGGTCAGTCAGGATGTCGTTCTGTTTAACGATACTGTCAGAAATAATATTGCCTACGGTAGCTTGAGTGGCAGTAGCGAAGAGTCAATCATTGCTGCTGCCAGGGCGGCACACGCATTAGAGTTTATTGAAGATCTTCAGGATGGGTTTGATACGATCATTGGAGAAAAAGGTCTGAAGCTTTCCGGTGGGCAACGTCAAAGATTAGCCATTGCAAGGGCACTACTCAAGGATGCTCCGGTGCTGATTATGGATGAGGCAACCTCCTCGTTGGATACTTATTCAGAAAGACAGATCCAGTTGGCGCTGGAAGAGGTCAAAGAAGGCAGGACATGTCTGATCATTGCTCACCGGCTATCAACCATAGAAAAGGCAGATCGTATTATTGTGATTGATAATGGTGTGATTGTTGAAACAGGCAAACATGCTGAATTGATCAAAAAAGATGGTGCTTATGCGCGATTGCATCAATTACAATTTAATGCTTGAAGGATCAGTTAGTTGATGGCCTGAACGATCGAACATGTTCCTGAAGCGAGGGTATCTGGGCGTTATTGGAACCATACCTTATGGCTATGTAAATATCCGTTATGTCATTGATCTGCCGTGCCAGATCACCTCTCTTTAATGCGGCACGCCTTGCAAAATCAACGGGCCCCTCGTACACATCATGATGGATTCCACAATGTGATAATTTTTTGCAGAATTGATTGTATAAGTTTTTAACCGGGTCTTTGTTTTGAGGTGATATCCTCAAAAGCATGAAGGTCAGATAAAGGAGGATCACAGTAGTAAACGCCATGATTAGAAAAATCATGCTGCTCCAGTTGATATCCCGCAATCCGAATTTACCAAGAAATTCTTTCTGTTTTTTTGGTCCATAATTGATGACCCATTGGTTCCACTGATTGTTAATCGCATCCCATCGGTATGCAAAGCGCTGCCATAATTTTTTGGCCAGAGTGTTTTGACTAAAGATAAATGGAACATCTAGAATATCATTGGGCAATGCACTTTCAATTCCTTCTATTATTCGTAATGGTGAGACTGCTGCAGTTGGATCAATACGTGTCCAGCCTTGTCCTTGTCTCCAGATTTCTGTCCATGCATGTGCATTTCGTTGATGAACGATAACATAATCCCCAACAGGGTTATATTCGCCACCCTGATAACCAAGTATAATACGCGCAGGAATCCCCGCCGCTCTCATCATGACAGCAAAGGCACTTGCATAGTGTTCACAAAAACCCTGTTTTGTTTCGAACAGAAACTCATCGACACGATCGTTTTCCAGAAGAGGAGGACGCAAGGTGTAATAAAACTCATCTTCATTAAATAATCTTAATGCGCGATCAATGATCTGGTTTTCTGACAGGCCTTCATTCTGCCACTGGTGAATCAGTGCTTTTGTCTTACCATGGAGTTGCTGTGGTAGTTGCAGGGCAGTTTGTAATTCACCATCGTATAATTCAGTTATTCTGTATTTCGAATAGGAAGTTACGTCATAACGTGTTCTTCGCGTTACTGGATTTTTAGTAAGCAATTGAAAATCAGACGTCATCCAGCTTTGGTTTGCCTCCAGTTGTGGATTTTGGTCTGGCATATCAAGCGCATAGAGCCATTTTTTATTATGGGCCTCTAGAGTAATGGTGTAGCTAACGGGATCAGACATTGTTTGTAATGACACAGCAGTATGATGCTCAGAGTCTCCTCTGCTCCATGTTTTCCCATCTGTGTGCAAGAGCACCAGGCCACGCCAATAGAGTTGCGACTGTTGCGGCGGTTCATTTTTAAAATCAACTCGAAAAGCAACTTCATTGCTTAGTATCAGTTGACTAATACTACCGGGGGACATCACATCATCAATGCCGGTTAAACCTGTATGGGCATCATCTGGCATACCCCAGAGAGGGTTTGATATCCGCGGAAATAATACAAACAAAACAAGCATAACAGGGATAGATTGCAGCAATAATGTTGCGGCGATTTTACCTGAAGCTTTGGCAGATAATTTTCCCTGGGTGTCATTAAACAATACTAAACTGAGCGTCATCACTAAAACAGTGCAAGCCATGTAAATAGCAGTACCAATGGTTTGTGTGTATAGAAAATTTGTTACAACTAGAAAGTAACCAAGAAAACAACTAACATAAAAATCCCGTGCTTGTTTGATTTCAAAGATTTTAAATCCTGCCAGCAATACTAGTAATGAAACGCCCGCTTTGCGACCAAGAAGAGTGCCAAAATGATAATAAATACCGATGACACTAATGACCATAAGAAAAAATATACAGATCTTCGTTACAGAAAATTTTATTTCTTTTAAAGAATTTTGAGGAGATAAATAGAGTTTCCATACACAAAGCACCATGAAAAGTGGCATGATCCAGTAAGGGATCCTCAGACTATGAGGAAGTGTGGCTAGAACCAATCCTCCCTCTAACCAGTAAAGGCTGTTTATGGGGATGTTATCCACTGCCTGTTTATGATTCATTGCCGTAGAATTATTTTTTCAAGTTCTCATTCTTTATATCGTATTGAGATAGGGCAGATAAGCAGTGGTGCAGGTGTTCATCCCCATGGCCGATTTCAATAAAAACCTCAGGGAGTTCGAGACTATATTGTAGGGATTGTGATTCTGCCTCAATAACCCAGAGGCACAACTGTGAAAGCCGCGCTTCGATATCAGGCAGGGTGGAAACATCATTCCAGCTCAAGTGGAGTTTGTCTACACCAGAACCACTAAATCGTTTTATAAATAATCCTTTCTGCTGAGCATAGGCTTTCCAGGCAATATCCTTGATTGGGTCACCTTTCTGATAATTTCGAAAGCCAATAAAATCATCCGTTCCCGAAGCATTTCCCTGAATGCCAATGGCCTCGGTTAGTTTCATTGGTGGGAAAGTGCTTTGGCCTGCAGGGTTAGGATAAACCAGACAGGGTTGTTTCATATCGATATATGACCAGGCTTTGAACAAGCCCAGGGGAAATGTAGTGAATATCTTGATACGGCCCGCATAGAGCAGTCCTCGTTGTTCAGATTTAACAGGTAACTCAACACGATTAAATGTATTCGTACAAACATCGCAAGATGCGATTGGAATTTCATTTCCAGTTGAGGTTAGAACGTCCGCAAGCAGTTGCCACTTTTCTTTTGCTTTAATGAAAGAAATAGAAAGACGAAGTTGACCATTTCGGTTATCCAGTATTAATGGAAATTTTGCCAGCTCCCCGGCAAAAACGGGTGAGGCAATCGCCTGGTTTATTAGTATGCCCGCAAGGTTTTTACAGGTATGTAATAGCGTGACAAGGGACAGAGAGCTGAGGAGGAAGGTAAGAATGTAAGCCATGCTGTTGTTGTAATTAATAGCACCGATGGCCATCGCAAATAACATCAGTCCGAAAACCGCGCCATGTCGTGTGGGCATAATGTAAACCCGTTCTTTTTTAATCGCCCTGTTTTCTGCTGTTGTTCGACGGACAGAAAAAGGGTATTGCTCAAGGACAACGGTTTCTGGCATCAGGGGATAGGTACTTGTTTGATTAAGTGGGCAGCATCGTCTTCCTGTGTTGTCTGTCCATTATTCTGAACTCTATTGAGTCGGTGACTGATGATGCTAGGTAAGACCTGTTGTATGTCTTCCGGCAGCACTTGTGGATGACCATGTACCAATGCCCACGCTCTGGCACACCGAAGCACTGCCAGGCCAGCGCGCGGAGAAAGCCCATTGGTGTAATCAGCACTGCATCGGCTGTAATCTAGCAAGTCCTGTAAATAATCCAGTAATGCCTCTGCAACATGAATGGATTCTGCTTGTACTTGCATTGCAATTAATTGTTCTGGATCTATCGTTGGGGAGATATTCTTCAACAATTGTCGACGATCGCTGCCTTTCAATAATTCTCGTTCGGCCTCATTGTTCGGATAACCTAACTTGATACGCATAGTAAATCGATCCAGTTGTGATTCCGGTAATGGAAATGTCCCCACCTGATTTGAAGGATTTTGGGTCGCAATCACAAAAAATGGCTTTGGTAGGGCACGTGTATTTCCTTCTACAGTCACCTGGCTTTCTTCCATGGCTTCAAGCAAGGCACTTTGTGCTCTAGGTGTTGCGCGGTTAATTTCATCGGCGAGAATCAATTGACTAAATATCGGCCCTGGATGAAAGCTGAAGCTACTGGACTCACGGTTAAAAATCGAGACACCAAGAATATCAGCGGGGAGAAGATCACTGGTGAACTGAATACGCTGGTAGTCAAGACCCAGAGTACTAGCGAGAACGTGAGACAGTGTTGTTTTTCCCATGCCGGGTAAATCTTCAATCAGCAAATGACCGCGAGCCAATAGACAAGTCAGTGACAAGCGTATGGCCTTTTCTTTGCCAAGAATAACATGACTGATCTCTTCGACAATTTTATCCAGCGTATCTTTGATCTGGGTAATATGTATGTCTATTGGTGCGGTATTCATGATTGTGTTAGTTTATCCTTTATTAGAGTCTTTTGAACAGTATTATGAACCTGTTCTTATACACTGTTCAGATGATTTGAATATCAATCGGTTCCTGAAGGATTAAGGTTAGTTTTTCTTATTTGTCGTTCCCGAGCGATCCATCGTCATACTGGCCTTCGACTACATGGATGTAGTCGGTAGAGCGACGCAGGAAGCCAAAGCCGAGAGCCGGTATGACGTGCATGGATGCACTAATGTCGCGGTGATATGAATATCAAAGAGCGACCCAGTAACACCTTATCGTCATTCCCAATTTGATTGGGAATCTAGTCAATACAATCAACACACGTCATTCCCGTGAAAACGGGAATCCTGTACTTTTTTGTTACCTATGTCCTTGGTCGTACACGCCCGAATGTCTTGGTCTGCGACTCCCCAAATTGTTTATTAACGCTTACGCGTCGCTCACAGGCTCATCCCTGATCCGGTGAGCTAGAGCGTATATCCCTATA
>JACZSJ010000075.1 GCA_022574295.1 Pseudomonadota bacterium
GCTATTAAGCATCACAAAAGCGGTAAGGGGATCCTGGAGATTCGCTACCATTCTCTGGACGAACTAAACGGAATATTGACCAGAATAAAGTAACTGATCGTTCACGTACAGTCTTATACCCAAACTAGCTGAGCTCTGAATCCTGCATTTCCAGGTAGTTTGGGTATATATCAACAATTAATGTGTTTTATTCATAATCGCCGTTGATAAGCCATGCTTAGCTGATTATAATCAGCCGTCTTACGCTGGAGGAACCAGCTTTTCAGCTCCAATTTAGTGGCATGGAGTAATTCCGAAGACTGGCTTCGACAGTTGCTAAATCTCGGAGAAGCAGTGGTTGAGCGGTAATAGAGAAATAATAAAAAACAGAACCGCTGCATTTAGATTAGTTTATGTTCTGCTAATCATTACGGTTGTGATAGCGCTCCTGTCATACATATATAGTGGACTGGTGTCAGCCTATTCGGTGTTACTAGGCGGCGCGGTTTACATTTTGCCGAATATTTATTTCATCATATGTGTGTTCAGGGACATGGATCAGGAAAATCCATTTGCAATTGCAAGGCTGTTTTATTACGGCGAGACCATGAAACTGTTACTTACCGTGGTGATATTTGCGCTTTGCTTTGTACTGGTAAAGCCATTGCACGTGGTTTCATTATTTGCGACGTACATACTGATAATGACTGTAAATATGGCAGGATTGGCCAGTTTGAGTAAAAACTGGACAAAGAGATCTAATAATAATTGAGATATTTTGAATGGCTTCTGAAGGCTTAACTTCAACTGCATACATTAAACATCACCTGACCAACCTGACCTTCGGTCAGCATGCGGATGGTTCATGGGGCCTTGCACGCAACGCTGAAGAGATTAAGGAGATGGGATTCTGGGCCTTACAGCTTGATTCTCTCGGCTGGTCTACTTTTCTTGCTCTGTTTTTTCTCTACTTTTTTCGTAAGGCAGCCACGCAAGCAACCATTGGAGTCCCTGGCGGGCTACAAAATTTTGTCGAGTGGATTGTTGAATTTGTTGACGACAGTGTTCGAGGTTCATTCAGTGCCAAGAATGATTTAGTTGCGCCTATGGCCTTGACCATCTTTTGCTGGGTGTTCCTGATGAACTTGATGGATCTGGTGCCAGTGGACTGGTTACCAATGATAGCGCAACAAATTGGTCATCATGTCTTTGGAATGGATCCACATCATGTTTATTTTAAAGTGGTTGCGACCACCGATCCAAATATTACCTTCGGTATGGCTTTTGCCGTGTTCTTTCTGATGATTTATTACAGCATCAAGATCAAAGGTCTCGGTGGATTCCTTGGTGAATTGGCCTTTCAGCCTTTTGGTAAATGGGGAATGCCCGTCAATCTGGTGTTAGAAGGTGTGTCCCTTATCGCCAAACCGATATCATTATCTTTACGATTATTTGGCAATATGTATGCGGGTGAAACCATCTTTATCTTGATTGCCATGATGTATGGTGCTGGTTGGGGGATGGGAATATTTGGCGGGATTTTACAATTGGGCTGGGCCATCTTTCACATTCTGATTATTACCTTGCAGGCGTTTATCTTCATGACGCTAACGATCGTCTACATGGAGATGGCACATCAGGAGCATCATTAAGTAAAGTATCACTAAGAAAAGGCATAAGCATTAAATTATTATTTTCAGCATTACTCTTTAAAAATAAGTGAGAGGAGACAAACAATGGAACAAGCATTAATGTACATCGCTGGTAGTCTGATGATGGGGCTGGGCGCTTTGGGCGCTGCTGTCGGTATCGGTATTCTCGGAGGTCGTTTTCTGGAAGGTGCTGCTCGTCAGCCCGAACTGATCCCTATGTTACGCACACAGTTTTTCATCGTCATGGGTCTGGTCGATGCGGTGCCGATGATTGCTGTGGGTATTGCATTGTACATACTGTTCGCAGTCGCTGCTTAACTGCTGCTTAGAAACATGCAACCGGATACAGAGGGTCAAGTATGAATATTACCGCGACATTAATCGGCCAATCGATCTCTTTCTTCCTGTTTGTGGTTTTCACCATGAAGTATGTTTGGCCGCCTATCATGAATGCTTTGAACGAACGTAAGAAGAAGATTGCAGATGGTCTTGCTGAAGCAGAAAAAGGTCATCATGAGCTTGAGCTTGCAGAGAAACGGTCAGCTGAAATATTGCGTGAAGGCAAAGAAAAATCCAGGGAATTTATCGATCAGGCACAAAAACGTCATGATGAGATTGTTGAAGAGGCCAAGGACAATGCTCGCATTGAAGGTGAACGCATTCTTATAGCAGCAAGAGTCGAGATTGATCAGGAGCGCCAGCTGGCAAAAGATTCACTGCGTGCTGAAGTTTCTGCCCTGGCAATTGCCGGAGCTGAGCAAATTTTGATGAGGGAAGTTGATAAAAATGCGCATAATGAAGTGCTGGATAAAATCAGTGCTAGCCTGTAAATCGACATTTGATAAGCACACTTTAAGGTAAACGAAGGGAATGCAGGAAAATACAACAGTAGCCAGACCTTACGCTCAAGCCGTGTTTGAAACGGCAAGTGAAGAGAACAAGTTAACTGAATGGTCTGAAATGTTAGGGCTGCTTGAAACAGTTGTGACTGATGCCCAAATGAAAGCGGTGCTAGGGAATCCAAAGATGGATGCGGCAGCATTATCTGATTTTATACTTGGGGTGTGTGGTGAGGCCTTAAGTGAAACAGGCAACAACCTGGTCAAGGTGCTTGCGGATGCTGGACGGCTGACAATCATCCCTGAAATAAACAAATTGTATGAGCAACTTCGAGCTGAAGCCGAAGGTGTGATTGAAATTAGTGTGACCTCAGCCTATGAACTGGCACCAGAACAACAGGCCACAATCTCAGAGCTGATGGCAAAACGTTTGGGTCGAAAAATTGAAATCAGCAACGATGTCGATGATTCATTGATTGGTGGTGTGGTAATTCGGGCAGGTGACACAGTCATTGATGCATCGATAAGAGGTCGCCTGAAAGCATTGGCGATGCAGATGACGAATTAGCGGGTATAAAATTTAATAGCGGTATAAACGAAAAAAATGGTAGATGAGGAATAAGCATGTCCATCAGTGCAACAGAAATCAGTGATCTGATTAAGAAGAAAATACAGGGTCTGGATCTTGAAACCGAAGCCCGTACCGAAGGTACCGTGGTTAGTTTAAAAGATGGGATTGCAACAATTTATGGTTTGAGCGATGCCATGCAAGGTGAAATGATTGAGTTCCCCGGCAATACCTTTGGCCTGGCATTAAACCTGGAACGTGATTCAGTGGGCGTTGTTATCTTGGGGCCCTACGAACACATCTCTGAAGGTGATACGGCCAAGTGTACGCAACGTATTCTTGAGGTACCTGTGGGCAGGGAATTACTGGGTCGTGTTGTAGACGCACTGGGCAATCCGATTGATGGTAAAGGTGATATTAATGCCACAGAAAGCTCTCCGGTTGAGAAGATTGCCCCGGGTGTTATCGCCAGAAAATCTGTTGACCAGCCTGTACAAACCGGACTTAAATCCATTGATTCCATGGTGCCTTTGGGTCGTGGGCAACGTGAATTGATTATTGGTGATCGTCAGACAGGTAAAACGGCTGTTGCCGTGGACACCATCATCAATCAGAAGGGCACTGGTATTAAATGTATCTATGTCGCGATTGGGCAGAAAGCTTCTTCAGTTGCAGCGGTAATTCGCAAGCTGGAAGAGCATGGTGCGATGGAACATACCATTGTGGTTTCAGCAAGTGCCTCGGATTCTGCAGCACTACAATTCATTGCGCCTTATGCTGGCTGTGCTATGGGTGAGTATTTCCGTGACCTTGGCGAAGATGCACTGATTATTTATGATGATTTAACCAAACAGGCCTGGGCCTATCGTCAGATTTCACTATTATTGAGACGTCCGCCAGGTCGTGAAGCATATCCTGGTGATGTGTTCTATTTGCACGCGCGCCTGTTGGAACGTGCATCACGTGTGAGCGTTAAATACATTGAAAAAATTACCAACGGGAAGGTCAAGGGCCAAACGGGCTCACTGACCGCTTTACCGATTATTGAAACACAGGCGGGTGACGTATCTGCCTTCGTGCCGACCAACGTCATATCTATTACCGATGGTCAGATATTCCTGGAAACTGACTTATTTAACTCCGGTTTCCGTCCCGCAATAAACGCGGGTCTGTCTGTGTCTCGTGTGGGTGGTGCCGCGCAAACCAAGATCATTAAAAAACTCGGTGGTGGTATTCGCCTGGCACTTGCCCAATATCGTGAATTGGCAGCTTTCGCCCAGTTCGCGTCAGATCTTGATGATGCGACGCGCGCGCAGTTGGAACGCGGTCAGCGCGTGATGGAGTTGATGAAGCAGAGACAATACTCCCCACTGAGTATTTCTGAAATGGCTGTCAGTCTGTTTTCAGCTGAATATGGTTTTCTGGATGATGTTGAACTTGAAAAGGTAATTGCTTTCGAGGAAGCACTACACAGTTTTATGCATAGTGCGCGTGCAGATCTGATGAAACAGATCGATGAAAGTGGTGATTATAACGATGAAATTGAAGCTTCACTCAAGGAAAGTATAGAAGACTTCAAGAAAAATCATTCATGGTAATTCCCGTTATTAATTGAACCTGATAATTGAATTAATTAAAGATGAGACACATGTAAATGGCTTCTGCAAAAGAAGTAAGAACCAAAATAGCCAGTATAAAAAATACGCAAAAAATTACCAAAGCGATGGAGATGGTCGCTGCCAGTAAGATGCGTAAGGCTCAGGAACGAATGAGAGCAGCCCGGCCATATGCCGACAAGATTCGTAATGTCATTGCACACCTGGGGAGTGCCAATCCTGAGTATAAGCATTCCTATCTGGGCGAACGTAAGGAGATTAAACGGGTTGGTGTCATCATTGTTTCCAGTGATCGTGGTCTGTGTGGTGGTCTGAATTCAAACCTGTTTCGTGAAACCGTAAATCGCATGAAAGAGTGGAATGATAAGGACATCGGCATTGATATGTGCCTGATTGGTTCCAAAGCAGTTAGTTTTTTTAATCGTATTGGCGGATCGATTATTGGTCAATCGACCCACCTGGGCGATAAACCAACAATCGATGTTTTGATTGGTACAGTAAGGATAATGCTGGATGCTTTTAACGAAGGAAAGATCGATCGGCTATATCTGATCTTCAACAAATTTATCAATTCGATGACACAAGAACCCTTATTTGAGCAACTCTTGCCAGTACAAGCCGGTGATGAAGAAGAACTGAAACATCACTGGGATTACATCTACGAGCCAGATGCGAAGGAAGTTCTTGATCACTTATTAACTCGATTTATTGAGTCATTAGTATATCAGGGTGTGGTTGAAAATATTGCAAGTGAACAGGCAGCACGCATGGTCGCGATGAAAAGTGCTTCTGATAATGCAGGTACATTGATTGATGATTTGCAGCTGGTCTATAACAAGGCACGACAGGCATCGATTACACAGGAATTATCCGAAATCGTTAGTGGTGCAGCAGCAGTCTAGTAGGTGGTAGGTAGTAGGTGGTACTCACAGTTACCTACCTACTAAATGCTAACTACCACCTACTAAGAATAAAAGTAGATAGGATATAGAATTTTGGAACTAAAAATTGAGAACATTATTAAAGAGGAACTAAAAAAATGAGTTCTGGAAACATCATACAAATCATCGGCGCCGTGGTCGATGTGAAATTTCCGAGTGAATCAATCCCCAAGATATATGACGCTTTGCTGGTCAAGGGAGAAGGTGTCAGTACGACGCTGGAAGTGCAGCAGCAAATAGGGGATGGTGTTGTGAGAACAATCGCGCTTGGGTCTACGGATGGATTAAGACGAGGTCTGGAAGTGGATAATACAGATGCTCCGATTTCTGTGCCTGTCGGTGAAGCAACATTAGGGCGCATCATGAATGTGCTGGGTGAGCCCATTGACGAGTTGGGCGATATCAAAACGGATGAAAGATGGAGCATCCACCGTGAGGCCCCGAAATTCACAGATTTGAGCCCTGCAGAAGAATTGCTGGAAACAGGGATCAAGGTGATTGACCTGTGTTGCCCATTTGCAAAAGGTGGCAAGGTTGGACTGTTTGGTGGTGCTGGTGTTGGCAAGACCGTCAACATGATGGAATTGATTAACAATATCGCCACAGAACATTCTGGATTGTCTGTTTTTGCTGGTGTCGGTGAACGTACCCGTGAAGGTAATGACTTCTATTTTGAAATGCAGGAATCTGGCGTTGTTAATGTAGAGAATCCTCCCGAATCAAAAGTAGCTATGGTATACGGGCAGATGAATGAGCCACCTGGCAACCGTTTACGCGTTGCCTTGACAGGTCTGACCATCGCAGAAAAATTCCGTGATGAAGGACGAGACGTTCTGTTCTTTATAGATAACATCTACCGTTTTACACTGGCGGGGACAGAGTGTTCTGCATTACTGGGGCGTATGCCCTCAGCAGTAGGCTATCAGCCAACATTGGCAGAGGAAATGGGACGTTTACAGGAACGCATTACCTCAACCAAGAAGGGATCGATTACTTCAATCCAGGCGGTGTATGTGCCTGCCGATGACTTGACTGATCCATCACCAGCCACGACATTTGCTCACCTGGATGCAACCGTTGTGTTGTCTCGTCAAATAGCAGAGTTGGGTATATATCCTGCTGTTGATCCACTGGATTCCACCAGTCGCCAACTGGATCCTTTAGTGGTTGGACAGGAGCATTACGATACAACACGTGCGGTACAGAATACATTGCAGCGTTATAAGGAATTGCGTGACATTATCGCGATTCTGGGGATGGATGAGCTTTCTGAAGAAGATAAACTGGCTGTGACAAGGGCACGTAAGATTCAACGTTTTCTCTCACAACCATTCACAGTGGCCCAGGTTTTCACTGGCACACCAGGCAAATACGTGCCACTGAAAGATACCATCAAGGGTTTCCAGGGAATTGTTGATGGTGAATACGATCATCTGCCAGAGCAGGCCTTCTATATGGTAGGGAAGATCGAAGAAGCCGTTGAGAAAGCGGAATCAATGAAGGCCAAGGCCTGATAAATTACTACAGATAATATTATGGGGAACAATAAATAATGACCATGACCATCCATGTTGACATTGTAAGTGCCGAAACTGAACTTTACTCTGGTTTGGTTGAGATGGTGTTTGCCCCAGCAATCATGGGCGAAGTAGGCATCGCCCCTCGCCATGCCCCATTGGTGACCAGGTTAAAGCCGGGTGAAGTAAGATTACAATTATCTGATGGCAAGGAAGAATCTTTCTTTGTATCCGGCGGCATACTTGAAATACAACCGCACGTAGTGACTATTTTGTCTGACAGTGCATCCAGAACAGAAGATTTGGATGAGACTGCAGTTCTGAAGGCAAAGGAAGAAGCCGAGCTTGCATTCCATGATCGCGATGGTGAAATTGATTTCGAACATGTACAACAGCAAATGGTTGAAGCTCGGGCAAAATATGAGGCACTACAAAAATTACGCGGTCGCTCGGGTCGTTCCTAAAACATAATTATTCATTGAAAGTAATCTGGCTATCATGTTGATATTTCTATGAGCATGATGGTTTAATTCTTGTCGACCATCCGGTAGACTCGGTTTCATCATGTCTCTAAGCATTATTATTCTAGCAGCAGGCCAGGGAACTCGGATGTATTCCGATAAACCAAAAGTACTCCATCAGCTTGCGGGGAAATCACTTCTGGAACATGTCCATCATACTGCGTCCATGCTGGAAACGCGTGGTATCCATGTTGTCTATGGCTATGGTGGAGATCAGCTTATTGAAGATCTTTCTCACCTTGCCGTTGACTGGGTAGAACAGCATGAGCAGTTGGGAACGGGTCATGCTGTCAAGCAAGCGTTACCCAATATTCCAGATAAGGATCTAGTATTGGTGCTCTATGGCGATGTGCCACTGATTACAGTTGATACGCTCACGGAGCTTATTGAGGCAGCAGGAAAATCAAAATTCTCTTTATTGACCTCCCTTGTTGATGAACCTGGAGGCTATGGTCGTATCGTTCGGGATGATAATAATGAAGTCGTTCGTATTGTTGAAGAAAAAGATGCCACAAATGATGAAAAGAAAATATGTGAAATAAATACAGGGATGATGGCGGTTAATAGCAAGGCGCTAAAGCAATGGGTGGAAAAACTTGAAAGCGATAATGTGCAAAATGAGTATTATTTAACCGATGTAATTAATATGGCTGTCAAGGAAGGATTGAAAATCAACACCGTTCAGCCGCACTCGGTGGTTGAGATCAGGGGCGTTAATGATCGTGCTCAGCTATCGGAAATGGAACGCTATTACCAATTGATACAGGCACACCAGTTAATGCGCCGGGGAATCACAATTATGGATCCGGTACGTTTTGATCTAAGAGGTGATCTGGAGATAGATTCTGATTGTGTAATTGATATTAATGTCATCCTCGAAGGCCGATTAAAAATTGGGCGCGGTGTACACATCGGTGCGAACTGTATTATTAAGGATTCTGTCATTGATGATGATGTCGTAATTTTACCGAATTCGGTGATAGAAAATTCTGTCATTGGTAAATCCTGTCGCATTGGTCCATTTGCCCGGATCAGGCCAGAGTCGGTATTAAATGAAAACGTGCATGTCGGAAATTTTGTAGAAATAAAAAAATCGATCATTGGGAATAAATCAAAAATTAATCATTTAAGCTACATTGGCGATAGTGAGATTGGAACGGAGACCAACATTGGTGCCGGCACCATTACCTGTAATTATGATGGTGCCAACAAACATAAAACAATCATCGGAGATAATGTTTTTGTCGGATCTGATGTTCAATTAGTTGCGCCCGTCTCAGTCAGCTCTGGAGCAACGATTGCTGCCGGGACCACTATCACAAAAGATGTTGCCGAAAATGAACTGGCAATTAGTAGAACACCACAAAAATCTGTACCTGACTGGAAGCGACCTGAGAAAAAGTGAAGTGTTAAAAGTGGAAAGTGAAACGTATCATTTTGGATATTGTTTATTACTTGCCTGTATGCTTTTCACCCTTAATTCTTCACTTATCACATGCTTATGAAAGTTGGCTATTACCAGTTTCGGCCATTGTTTGGCAAAGTCCAGCATAATTTAAAAAAAGTAGTCAATGCCTTACAGAGTGTTAAGGCCGATCTCATCGTCCTCCCTGAACTTGCTTTCACTGGGTATCACTTCCGAGATAGAAACGAATTAAAAGGGCTGGCAGAAGATCCTGACAGTTCACTGACTGTAGAGGTACTGGTAAAACTTTGTCAGCAAAAGAACATGTATTTGGTAACGGGCTTCGCTGAAAAAAGTAAGGACAAGCTATTTAACAGTTCATTATTAATCGGGCCGCTGGGTGTGGAGCATACTTACAGGAAATTACATTTATTCAATGAAGAAATGAATCTGTTTGATGCGGGAGATATTCCGCTACAGATAAATGTCGTTAAGGATGTGAAAGTGGGAATGCTTGTTTGCTTCGACTGGGTTTTTCCAGAAACGATGCGTGTTCTGACCTTACAGGGGGCAGAAGTGATTGCCCACCCATCTAATCTGGTCCTAAGCTTCTGTCAGGAGGCAATGATTACGCGGTGTTTGGAGAACAGGGTATTCGCAATCACGACAAATCGATTTGGGTCTGATAAACGTCCTCATGGCGAGATAAGATTTACTGGTAAGAGTCAAATCGTTGGCCCGGGTGGTGTTTTAATCAAACGTGCTGCTTCACAAAGAGAGGCATTATTCGTCACAGAGATTGATCCTGAACAAAGTCACAATAAAAATATCACAGCATTGAATGACTTGATCGCTGATCGAAGACCTGAGTATTATCAAGATTTGATGAATTAGATACTTGGAAGAGGATACACAAGATGACTTTCGCAACTGCCGATCTCTATGATGAATATGAAGATAAGCTTCAGATCGCAAGCCCTATGTTTAATGATTACGGTGGTAATCTGAAGTTTTGTGGGCCAGCATCGACGGTCAAAGTATTTGAAGATAACTCATTGGTCAGGGCTGCGCTTGAGGAACCTGGCGAAGGCAGGGTTCTGGTTATTGATGGCGGTGCATCACTAAAATGTGCCCTGCTTGGTGACAT
>JACZSJ010000076.1 GCA_022574295.1 Pseudomonadota bacterium
ATATCTTCACCTTAAATGGTAAATTAACTGAACATGTAAATTTGGTTCCTGAATTATATAAAGCTACATTTTAATAGTGTAAATTATTCAAATAATAGAACAGATCACGATTATGTAGAATAAATGGGGTCAGGTCGATACCGGCGTCATGCCTTTCTCGACATAAGTATCTCCATATACAAAACCACAGTTTTAAATTATGTGGGGTCAGATGAGCTTTAATGGGTAACCATCTTTTTACCTATTTCGAACCCTTTTATTCAGTATTTGGTTGTTTTGTCGTCTTCATGAGTGCCTGTGTTACCATTTATTAAAAATAAGAATGTGGTGACACAACATGCAACACTTCTATCGACGGATTTATGCTGATCCGAATTTCCATGAATTAGAACGAAAGCGAAGTCGCTTTAGTTGGCTACTTGCCAGTATTGTCATGCTGATCTATTTTAGTTTTATTCTTGTCATAGCATTTGCCCCAGAACTCTTTGCGACACCTATTATTGAAGGAAAAATAATTACCTGGGGTATACCAGTAGGATTGTTCGTTATTCTGCTCAGTTTTTTATTAACAGGTGTGTACGTCTATCGTGCCAATAATGAGTTTGATCAAATAACAAAAGATATCATTGACCGTGCCAGGAAGTTGGATGATGCCTAGTATTAAGACTCATTCATTATTATTTATTACTGTATTGTTTCTAAGTCCATCTTTGTTGTTTGCTGCTGATGCAATACAAGGTGAAGTGACAAGACAAGCTGTCAATGTCACTGCCATTGCAATGTTTTTAGCATTTGTGTCAGCAACACTAGGAATTACCTATTGGGCAGCGAAACGAACCAGGAGCACCAAGGACTTCTATGCGGCTGGCGGTTCAATTACCGGTTTACAAAATGGCTTAGCCATCGCGGGCGACTATATGTCTGCAGCCTCTTTCCTGGGTATCTCCGGTTTGGTTTTTGCCAGTGGATTTGATGGATTGATCTATTCGATTGGCTTCCTGGTTGGTTGGCCGATTATCTTATTTTTATTGGCTGAGCGATTGCGGAATCTGGGAAAATATACTTTTGCAGATGCGGTCAGTTATCGTTTACGTCCAGTGCCCATGCGAAGTCTCGCTGCTTGTGGGACCTTGACCGTCGTACTGCTTTACTTGATTGCGCAAATGGTGGGCGCAGGTAAATTAATACAGTTGTTATTTGGTCTTGAATATCATTTTGCCGTTATGGCCGTCGGTGTCCTTATGATTTTATACGTTACCTTTGGTGGTATGTTAGCTACCACCTGGGTGCAGATTATAAAGGCAATTCTGTTACTCCTGGGTGCGACTTTTATAGCTTTTGCCGTTATGTACCAAATGGATTTTTCTTTTGAGACCTTGTTCGCTCGTGCTGTCGAAGTACATGCAAGTGGTGTTGATATTATGTCACCCGGTGGTTTGGTTTCTGATCCGATATCCGCTATTTCGCTTGGGCTTGCATTGATGTTTGGTACCGCCGGCTTGCCACATATTCTTATGCGATTCTTTACCGTTCCGGATGCACGTGAAGCACGTAAGTCTATTTTTTATGCCACTGGCTTTATTGGCTACTTTTATATCCTGACTTTTATTATTGGTTTTGGCGCCATTGTTCTATTGGTGAATAACCCGGAGTTTTTGGATAGTGGTACTGGCGGTATTCTGGGTGGAAACAATATGGCGGCGATACATCTTTCAAAAGCCGTTGGCGGTGAAGTCTTTTTGGGTTTTATTTCTGCGGTTGCTTTTGCCACTATACTGGCCGTTGTATCCGGTCTGACGCTGTCGGGAGCTTCGGCAATTTCTCATGATATCTATGCCAGTATAATAAAAAAGGGTGATGCTTCAGAAGGTGAAGAACTCCGTGTATCTCGCATTGCGACGATTGTACTTGGGATTGCTGCCATTTTTCTGGGTATTGTTTTTGAACAGCAGAATGTGGCCTATATGGTGGGTCTGGCATTTGCGATTGCAGCGAGTGTCAACTTTCCTATTTTGTTTCTATCGATGTACTGGCAAAACCTCACGACTAGAGGTGCCTTTATAGGCGGCAGTATCGGATTAATCACGGCCGTATTGTGCATGATCTTTGGACCAACGATATGGGTGGATATACTGGGTAATGCTGAGCCAATATTTCCTTACAAACATCCGGCACTATTTTCCATGAGTGCCGCTTTTGTTTCGATATATTTGATATCTATATTTGATAAATCACAATCGGGACAAGAAGAGATTATTGCATTTAAATATCAATACGTACGCTCACAAACTGGACTTGGCGCGGAAGGGTATAAGGAGCCACTATTAACCAATAACTGATTTTTAAACTAGATCTTGAAGGATTGTCTATGAAAGAAGATATTATTAAGGGAAGCTGTCTTTGTGGTGCGGTGAACTATCAAATTGAAGGGCCATTCAAGATCTTTCAGTATTGTCATTGTTCTCGTTGTCGGAAGTCCACCGGCAGTGCCTATGCATCGAATTTGTTTGTTCCTCCTGAACGATTTAGATGGACCAGTGGGGAGGGGATGATCGGACGTTATGAACATCCAGATGCGAAGTATTTCGCGACGAACTTTTGCAAGCAATGCGGTTCGTCATTACCCTGGGCTGTGAAAGGTGGTAAGAATATAATTGTGACTGCGGGTACTCTGGATGATGATCCCGGGATCAAACCGATGTGCAATATATTCTGGAGATCTAAAGCAAGCTGGTATGAAGAAAGCAGTGATCTTCCCAGGCATGATGAATTTCCAAAGTAAAAGAAAGAAAAATGGGATAATTTATAAATTATAACGATTTGATATTATGAAAAAAGATCTGGCATTACTTTTTCGTAAATTGACACACGGTGTCTATGTGATAGGTGTCGTTGATAATAATCAATACAATGCGTTTACAGCAGCCTGGGTCATGCATGTCTCATTTAATCCACTTATGCTTGCACTGAGTATCAATCCAAACCATTCATCCTATAGAATGATTCAAAGTAGCAAACAATTTTCTGTGAATGTCCTTCATCGAAATCAATTGGATCTCGCCCGGCATTTTGGGGAACCATCAAATTCAGATAAGCTTGCAAATATTAAATGGCATCGTGGTCAGACAGGTGCGCCAATACTTGATCATGCATTGGCTTATTTTGAGTGCGAGATGAAACATGAATACCAGGCGGGTGATCATCAGCTGGTGATTGGCCATGTGATAGATGGGGCTATTCTCAATTCAGAATTATCGCCATTGCTCTATTCGGACACGGAAGATATGGATGGAAGTCACGATCTGTATTCTGATACATTCTGATTTTTGTAAGTTGTCATGAAATAACCAAAAGCATTTCAATTGTAATAATGCTCAAGCTTAAGACTTAGGGGTATCCTCCAGGCGCTGGCCTTGAGTTGTGCTGTTTTGCAGTGCCGGTCTGCAAGCGTTTGACAGATGTCAATATTGCTTCAGACTACCATAACGGTTTGCAAAGGTTCTCTGTAAACGATGAGAACATAATATTAAAGCTTATACTTATTCTTTCCCTGTCGCTGTCATTCGTTTCAACAGAATGTTGTAAGTAGGATGGAAATACGAGAAGCGTACCACTGTCTACTTTCACAACAACCTGATCAGTATTATCAACCGTAAGTTCTGTGACCGGCGGCCTTATAATACCTGTTTGCGCTCTCGGATCATGGAAGTTAATCGTATCCGCTCTTGCCTGTGTTTGGACATAATAAATTCCACTTAAATAATTGTTCGGATGACTATGCGTGCGCTGTGAGGCGCCTGACGGATTTATATTGGCCCAGCAACCTGTGATTTCAAAATCGTCATAACCTATCTTCAAAAATTTCAGGATGGTCCGCACTGAATCACCGATGTATGACACCAACACGCGGAATTCATCAAGTTTGTGCAAGTCGTGATTCGACTGCCAACCTTTAGCAGAAATTAGGTCGGCAATTGGTGGGCGAATCCCTTCAAGTGCTTCCAGGATGTTCTTATTCACTGTCTTTTGAGCTTCTGAAGTGAGCTCAATTTTCCAGACGGGTGTTGGAAACATTGACAGTACGTCGGTGTTATTAATCCATTTATGTTCCATCATATTTATAAATGTTTGTTCAAAAGGGAAGTAACCTGTCTGTCTCTAACTCGAGGTAATAGTATAGTTGTTATTCTTAGTCGCTGCTTAAAGCCAACAATAACTCAGCGTAAAGATAAGAATATTGCCATAATCTAGTTATTAAACCATCTAAACGAAAACGATAAGTTTTACTATGGAAAAATTCCTGTATGGACATGCCTGTAATGAGAAGTGGCAGGTAGCGCTGAATGATTGCTTGTTACAGACTAATCCAATCCCGCCGGCTGCAAATTTTGGTTTTATTTACGTAACGGATTATTTTGTTAATGAACTAACCGGTATTGTTGCTTATCTCAAACAATGCACGTCAATTGACCATTGGGTTGGTACGGTTGGCATGAGTATTTGCGCATCGGGGCAAGAATATCATGACGAACCTGCTATAACGATTATGCTATGTGACTTCCCTGAAGACGCCTTCCGACTATTTTCAACGGATCCAACTAATTTCGAATCAACAATTGATCAATTTCGATCATGGTTTAATGAAAATACAACTCCCTTTGGCATCATTCACGGTAGCCCAACAGAAGGTCAGTTGCTTGAGATGTTAGCCAAATTAAGTACGCAAATGGGTGATGGTTTTCTTGTGGGTGGACTTGGAAGTTCACGCAGTGGCTATAGTCATATTGCTGCCGATGTGACTCAACAATCACTCTCCGGCGTTTTGTTTTCAAGTGATATTGCTGTCTCGACGCGTTTGACCCAGGGTTGCTCGCCACAAGGAGAACGTCATGTTATTACCGAGTGCCAACAAAATCTCATTATTACGTTGGACGATAAGCCTGCCGTTGATGTTCTGAAGGAAGACATTGGTGAAGTGTTGGCAAAAGACCTGGGGAATATTGGAGGTTATATCTTTGTCGGCTTACCTATCCCGGGATCAGATACTGGTGATTATCTGGTCAGACATATTATCGGTATTGATCCCGACGTGGGCGTATTGGCTATCGGTGAAACCATTAATTGCGGTGACAGCTTGATGTTTTGTCGACGCGATCCGCAAACGGCATATGATGATCTGATACGTATGCTTAATAGCATCAAACCGTCTACCTCTCCTAAGGGAGCGATCTATTTTTCCTGCCTGGGACGGGGAAAGGCACAGTTTGGTCCTGATTCAAGAGAACTTAAGACAGTGCAAGAGGTATTAGGTGATATTCCACTAGTCGGATTTTTCTGTAACGGCGAGATCTCCAACGGTCGCCTGTATGGTTATACTGGTGTGTTGACATTATTTTTATAATAATTTTCAGTATTAAAAATAACGGGGTCGCTCGGCAACTGCTCCCGGCGTTGCTCTCGGTCTCCGCTCCCGGCTCGACTCTACCGATTACGTCCTGTAATCGTACCACCTACGTCCATGTAGGCGTCTTGCACTCCATGTGCTTGCGACATTAGTGCGTCCTTGCACGTCGTCAGGTCGAAACCGGCATCGTGCCTTATCGACATAAGTATATCCGTATACAAAACCCGTTTTAACATAGTTTAATCGTAAGGAGCTTTAGTATGAAAGCAGCTGTTTTATTTTTGAATTCGATGTTTTTGTTATTATTCATCAGTGTCCTTATTGCTGAATGGGGTAATGCCCCAGGGTTGTTAGCTGGTCTAGCTATCGTCAATCTCTTAATTAACTCTGTAGTTATTTTCATCAAGGTAAAAGGTGAATTTGCAGATCAAGCATGACGAGCATTTCTATACACTGCGAGTTAGGTGATCTATTTAAAAAATATTGAGGTGATGATATGGGTAAGCCGACAAAAGAAGAGTTAGAAACCGCACTCATACACGCAGCCCTGTTAAGGGAGCAAGGTGAAGATATCTATTACATGGGAAAATCCCTGCTTAATCTTAATTACCGGATGAAGTTTTACGAAGACGTCCTGGCCAAGGCGGATTTATACCTGCATTCCGGCGAAGGCGCGAATGAACATGCTGAATTGACCCTGGCCATAGAACGGGCCAGGCAGGCATCGCTCGTCGCTGGCCAGGAAGATGATGATGCCCGTCCCTGGTAGAAATTAGAACAAAAGGGATCAGTACCCTTTAATATAGTGTTGTTCTGCTTTGAAGGACTTTTCTGCCTTGCATCTTTTTGCTGATGAAATGATGATGCAACGACTTATTACAAAACATTACCGTCCCGCATGAGCACCAAAAACGTCTACACTTTGCCGGAACTTGAAAATCACGAAGAGGTATTCCGTGACAGGGAACATGCAGGTGATGTACTGGCCGGGATGTTGCAGGACTATCGCCGTAGCGAAGCACTGGTCCTCGGAATACCGGCAGGTGGGGTGCCGGTCGCGACAACAGTAGCAACCCAGCTTGGACTCAGCTTCGCTATCTTGCCAGTAAGCAAGATCCTGTTTCCCTGGACAACGGAATCCGGCTTTGGTGCGGTGGCCTTCGATGGCACTGAATGGATCAATGAAGATATCGTCCAAGACTACGAGATGGATGCGGATACGGTCCAAACGGCAACAAAAATAGCACAAGAAAAGGTACAGCGGCGACTACAACGTTTCCACGCCACACCCACCTTCTCCAAACTAAAAGACCGTACCGTGATTATTGTCGATGATGGTATTGCAGCAGGCTCTACCATCCGCGCAGGTATCCTGGCACTGCAGAAAGCACAAGCAGGCAAGATCATCATCGCCATACCCACCGGCCATGACAGCTCACTTTATCCCATCGCCAAACTGGTCGATACCATCTATTGTGCCAACCTGCGGGGTGGCTACAGCTTTGCCGTTGCAAATGCCTACCAGAACTGGACGGATGTCAGCGAGGATGAAGTCGCCATCATCCTGGAACAGTTCAAAAAGGAAAATAAATCCGGGGAATGCATATAAAATGATACTGACAGGTTAACCGAGTTGAGGACCTCCTGATTCCCTGGGTATTGATATGATACTAACCAGAATTACGAAACCATTATGGATCGATTCCGTTGCAGCGGATAAATGCAATGGTGTCATCGGCATGACGCCGTGTCCCGGTAAAAAAGAATACAATGCCATATTCGGTGACTGGAATCGGGATCTTGATACCGATCTTAGGACCATCAAGGACTGGGGTGCGAGCGCGCTGGTGTCCTTGATGGAAAAGGAGGAAATGGCCTGGTACGGTATTGCCGACCTGGCGGATAAAACAACGCGGCTTGGCATGAAGCATTATCACCTGCCAATCATTGACATGGATATCCCGGACGAACACTTCGATGAAAGCTGGCACAGGACTGGTGAAAAACTCAGAAATTATCTTTTATCGGGTGAGTCTATCGTCATTCATTGCCTTGGGGGTCTGGGGAGGACGGGGACGATAGCTGGACGATTGCTGGTAGAACTTGGTGTCGATGCCGAGACTGCAATTCAACGCATAAGAGCAGCTCGCCCCGGGACGATTCAAACCGATATACAGGAAGCCTATGTGCGTTCATGTAAACCTGTTATTACCGAAGAGGAATAAGTACTAAACTACATGTAAATCTTGTATTTTTAATCTGACATATCTGTTTGCTAATAGACAAACCGTAGATCTAAATCCTCATATCAGGAAAAGGGGGGCGGAGTGATTTAAATATAATCACTCCGCCCCCTTTTTAGCCCTGAATTAATAGTTCGCCGTGGACAGCCCATAGCGCCATAAAAATATTCTGCAATTTCCACTTGCACAATCTATAATGGATCTATATGATAATCATTCTTATTAACATTTAAATTAATTGAGGATTGAGATGAAGTATTTGATTTTTATGATATTTATCAGCTTTAGTGGCTTGGTGGCTGCTGAATTACCTATATACGAGTTGTCCATCAAGGATCACCGTTTTCAGCCTGACACTATAGAAATTCCGGCCGGAACCAAGGTAAAACTACTGGTTAAAAACCTGGATGCAACGCCTGAAGAATTTGAAAGCCATGAACTGAACCGGGAAAAAATAATACCCGGTAACAGTGAAGTAAAGATCTTTATCGGTCCTCTGGATCCTGGTGAATATGGTTTTTTTGGTGAATTCAATGAAGCCACCGCCCAGGGCAAAATAATCGTCAAATGAAGGACGTTGCATAATGCTAGGTTCATCCATTATCGTATTTCGTGAAGTGCTCGAAGCGGCACTGGTGATTACCATTCTGCTTGCAGCAACACGCGGGCTCATCGGTCGTAATCGCTGGATCGGTGGTGGCGTTTCAATGGGTGTAATCGGCGCGATTATCGTTGCTTTTTTTGCCGGTAACATCGCCGATGCATTTGAGGGCATTGGCCAGGAATTATTTAATGCTGGCGTGCTTTTCTGTGCCGTATTCATGCTGGCCTGGCATAACATCTGGATGTCCAGTCATGCACGTGAACTGGTGGCCAATCTGCAGCGTGTCAGTAATGATGTATCCACCGGTGAATTACCGGTTTATTTTCTTTCAATTGCAGCAGGCCTTGCAGTCTTGCGTGAAGGCTCGGAAATCGTTTTGTTTCTCTATGGGTTTGCTGCTAGTGGTGAGGGTGCTGCACAAATGACACTTGGTAGCATTCTCGGCCTTGTAGGTGGGATCGCAGTAGGTGTTCTCCTTTATTCAGGATTATTACGGATACCCACTGCGTTACTGTTTCGTGTTACCGGCTGGTTAATTCTCCTGCTTGCCGCTGGCATGGCGGCGACAGCTTCAGGCTATCTGAGTCAGGCCGGATTGTTACCGAGTTTAATGCCTTTGTGGAACACGTCCGAATTTTTGTCGGAGCATTCTGTCATCGGGCAATTATTACATATCATGATAGGTTACCAGGCGCGCCCGACAGTGATAGATCTGGGTTTTTATTTTGGTACGCTGATCCTCATAGGCTCCGGAATGTACCTTATAAGCAAACAGAAATTCAGACAGTCGCCAGCATTACCAGTTAATTAATTCAATTATTTTCTCGAGGTTTATATCAATGAAATTTTTCATATGGGGGTTTTGTGTATTATTTATTTCTACCAACGCTGTTGCCGGGGTAGACAAGGTTTATTATCCCTATGTTCACGAAGGTGAACTGGAAATAGAATCACGTGCAGTACACAAGTTCGATGACGAAGATAAACATAAAATAAGACTGGGAGTCGGTTACGGGGTCAACTCATTCTGGTTCGTTGAGGGTTATGTCATCGGCGAACAAGAAACCGGTGAAAGTTTCGACATCTCTGATGTGGAAATCGAAAGTAAATTCCAGTTCACTGAGCAGGGGCAGTACTGGCTTGATGTCGGCCTGTTGATCGAACTGGAAAAATCCATGGATGGCGATGTCTGGGAGATCAAGGGCGGTCCATTGTTCCAGAAACAAATCAAGGACTGGGTCATTACCACCAACTTCCTGGTTGAGAAAAAATTTGGGTCTGATATTTCGACACGCGGGGTTGAACTGCTGGGTGCTGCGCAACTGAAATACCGCCTGTCACCCGGACTGGAACCCGCACTCGAATATTACGGTGATGAAGAAACACATTCGATTGGTCTGGCAATGCTTGGCAAGACCCGTTGGGGTAGCACACCAGTAAAATGGGAACTGGGTGGATATGCCGGTTTAAATGATGATACACCAGATTTTACCTTGCGCTGGTTAATGGAATGGGAGTTTTATTAATCCGAGTAAATTCGGGGTCAGGTCTTGGGTAGCTCCAGTAAATTCGGGGTCAGGTCTTGGGTAGCTCCTTTGCTCCTGCAACTGCTACATTAATGCGTCCATGCATGTCACCTTGAATTGAAATAATAGGGACAAGCCGCTCGGTAATTGCTCCTCGGCTTTGGCTTCCTGCGTCGCTCTACCTCGAGAATGTGTACCCCTCCGGGTAGGCTTCGCGCTTCCAGACTCGACTCTACCGATTCCTCACCCCACAAGGGGGTACCGAGGCCCTTGTAGGCAACCGAGGTCCATACATGTCGTCTTGAATCTTGAATTGAAATAAAGGGGGTAGCTTTTTTAGGAAACTTTTCGTTTTATGATATCTTCTATAGCTTGTTATTGCCGGATTGAATAGCTTAG
>JACZSJ010000145.1 GCA_022574295.1 Pseudomonadota bacterium
TACACTGTTCAATCAATCATTCCTTACTTTACGTTGATAGATTTTTATAAGCGCCAATCGAATATCCCCTCAGGAATAGCATCTCTGGGTAATTTTGCTTTCACGTCAAGCACCGCACCGACTCCATCATCAAGAATGTCTGTCATAAGCTTCCATCCCTGCTCAAGATATTCCTGATGTGGGACAGCGAGAACAACCGCCTGTGCCGGTTCCATTGCATCAAACTCGCTGAGCCTAAGGCCATACTCCTGTTTAGCTTCATCACTATCCGCATGGGGATCATGTACCTGTACATTTATCCCATAATCATCAAGCTCTCTGATAACATCGATCACCTTGGTATTGCGTAGATCGGGGACATTCTCTTTAAAAGTAAAACCCAGAATAGTCACAGTACACCCTCTAACACTATGCCCCTGTTTGATTAACTCCTTCACTACCTGTCCGGCAATAAATGAACCCATACCATCATTAATACTGCGCCCAGCGAGAATAACTTGTGGAATATAGCCCAACATTGTTGCCTTGTGCGTCAGATAGTACGGATCGACACCGATGCAGTGACCACCCACCAAACCTGGATCAAAATTGAGAAAATTCCATTTGGAACCAGCGGCGGCCAGAACATCTCGTGTATCAATGCCCATCTTACTAAAGATCAAGGCCAGTTCATTCATTAGTGAAATATTGAGATCGCGTTGGGTATTTTCAATCACCTTGGCAGCTTCAGCTACTTTTATTGTTGGCGCGCGATGTACTCCAGCACTGACTACTGATTCATAAACTTGAGCAACAATATCTAATGTCGCCTGATCCTGGCCAGACACAACCTTAATGATGCTTGTAAATGTATGTTCCTTATCACCAGGATTGATCCGTTCCGGAGAATATCCAACATGGAAGTCTAGCCCGGCCTTTAAACCGGATACCTCTTCCAGGATCGGCACACAGTCTTCCTCGGTAGCACCCGGATAAACAGTAGATTCATAGACAACAATATCGCCTTTCTTCAACTGCTTGCCCACTGTTTCTGAGGCGCGCAAGATAGATGATAAATCTGGTTGCTTAGCAGCATCTACCGGTGTCGGCACGGCAATAATATGAAAATCTGCTGCTGCAATCTCTCTCGGATCACAAGTGAAAGTAATATCAGAGTTCTCTAACTCATCAGATTCGACTTCGTTTGTCCGGTCAATGCCCTGTTTCAGTTCCCTGACTCGCTTCTCCGCAATATCAAAACCAATTATTTTTTGTTTTTTCCCAAAAGCCACGGCCACAGGTAAACCCACATAGCCCAAACCAATGACAGAAATTTTTCTGCTGTGCGCCATCATGTCCCCTTAGTCATAATCTTTATGTCAATCATCTTTTTTTATTTTTACATAGAAGATTATATCACCCACTAAAAATATTCAGGGGAAAAGTTCAGGTAGTGTCTGAAGAAGTATCATTCTCCGGGTCAATATCTTTTTCTTCATCAGCTGATTCTGAATCATCAACAGATTTCATTGGTACAAAACAATCACCACTTGCATTACATATCATTCCTTCAGTATCCCAGGGCAAGCTACGATAAGCCGCAACATCATCCAATCCAAAGAAAGGATATTTGATAATGTCAAAATATGGCGAGTAATCAAAATCTTTAGGGGTGAACAATTTGGGGTTACGTTTATAGAGTTTTAAACTACCGTCTTCACCACGTTCTGCTATGGGCAATATTGGAAAATTCACAGAACCGAAGGCATCACCCATCATATATGAACATAAATTTCTGGTAGAGCGTCCTGCATATTGTTGAAACAGGGTCGAACGCCATCGTCGAGGAAAGATACCATAAGGAAACAAAAACCGTGCTAAATCCAACAAATGTCTGACATCATAATCATATCCAAGTTGAGAAAGTGAAAAAGCAATGACTTGCTGGCGATCAGATCTGGATATACCTTTTGGGCGACATATACGTAAGTGCTCGTTTTTGTATTTTGTCACGGGGCTAATGATTGTGCCCTCACCCAACATGGACTCAATGATCAATTGCTCGTGAGATTCACCCTGGTAATATTCTGAAATTTTATCCCGCAGGGATGCATCCCTTATCTGATCCAGCCTGCCAATGTACAACATTGAATGCGTCCAGGGACTATTGGTGATGGATTTAATGACTTGACTAACACGTGTTCTCCCCTCAACAAGTAAAACATCTACCTGATGTAATTCTTCACACAAGCGCTCAAAATCAGTCAATCGAGCATCTTCATTGTCATCAATTTCGGTGTTTAACCAAGCAGACATACTATCCATCAACCACGTCTTGATACCCATACATCACCCTAATTTCATAGATAACAATGGCTTAACTATATCACTTAAAACCATGTCATGACATGAATCATGGTGGATAATGTGAAGGATAAGAGGTCGGAACCCAGCGAACGCTGGGTTCAAAAATGGCGTCCCCAAGCGGATTCGAACCGCTGTTGCCGCCGTGAAAGGGTTGTAACTTGCACTTCTGTGAACCACCAACTACAATTAGAACATTGATAACCTTATATTTAGTGACTTTCCTGTTCATGGTGATCTACCGAGGTTTACCCCTGACAATTACCTAAAAGTTACCTAAATTTGTAATTGACCGTAAGGAGGCCTGTATGCCACGTATTTCAAGGGATGCTAGATTAGAGACTCGCCAAAAGCGGTAGGCACTTCCTGCCAAACATGAACCTTACTGGAGACTGATTGATAAGGGATTCTATCTTGGCTATCGCAAGGGAAAGCAAGATAGCTCTGGGACATGGATTGCCCGTTTACTTGTTGAAGGGAAATACAAAAAGAAGAGTATTGGGAACGCTGATGACTATAGGGATGACAACAGAGTTGATACCTTT
>JACZSJ010000146.1 GCA_022574295.1 Pseudomonadota bacterium
CATTAACCCTGCGAGACTTTATTCGAATAGCCTCCATTCTGAATGGAGCCTTAGCTTTTCAGCTCTCTCTACCTGCATGGGCAAAATCAGGATTTGCGAATAATACGAAAGGCATTCGGGCAATAGCCGGAAAGATTTTTGATTTAACGATTTCACGATCGTCCCCGATTATCGATAATAAATTGGGTAATGCAGTCCTTATAAACAACCAATTGCCTGCGCCATTATTAAGATGGCGTGAGGGCGATGAACTTACCCTTCGTGTTACCAACCATCTTGATGAGGATACTTCAATCCATTGGCACGGTATTTTATTGCCTTTCCAGATGGATGGCGTGCCTGGTGTTACTTTTCCAGGTATAAAGCCAGGTGAAACCTTCATTTATAAATTTCCAGTAAAGCAGGCGGGGACTTATTGGTATCACAGTCATTCAGGTGTTCAGGAACAATCTGGTCATTATGGTCCGATCATTATTGAGCCATATAACGATCCAGTAAAGTATGATCGGGAATACGTCATCGTTTTATCCGACTGGACATTTGAAGATCCAAAACGTGTTTTTTCAAAACTTAAAAAAATGAGTGACACCTATAATTTTCAACGACGTACGGTTGCTGATTTTTTTAGAGACGTAAAGGAACAGGGTTTTGATCAAGCCTTGTCACAAAGAATGATGTGGGGTGAAATGCGGATGAGCCCTACAGATATTTCCGATGTGACAGGCTCTACCTATACCTATCTGTTAAATGGTCATAGTCCAGCAGAAAATTGGACGGGTATTTTTAGGCACGGAGAACGTGTGCGCCTGCGTTTTATTAATGCCTCAGCTATGAGCATATTTAACGTTCGAATCCCTGGTTTACCCATGACAATTGTCCAGGCTGATGGTTTAAACGTTCAGCCGATTGAGACGGATGAATTTCAGATTGGCACTGCTGAAACATATGACGTAATCGTTACACCGGATGAAACTAACCAGGCTTATACGATCATGTGTGAGAGTAATGACCGAAGTGGATATGCGCGCGGTACATTATCAACGAGAGTGGGGTTAACCGCATCAATCCCTAAATTACGCCAGCGTCCAACACTCACTATGAAAGACATGGGCATGAGTGAGATGAATATGAATGGCATGGAAGGCATGGACATGAAAGAGATGGACATGAGCGAACATGCAGGTCATGACATGTCTATGATGTCTGAAAATAGCATGCAGAAACATAATCACAAGACTGGTCCGGGGGTGGTCGGACTCGCCATGAACCCTACGAATCGTTTATCTGAGCGGCCGAATGGACTGGAAGATGTCCCTCATCGTGTATTGGTTTACACCGATCTAAAAAGCCTTGATAAGAATCCTGATTGTCGTTCACCAGAGCGTGAAATGGAACTCCATCTTACTAGTAATATGGAACGTTATATGTGGTCATTTGATGGGGTGAAGTTATCAGAAGTAGAAGGCCCCATTATTTTCAAGAAAGATGAACGCTTGCGTTTAACAATGGTGAACGACACCATGATGCCCCATCCAATTCATTTGCATGGTATGTTCTTTGATCTTGTAACAGGTGAACATCACTACAAACCTCGCAAACATACAATTGTTATCAAACCTGGAGAAAAATTATCCGTCGATATTACTGCAGATGCGTTGGGGGATTGGGCATTCCACTGTCATCTTTTGTATCACATGTTGGCCGGGATGATGCGGGTTGTTTCAGTACGCGAACAAAGTGATAAGTCTGTATGAAAAATACGCGTTTTTTAATCTTGTTAAGTATGTTTCATGCAGTTTCTATCAATGCCGAAGAGGCTACTGATGCTTATTATGATAAAGAAGAAATGGAAGCATCACGTCAATTATTAAAACAACATCACGGCGGAAGTACAACACTATTTATTATCGCTGATCGTCTTGAATATAAAACAAATGAAGGTGATCCATTAATTGTTTGGGATGGACAGGGATGGTTCGGGACCGATTTAAATAAGTTTTGGGTTAAAACCGAAGGAGAATATGACACTGATAATAATATATTTGAAAAAGCCGAAATTCAGGCACTATACAGCCGGGCGATAAGCTCATTTTGGGATGTTCAGGCCGGACTACGTTATGACATAAAGCCAAACCCGACGCGGAGTTTTGCTGTGTTTGGTATTCAGGGTCTTGCGCCTTATTGGTTTGAAATCGATGCAGCTGGTTTTATTAGTGACGAGGGTAATTTTTCTGCACGGCTAGAAGCTGAATATGAATTACTCATTACGCAACGTTTAATTCTTCAGCCACGTTTGGAGTTTAACCTGGCGATCCAGGATGATACCGAGATTAGAGTTGGTTCTGGCTTAAATACAATAGAGGCAGGACTTCGTATTCGTTATGAATTCAAACGCGAATTTGCACCCTATGTGGGTATGAGTTGGAACAAAGCATTTAGTAATACTGCCGATCTTATAGAAGCGAACGGCGATAAAACAGAACAGTTATCATTCGTAGCTGGCATCAGGCTTTGGTTTTAGGAGATTACAATACATGAATGAACACGCACATCAGCATAATTCTAATAACCCAATAGTTACATCTGCACAAGCGACACTTCATTGTTTGGTTGGTTGTGTGATAGGCGAAGTAGCGACATGAAAAAATGTCATTAACTGTAATATGAAAACTTGTAGCCTTTTTTGAAATCTCCATTATTGACAGTTTGTAAAGCCCTTAAGTCAGGATTATTTGAATGTCCGTATATGGACTCCTCCTCAGATGCAAGCACTCCGTTTTCATGATGACTGGGTACGACTGCTCACGTATATCCGGCCTCAAATAAAGCATCACTGTTTTGATGCAGGGCCATAATGGGCTATTCGCGCGCTGACTCCTCATTGCT
>JACZSJ010000147.1 GCA_022574295.1 Pseudomonadota bacterium
GCCTTAACTCTTTATGCCGGCTAATATTTCAGGCACCTGTTGCAAATCAAATACTTTCTCTTTCTTGTCCGCAGACTGTATCGTGGGCTGCACGGTGACGTCAGTCTTTAGCTGCTTTTCCTCTTTAGCATGATCCACGATTAATGCTCCTAACTCATCCGCGGACGGCTCGATGACTGTTGTATACGGTTTTTTATCATTTTCTTCTGTCGGCAGAGCAGATATTTCCTGTGGCTTTGTTTCTGTCTTGATTGGGCCTGATGATTTAAGCGCGATCTGCCTGTTAATGATTAACTCATTATTTTTCATTATTTCGTCAGCTTGTTTCACTGGCTTTTTTATTTCTACTGATACTCTAGCCGTCGTTTTCTTGACCGGAACGGTTGCTCTGGTTTGGGCTTGTGCTTTTTTATTTTCTGCCGGCTGTTCATCCAGGGGTTTTGCCGGAGGAATGTTTATGGATATAACATTTCCCGTATCAGCATTGCTTGGTCCCTTTGGTTCGTCAATAAATACGGAATACGATAAAAAAAACAAGGCCACGACAATAACCGGAAAAATAAAAAAGCGGACATATCTGGGCACACCCGTTCCTTTGATGACATAATCCTGCATGGCCTGTCTTGCCAGAACATTAATACCTCCTGGCAAACCTGCTGACAACTTAAATATATGCTGAATGTCTTTATCCGTGAAAGGATACTCATTATATTGACCACATAGGGCAAGACGATAGTCTATATATTCTGCAGTCTGTTTTTTCGAAAATGACGGAATATGAATATTTTGATAATTATCCTTTATTACAGCCTTTAACTTCTGATCTTCAAGGCAATCACTGATCGTTTCGTCCGCAAACAGCACAATTCTGAACGATGCTTTGTCGTATCTCTGCCCGGCAAGTTGCAATACAAATTCCAATGTTTTTACCGGTAATTCATGTGCATCATCAATAATAAAAACCGGTAATTTTCCATTTAGCGCAGATGTCTCAAGAAACTGCTGCAACTGTTTGACAGACTGTCTGGCATCAAAAGACTTGTCAGGGAAAATTTCCTGAATAATGGTATGCACCAGCGTGTCAACATCCATCTCTTCAGTGCCACGTACCAGGCTGAGCATCCAGTTCGGCTCTTTGAGAGTCCGCAGGTGATTGGCCAATACTGTTTTTCCAGCCCCGGGAGAAGAGGTCACGACGATCAGTTGCTGGCTGGATATGATTAGTTCCTTGATTTTATCGAGCCGATGATTAAGCGCAGGGGTCAAATATAAAATATCGTCGCTAGACTCTATCGGAAAGGGTCCTTTTTTCAGGTCAAACTTGAGAAAATAGTTACTATCGATTAATGGGATTTTCACTGTATCGCCTGTCTTGCTGTTTTAATGATGCAGGATAACCAATTTCCTGGTAAAAACTGAAGTGGGAACGCCAAAAGCACGTTTCAATTCAATATCCCGATCCCATTTGTTTTTTATGCGACTCACTCGCCAGGCGTTCCTGATACCGATGTGTCTGACATGATACCAGGGTGATACCACCGGAAAGGACTGTAAGGGCCAGTCCGAACCATAAATCATTCTGTCTGTCAGACCGGGATATTTCAAAGCCCTTGCCAGATAACCGCGCTTGTTAAACTGGGTCAGGCTGGAGATATCTGTATACAGATTCGGAAATTTGTCAAACATGGGCAGGATCCTTTCAAAATTATCCTGTCCTGCGGATTTTCCGGTTGTGGCGATGTGGGCTGCAATGACCGTGACCCCATACCGCAGTGGCAATTCCAGCAAAACTGGGTCTGCGTACGCATCCCTGGCATGCATAAATGCTTTTTCCATGCCCGTATGGGTCAACAACGGCATATCAAGTTCTGCCATGCGTTTATAAAATGGGATGAAATCTGTATTCGATGGATCGATATACATTATTGAGGGTATCCATTTTACCAATACTGCGCCCTGCTCATGCGCGGCTTCCAGTAATGCTATGCTCTTTTCTACTCCTCTATTGGGGTTAATACTGGCCCCAAAAAGCAAGGTCGGATATCTGTCGGTTTGTCTGGCGACATAATCATTAGGCACATACACCTGGGTCCTTTGCCTGTCAATTTCTCCGGTTTTTTCATCAATAATGCCATCCAGTGCCAGCACAACGGCCTGATCGATATAGCGTGATTGAGAAATCTTGTCATGCAGCTTCTTGAACAGTATTTGATCGCCCTGCTCTGCCAATTCATCTTCCGTCACATCCATCCACTTCAGAAAATATCCAAAACGGTAATTTTCACGCAGCTGTTTATTAATAAATGCCCCTGAACCAGCATAGCCGAGGCCCGCGACATGTACATGCCAGTCTATGATATGCAATTCTTCCAGATCATCGCTGGCAAAGGACAGATTACCGGCAAATATACAGCAAGCAATCATTAAATAAATGCCGTATAGATTTATGTGTATAGAGTCGTCAATCGCCGCCATGTTATTACTACCCAGTAAGACGCTCGTTGCATCATGCCCCATGTGACAGGTAATCCTTAAATTTATCCTTGGCAGTGTTCTCTTGCTCATTAAACCACTCCAATAACTCCATTTGTTTTCGGCTTAACTCATTCCATTTATCCTTGGTCAGACTAAGGGTTTGCAAGGGCACACTGACTTTATAGAGTGCCATCACCTTCTTTTTTATTGTTCTTAAATACCGTTGCTGCTCCATTTCGAATAACAGATCGCTATCTTTTATGTCATGTTTGAATTGTTCAATATCTTCCGTCGATAAATAAGTATAGGTATTTGCTTGTCTGATGATATTCGTGATTGCATTGTACATAGTTTGCTGTCTGTCACGCACCCCGGGGCGGATGTTTTTCTTAAACGTC
>JACZSJ010000148.1 GCA_022574295.1 Pseudomonadota bacterium
TTTACATTATCATATTGTGATGCAATGCTTACTAACTGTGGTAATGGTATAGTGATTAGATTATCAAATTCCTTTTCGGTTTCTGATTCCTTAATCAGGTTTAGTCTTACCTTTGCAGTTACAATCTTATCAACAATAGGTTTGGCTTTTGCTTCCTTCTTGGCCTTCTCTTGATCCTCTTTCAAGTCATCAAGTTCAGCTTTGAGCTTTGCAATTTCGTCTACCTTTTTCTCTTTGTCTTCGTCGTCTGCCTTTCGAGCTTCATCTTCTTTATCATGCTCATCGGCTTTACGAGCTTCTTCCTTCTCTTTTTCTTCGTCTTCAGCTTTTCTTGCCTTTTCTTCTTCTTGTTTTTTAATTTCGTCGTCGTTTGCTGTCATTGATTTATTTTGGTTAATTTTATCCTCAAGAGAACTATTAGTAACACAGTTGCCTAGCTGGTCAACGTTGCACTCACCCTTCCTTGTCTCCTCATAACAGATTGCAAGTGCCTGTTCGTCTATGGTAAGACCTGCATCAATCTTGGACTGGATGCACTTCTCCATCGCCCTGTCTGCCTTGAGTATTCTTTGGGAAGTATCTTGGTTTACTACGATGTACTGTCCGCACTTGCTTCTTTCTACCGAAGCCTGAACCTTTTGAAGCTGTGTGATGCATTCAAGTCCGCCCTTACACTGTCCCTTTATCTGAGCTTTCTGCATTCCATATGCAGGATCTTTTACTATAGCTAGATGTGCTCCCTCAAAGTTTGTAATAACTTCAACACCGTCTTGAATTTCTGTGTCGTTTTTTCCAAAGACTATGGATGGAGAAACAAAGTTAATTCCTGTCTGTGTGATTAAATCAATTGCTTTCCTGTCAGTAATCTCTGCAAGAGCCCAGCCTTTCCCTGTTGCCTCGTCTAACCCAATGTCGATGATTATACCGATTCGAAACTTTTCCTGTTCAACAAATAATTTATCTCCGTCACCATCAGGTACTTCCGGATGTGCAAAGTCTGGCGTTAAAACTATTGGCTTGCCGATAAATGTGGAGATGTTTCTGCGTAATGCTTTCTCGGTGACTGCCCACTTGTTGGCATTGATGGATGAATCCACGAGAAACGTCTTAATGAAAAACCTGTCTCCCTGCAGTCTTGTGAACTTGCTGGCAGTCAGGTATAGTAATTGTGACACATGATTGTTTTAGAAATTAAAACTAAGAGAACTATTTCATTATACACAGTCCGTCAGGAGTCATACACCTAACCCAACTGACCGGAAGTTTTGTAGCATCTATGCTTTCTTTTATGAGGAAGTTTGTATTGTTTTCAATTACATTGGTAGATGGGAACAGTTTCTTCAGTCCCTTTATTGTAGGCTTTCTGTCTATCCCATGCTTGTGCATGTAATATTTCTCCCTCTCGTCTACATACTGCCTGTTCTGGTATATGTCCATCAGATTTTCCCTTGATTTCTCCCTTACTGACTGATCATGGTGTATTGTTATTCCCTCTACTGCCTTCTCTGAGGAACGGCTCGGCTTGTCTTCTCTATCAATAAAGTGTGACCAGTGTGTGTTGTGGCATTTTATCCTGTGAGGCTTGTAGAATACCTTTTCAGTCTTTCCGTATTTGGATATTGGTCTTTTAGAGGTATCTGATTCATCTATGACTGCATATATTCTGAATATCTCTGGCTTTTCACCTGCTATCTTATCCAGATTTCTTACAAGTTCGTCAAAGCTTCCAACAGGATACTCGTCACAGCCGAACTGTATTGCATAATCATAGTCCTTTGCCTTCTCTAGAAGCATTGACTTGCTGTCACACTCGAACATTACTGGAAAGGTGTAAAGTTTAGCATCACTCTTTGATTTTATGAACTCCCTAGAGCCGTCAGTGGATTGGTCAGAGCTGTTTATCCTAGTGAATCCCTCAAACCTTCCGTCAGCCCATATTGATTTTATCCTGTGTCTGTGCAGATGACTGTATAACCTCTTCATTCCGTCAACGTCATTGTAGAACTGGATTATTGCAACTATGCTCAATGTGTAAAGTCTACAATAATATGATAAGGTAAGTAATGAGTAGCCAGTTAATTACTCTGGTCCTCCCTTTCAGATATGCAAATTCACACCACTACTCACGTTTTCTCTTTTCAATATGTGCGATAAGAGTAGTAACCGCAATAATGATGGATGGAATTTCTATCAAGTCAATACCATATAATATAAAATCATATACAGGGTGTATTTTACTAATTGTTCCTATTTCAAGATATAGATCTGCGTTCCAGAACATGTGTGGAATTTGTAATATATGAGTCACAGCAATAAATGCAATCCAAAAAAATGTCTCTCGTTCCCACCATTGTAAGAATCGTCTGAGAGTCTTCATATCAAGAATGTTTTAGAATTGCATTAACAAGAAGTTCTTTGTAGCAGACGAGGCAGTACTTTCCACTGCTGACTGATACAGATTCCTCTCGGCACAGAGTACATGGAACGGTAATGTCATTTGATGTATGAGCTCTCTCTTCCATCCCTGTCCAACTCGCTGTTAAACTGGTTCATCAGCATGAGTAGCGGTTGCAGTTCCCTTGTGAGGTATAGTCTGTAAAATGACATGTGAATCTCCTCGTTGGTTGTCTTTGGGTTCTTCTCTAGGAACTTCTCAACCGTATCATCCAGCTTGTTGAACAGTCTGTTTATCCTTGCACTGTTTATACTAAAGTTCTCTGCCAATGAGATGTTGTTTTATTAAAAATAAAAGAGAACTAACAATTGAATTGTCCCTTGATAGATCTGCCAAAGTATGCACCCTTGCTAGGACTTGCTTCGAACGCATCGAATATCCTCTCAGGTAC
>JACZSJ010000149.1 GCA_022574295.1 Pseudomonadota bacterium
AGAGCGAATAAAATACTTAAGACTGTCAAGAGCAAATAAACCATCATGGATGAGTGATATAGACCGTAAGCATGATAAAATTCAAAATTCGATAAGACGACATATAAATAAAATGAGGTAATGAAATGGAAGTTTTACAGGGCAAAGAAGCAGAAAAAATACTAAATAAGATATTAAATGATAAGAAAAAAGAAAATTCTATTGGTTCTGGTAAATATCCTAAGCCTTTTGTTTCTGGATATTTTCAAGAGGGTAAGAGATGGACTGCTTTTGACAATACTGACAAGTGTTGTTGGGTTACAGAGTTTGATACCGAAGCAGAAGCTGCTGGATATGCAAATGATTTATAGTAATATTCCAGTCGAATAAATTTTTAGTTAGGTAGAGTATGGAAATATTAGATAGGAGTAAAATTATGAAGTTGTTAGAAAAAATTAGAGGTTTTTCTACATGGGTTAAAGTGATAATTATATTTATTTTATGTGGTATTCTAGATGCTTGTTTGTTTTATTTGCTTTGTTCTTCTATCTTGAGTTTTAAGAATATTATTTTAATATTAAGTATTGTGAATGTTTTTTTGTGATATTCATTTTCTACCTCAACGATAATCGTGCTTGTCCAGATAAAGACCGTATGCGTCACCCCGCCCACCCGACCATTCAAATATTAGTCGCCACTGTTTATTGACGCGTATAGAATGTTTGCCTGCTAATTTTCCACTCAGCTTTTCAAAATGGTTGCTCGGTGGGGAACGCAGGTCAAGATCACAGGTAGCATCGTCAATCAATTGCAACTTCCTGAACAGGCGATTCTCAATAGCCGCCGGCACTTTCCGGCTGGTCTTGTCTGCCAGATAAAAACCCGTTAACCATTTGTGCTTAAAGCTCTTGATCAATAAGATCTTCCTTCATGTGAGATAATGTAACGTACATGGTTACTTTTATCAAGAAAGGTCATGTTGTACTCGATTATAAGGGAGTAAAACTGGACACCCAAATAAATTCCAACTGAAAAGAATCGCCTCGCAGGCCCACCGCGCAGAATCAACTGTCAATTTTCATGGAGATTACTGGGTGGATGCCTACTTCAAGCACTAACATCCTCGGGAACTTGACTACAGGCACAAGAAACTGCAGGTCATCAATAATAGGTGACTTATCGGACGAATAATTTACTGGTAGTTAATGATAAAAAGCGGAAGTCGAAGAGAAGCCGTTAATCCAGTGCTGATCGGTTCGAAACGCCAGCTTCCTGATTTGGTTAATACGCCCTATTGCACGGCGAAACCGACTGCCAAAATGTTCAGTATTGTTGACCCAGTTATCCTGGTTAACACCCAGCCGCTGGAGTATTGCTTGTATGTGTTCTGGTATTGCGCCTTTCTTGTCATCTCTCACGGCGCGACCAGTCCAGTCCACGAGTGCGAAATAACTTGTCGCCAACAGCGGCAGAGATGCTTTTGTTGGGAGGTCTTTTTCATTACGAAGTGGCTTTAGCCAGGGGCTACAGTCCGGCTTTATTTCCTTCTTAAATTGACTTTGTCGTTCCTGTATCGAGGTAAAGTCAGAGGATTCTAAGGACTCGCAAATACCCGCCCGAATGGGATTTAGATCCACGTAAGCCATGCAGGAAATCAGTGCGGCTTCATCCAGCAACGCCTGACTCTTGAATCGCCCCTCCCAAAAACGCCCTGTGCAACCGTCTTCAACATTGGCCATTCGCGCAATCTTTTCATTTAGACAGCGCATGTACCAGCTCAAATCAGCCAGGCGATTCCGCCAAACTTCCACCAGTAATTCCAGCGCCTTTAACTCCATAGTGCCCAGTAACTCACCGGCTTTATATTTTTTAACCACCGATGGTTCCTTGTAAAGCCCCATCCACCTGTCTATGACTTCGTCCCTGGTCCATTCACTTGCCTGTTTCACATCCACATAAAGAACCAGGTGGAAATGATTGGACATAATGGCGTAGGCACAGACATCGATGGCAAAGAGTGAAGACAGGTGTTTTACGCGATCGAGAATCCATTGCTTGCGATGATCAAAACTCCTACCAGTAAATCTGTCTTTCCCGCACAAGAACGCGCGACGCACACAACGGGAGATGCAGTGATAATAAGGTGTAGTAGCGGTATCAACTAATCGGTATCGGGCTTGGGGCATCAGTTCCTCCTTGAACACTTATGCAACAAGTTAAGTTATAGCAGACGATCATTCAACTAGCGAATTTGGCGGCTAATTCCTTTGGGTGTCCAGTTCAACCCAGTTCAACCTGTCCAATTCAATAGTTCTTAGTAGTGGTAACGACATTGCACAACAGTAATCGCACCCTTAGTAACTTTGTATACCAACCGATGCTCGCGATCAATTCTGCGAGACCAGTAACCGGACCAATTATGTTTTAGTGGTTCTGGATCTCCCAGCCCTTTGAGGGGCTGCCGTTTAATATCTTTCAGTAAACGGTTAATGCGCTTCAAAGTTCGCTTATCGGTTTGTTGCCAGTACAGATAATCTTCCCACGCATTTTCGGCCCAGGATAAAATCACTCCTCAAGAAGTCCTTTTCTAACCGTTCTGCCGGCATCCACCTCAGAAATTGCCTGATTTAACCGCTCTGCGTTCTTGGGGCTGGCCATCAAATAAGCTGTCTCTTCGTAAGAATGAAAATCTTGAAGGCTCATTACTACTGCCGGCTCGCCATTTTGCCTGGTAATTAATACTGGCTTACGGTCATTGTTCACTTTGTCCAGGGTGCCAGCCAGGTGGGTGCGAAA
>JACZSJ010000010.1 GCA_022574295.1 Pseudomonadota bacterium
TAAGTCTGGGGGACCGTAGCAAAGTCTCACCACAGCAGTGGCGGACATTGACACAAACAGGGACGAGTCATCTATTGGCAATTTCTGGCTTACATATTGGCCTGGTGTCCGGCCTGTTTTTCATATTGGGTCGGTGGTTGTGGGCGCTTTCAGGTTCATTACCGCTTTATCTGGCATCCCAGAGATTTGCTGCCTTGTCAGGCTTATTTGGCGCGCTGATGTACGCAGCGTTAGCAGGCTTCGCGATTCCGACACAACGTGCATTGATCATGCTTTCTGTTTGGATGTTGTCACACTTTTTTTATCGAAAAATCGCAATTACCGATATTATTGCTACTTCATTACTGGCGGTACTGATCATCGATCCATTTGCTGCAATGGATGTCAGTTTTTGGCTATCATTTGTGGCGATATCAATCATTGCCTACGGTATGACATGCCGTGTTAATGGAAACATATCATGGTGGCGTAGCGGCTGGTGGAAATGGGGCAGGGTGCAATATCTGATCGCTGTTGGTTTGTTTCCATTGCTGGTTTTATGGTTTCAGCAGGTTCCATTGGTGGGTATTTTCGCCAATATCGTCGCAGTCCCGTATATCAGCCTGCTTGTCATCCCCCTGGTGTTACTTGGTATTATTTTGCTTGTGTTTGTGTTTCCGGCCGGTGAATTTGTATTACAGCTTGCAGGGCAGGCCTTAAGTGTTTTATGGCCATTTCTCGATTATTGTTCGGGGCTGGAATTCAACCTCTGGCATAGTGCATCTCCATCGACACTGGCATTTTCCTCAGGGATGATAGGTGTGCTCATTATCCTGTTACCTAAGGGGATTCCAGCACGCTGGATTGGTGTTATCTGGTTACTGCCACTGTTATTTCCCCAATCAGAAAAGCCGGAGTTTGGTGATTTCTGGTTGACCCAACTGGATGTAGGGCAGGGATTGGCCTCTGTCATACAGACGCAAAATCATTCGCTCATCTATGATACGGGTGACAGATATAGTGAACAATTTAACGCAGGTAAGGCAGTGATTATTCCATTTCTCAAATACCAGCATATCCAACATCCAGATCTGCTGATTGTCAGTCATGGAGACAGAGATCATATTGGTGGCACCAGTGATATTCTTGCGCAATACTTCGAGATTCATGTGCTCACCAGTGTCAGAGAAAAAATAACACATCCTTATCTGGACAATTGTGTCGAGGGTCAGAGTTGGCGCTGGGATGGGGTCGATTTTGAAATATTAAATCCTACTTTATCTGCAAGCATGCAGGGTAACATTCAGGGCAATAATGCCTCCTGTGTTCTTAAGGTAGGTAATGCTCAAGGTTCCGTGCTACTGACAGGAGATATTGAACGTACTGTTGAATCCAGGCTTGTCAGGTCATCCCGATCTAAGGAAAAACTATCTGCAACAGTGCTCATCGCCCCACATCATGGGAGTAAGACCTCATCCTCAACATTTTTTATTGATGCTGTATCACCGAAATACGTTGTATTCCCGGTAGGATATCGGAATCGATTTGGATTCCCGAAACAGGATATAATATCCCGCTATGAATCACGCCAGGTTAAAATGCTTAATACGGCGCGCGATGGGGCATTAGCATTCAAATTTGAAGCTTCAGGCATTTCTTTTATTCGCCACAGGCAACAGAATTGGCGATTTTGGACTTCAGAATATTGAATACCATTATCAATAGACTTTATTTATAAAAATATTTTTAAGGGGAGAACGCAAAAGGTGCTGGAACTATTCAAAGCAGGCGGGTTACTGATGTGGCCGATATTAATCTGTTCGGTTATCTCATTAGCGATCATTTTCGAGCGATTCTGGTCTCTGCAGGAAAAACGAATTACACCCAAGCATCTCGTCACCCAGGTTTGGCAATGGGCAAAAGTAGGCCATCTGAATAATCAACGTATCCGGGATCTACGCGTTGCTTCACCACTGGGCAGGATCCTGGCAGCTGGCCTGGTTAACCGTTCACACGAACGTGAGGTGATGAAAGAAAGCATTGAAGAGGTCGGACGCCATGTCGCACATACTCTGGAACGTTTCCTGAATACCTTGGGGACAATTGCATCAATTTCACCCTTGCTGGGTCTATTGGGGACGGTCATCGGCATGATCAAGGTCTTTGCTGTCATTACTACTCATGGTGTCGGTGATGCAAGTATCCTGGCAGAAGGTATTTCAGAGGCCCTGCTGACAACGGCAGCAGGGTTGTCTGTTGCTATCCCAACACTGATGTTTCATCGCTACTTCAGAGGTAAGGTGGACGCGTTGGTGATGACGATGGAGCAAGAAGCATTAAAAATGGTCGAGGTCATGCAAGGATTACGAGAAAATGAATATGCTTCCCATGATAACCCCTCTCAAAAAGATTCGGACGCGGAAAGTAATCAATGAATTTTCAGCCCAAGCCACGTGAACAACTCGAATTGGATATCACACCACTGATTGATGTAGTGTTCCTGTTGCTCATCTTTTTCATGGTCTCAACAACCTTCGAACATGATTCAGAATTGAATATCACTTTACCCAAGGCGAGTAAAGAGATCGCTCATGCGAAACCCGATGCAATTAACGTCGCCATTGATAACCAATCGCGAATATTTATTAATGAAAAAGAGTTATTAAATTCGCAAATATCAACTATAAAAGAAGCACTTTACGATATCGCCTCGGATCTCGAGGATGCCCCAATTATCATCAGTGCTGACGAAGAAACACCTTATCAAGTGGTCATAAGAACCATGGATGCAGCTCGTCAGTTGGGTCTGCTCAAAATTACATTCGCCACAAGAATTGATGAAGATGATTATTGATGTACATTGTTGATGTCTATGGTTAGTGAGTATGATGCTGGTATCCCCTAAATTCATAGAAGACCTGTGGTATGGCAAACACCCGTTGTCAATCGCACTAACACCACTTGCATGGTGTTATCAGTTTATGATGACATTACGTCATCTTGTTTATCAAAGTGGCATATTACCAATCCAGAGCCTGGATATCCCTGTGATCGTTGTAGGGAACATCGTCGTAGGAGGTACAGGAAAAACACCTCTGGTCATTTGGCTGGCAGAACATTTAAAAGAGAAAGGCCTTAAACCAGGGATAGTCAGCAGAGGTTATAAAAGCAGGGGCAAGCAATGGCCCCAGCAAGTGCGTAAAGACAGTAATCCGGAATTGGTTGGTGATGAACCCGTCTTGTTGGCCAGTAGGACAAATTGTCCTGTCGCCATCGCGCCAAACCGTTATATTGCAGCGGAAGCACTGATTGAGCATGAGCAGGTTGATATTATTATTTGTGATGATGGTTTACAGCATTATGCACTTGCACGGGATATTGAAATTGCCGTCATTGATGGTATTCGTCGGTTTGGTAATGGGCGTTGTTTACCAGCTGGTCCGTTAAGAGAGTCAGTAAGCCGTCTTAAAAGTGTTGATATGATCGTATGTAATAGTGGTGCAGTTCGTGGTGAATTCGAGATGGAATATATTCCTCAGCAACTATGTTCAGTTGTAGATGAGAATAAACAATGTGATATCGAGAAATTGCGTAATAGATCAGTTCACGCAATTGCAGGTATTGGAAACCCGACAAAATTCTTTTCCTATTTGCGCGGCAGGGGGATACACACTATAGAGCACAAATTTCCTGACCATTATCAATTTAAAGCAGAAGATATTTGTTTTGATGACGGCTTTCCTGTCGTCATGACGGAAAAAGATGCTGTAAAATGTACCGAATTTGCATCCGAGGAACATTGGTTCTTGCCAATAGACGTGACGATGTCGAACGCTTTCGAACATCGCCTGACAATATTATTAAAGGACATTACTAATGGACAAAAAGCTGCTTGAAATTCTAGTTTGCCCTGTCACCAAGGGGCCTTTAATTTATGATAAAAAGAACCAGGAATTGATCTCAAAATCTGCGCGTCTTGCATATGCTATCAAGGACGGAATTCCTGTGATGTTAGAAGAAGAGGCCAGAACACTTACAGACGAGGAAGTCGAAAATCTTAAAGATTGATTTTAAATTTCAGATAATCATACCGGCACGTTACGCATCAACCCGATTACCCGGTAAGCCATTACTGGAGATTAATAGCAAGTCACTCATCCAGCATGTTTATGAGTCAGCCTGTCAGTGCGGCGCTGAAAACATCTACATTGCCACAGATGATTCACGTATTAAAGATAAGGCAGAGTCTTTTGGTGCTGAAGTCATTATGACAGCAACTGACCACATATCGGGCACAGACAGACTTGCAGAAGTGGTTTCAATACTAGGATTAAAAGATGAAGAAGTTATCGTAAACCTGCAAGGTGATGAAATTGGTGTGCCAGCAGAATTAGTACATCAGGTCGCAAAAAATTGTCACGATCATCCAGATCACAGTATTGCCACAATCTACGAACGGATTGATAATGAAAAAGATATCAACGATCCAAATGTTGTTAAGGTAGTATTTGATAAAAATAATACAGCGCTATACTTCAGCAGGTCGACCATTCCACACAGAAAGAAAAGCCAGGCGGAAGGACATGGGCAGCAGCAAAGTTATTTTAAACATATTGGTCTTTATGCTTACCGGGTTGCTTATCTAAAGAAATTTAGTGCAACACCCGCCTGTGAACTTGAACGCTGTGAATCTCTGGAACAACTCAGAGCCTTATATACTGGTGAAAAAATATATCTTGAAGAGGCCTGCACATCGGCTGGTATCGGTATTGATACAGAAGAAGATATTTCCATGGCCCGTCAACAGATGGCGCATGAAAATACTAGTCTATAAAACTCTGGCACATGAAAATCTTGTTTGTATGTATGGGTAATATATGTCGCTCACCAACGGCGCATGGTCTGTTTTTATCATTGATCAAACAGCAAAAAATAGCTGGACACTTTGAAATTGATTCTGCCGGAACACATTCATGGAATATCGGATGGCCGCCAGATATGTCTGCACAAATGGCAGCAAAAAAACATGGGATAGATATTAGTGAATTGCGCGCGCGCCGAATTAACAGGGAAGATTACGATTATTACGATGTCATTGTGGCAATGGATAATAGTAATCTGGGAAACATGCTGGCAGTTTGTGAGAGAAAAAACAGGTGCAAGCTCAAGTTATTGCTTGATTATGCAGAAAAAACTGAACTCACTGAAGTGCCAGATCCCTATGGCGTAGGAATGAGCGGGTTCGAAACGGTCTATGGGTTAATCGAGCAGGGATGTATAGGATTATTAGATACTTTAAAAAAGGGGATGACTGCAGAAGCCTCCTAGCGCTCTCTGTAGGTAATACGTCCTTTGCTTAAATCGTATGGTGTCATTTCTACGGTCACTTTATCACCTGTCAAAATACGAATGTAGTGCTTGCGCATTTTTCCGGATATATGGGCAATGATCACATGACCATTTTCCAGTTCAACTCGAAACATGGTGTTCGGAAGGGTTTCGGTGATCGTACCTTCCATCTCAATTACATCTTCCTTTGCCATCTATTTATCTTTCTCCTTAATTAGCGGGTTTATACCCAAACTACCTGGAAATGCAGGTTTCAGCAAGACGAGAAGCAACCAGATTCAAGGCATAGAGCCGAAGGACTAGTCATTCTAGTCCAAGGTTTTATAACGAAGAAGATGGTTGCTTCCCGTCTTGCCCTGCGGGAGCTTAGCTAAAAAGCCAGAGCCATGTTGCAACTCTTATGAAGGACTAGTCATTCACTGCAAGTCGCGCCTCGCTCTGACTTTCTAGCTGAACTCTGAATCCTGCATTTCCAGGTAGTTTGGGTATCAAAGTGGCGCATTGTGCCCTAAATTAGATGTTCTGGCAAAATCAGTCCTCGCTTTGAGGAGGTGTCCCATGCCACGCATCATCATAGAAATATTCAAGTGGTTGATATTCATCTTTGTAGCGCATTTTTCTACAATCTGCTATCCAATAGCCAAGATAAAGCCACTGTAAACCCTGATTTCGTGCTTTTTCAATTTCAACTAAAACTGCATAGCGACCTAAGCTACGATGGGTGATATCCGGGTCGTAAAACGTATAGACCGCGGACAAACCATCAAGCAGCTTATCGACAACAGCAACAGCTAATAATTTATCTGCTTCCCTGAATTCATAAAAAACTGTTGTCAACCAATCGGTCATAAGAAAATCAATATAATTTTCAGCTTCAGGGTTATCCATACCGCCATCAGGATGCCTTGCTGCAAGATAACGTTTGTAGAGTTTATAATGTTCATGATTAAATCCAGCGGAAAATTTAATGATCTTGAGATCCTTGTTTAGTCTCCAGTTACGCTTCTGATTCCTGTTCATGATAAATTTGTTGACGGGCAAGCGAATGGCAATACAAGCATTACAATGCTGACAACGAGGCTTGTAGATATGCCTGCCACTTCGTCGGAAACCGACTCTCGCCAGGGTAGTGTAAATATTTTCATTCATCGGAAACCCAGGATCTGCAAATAGCGTCCTCGCATCTTTCCCAGGCAAATAACTACACACATGCTCCGGTGTCATGTAGAAATTTAGCTTCTGTTCCTTGATATACTGTTTTGGATTACTCATGAATCAACCATAATGTATTTTTCCAACAAGCTTATGTGACAGCGTAACTGTCATCCCCGCGAAGGCGGGGATCCAGTCATTCAATTACCCTTCTGGATTCTCTCCTTCGCGGAAATAACGTAAGAAGAGGGGACGAATATACCCATTGAGCTATGCAATTATGCCAGATACTTACGCCATAAATAATCAAACTATTTGCCTTGTGATATCAGATTTCAAAGTCAATATTTTCGGGCCACAAAAGAGCATTTCCTGGGGCCTTATGTTTTAAGCTACAATATTGATTCAGTATTCTGGAAAATTCATCTCGTGGAATTAACCTTGCGCCAAGACTTGCCAGATGTTCACTATAGACCTGACAGTCTATCAGTTCGACTCCCCGTTCCTTAAGAAGTTGAACCAGGTGGGCAAAACATATTTTTGATGTGTCTGTTCTATGACTAAACATGGATTCACCAAAAAATATTTTGCCGATAGAGATACCATAAAGTCCTCCCACCAATGTCCCCCGGTACCAACATTCGACTGAGTGCGCATGCCCTGATTCATGAAGTAATTGATAATTTATTATGATCGCAGACGTAATCCATGTGTCGGAGCTACCCAGCCTGGGTTCGGCACAGGATTTCACCACATCCAAAAATGCCTGATCAAAGGTCACCCGATAACCGGTTTTGCGTAATGATTTTCTAAGACTTTTGGATATTTTTAAATCATCGGGAAATAAGACACATCGGGGATCGGGAGACCACCACATAATGGGTTGGCCCTCACTGTACCAGGGAAAGATGCCTTTTTTGTATGCGTCTAATAAGCGGTCCGGATTTAATTCACCACCAATGGCCAGCAAGCCATCTGGTTCGGTCAGTGCATGGCTGACATCAGGAAATTCATTGGAAATAATGTTATCGGCAATCCAGTAGAGCTTGTTATTTGTAATCATTTCCCAAAATTATTACCCGTCATCATTGTCCTGGTTTTGTAGTGACAACAAGGTTCTTGCCGAGCGCGGTATTCAAAATGTCTTTTGAGCCGGATAAAGAGAAGGATGTCTCGCCATAGGTTCCGTTCTTCAAAAGAAAGCGATAATAAATTACATTTCCATTCATCAGGTTATGCAAGGGTAGTGACAATACCCTGTCATCAGTAATGTAGCCTATCACGTATTCAGCCCAACGTGGCTGTAAAATGCAGGTGGCATCATTAATTGATCGATTGCTTAATACGCGCTCGTCAACCTGAGAAGTCGGGCATTGTTTGACTGCAATAAGATCATAGCTGTTTCGTATGCTGAACCTTGAACGTACGACATCGTTGGCATCTCGATATATCTCCAGCTTGTATCCTTCCTCATTTTCAATGGTAGCAACGCGTGTCTGTACCCCAGAATCCGTGTCTGTATGCGACATGACATTCCACTGGCTCTGTGCCAGTAACTGGATCGGCACGGACACACTCAGCAAAAACAGGAAAAGAGTTAATTTTCGTTTCATCTTATCTATAATATTAGCAAGAATAATACTTATTACAAACATTAAATATACGACATATATAATTGATTTATATGATATTAATCAAATTTTAATAGCGAACCTCAGTCAGAAGATATGAATCGTAGAGTCTTTCTTAAGCTAATACAAACGGCCATTTTGTTATTTGGCCCATTCAGAACAACACTGGCTGCTCTGAAGAAGCAGCCGACAGGGCTTGTTTACGATGATTTTTTTCTTCAGTACTGGCTGGAGGAAGGGCATCCTGAGTCGCCGGATCGGCTTCGCAGCATCATGAAACTGATGAAGCATTCAGGCTTGCTTTCACATTTAACACAAATACAAACCAGGGTGGATGTCCTGGCCGATCTTTCCCGAATTCATACTGCAGCACATGTGCATGCACTTAAAATAGAATACGGAAAATCAAATGATGTCGCACTGGCGGTTGTTGCTGGCATCCTGGCTGCAACTGATGAGGTTTGTCGTGGCAGCTTGAGGAATGCATTTTGTGTAACTCGACCACCAGGGCATCATGCGAGAAATACGGGCAAAGTCGAAGGCTTCTGTTTTTACAATGGTGTTGCTGTTGCTGCCCGCTACGCCCAGGAAAAATACGGCTTAAAGAAAATATTGATCGTCGATTGGGATTATCATCATGGCAATGGGACAGAGGCATTCTTTTATTCAGATCCCAGCGTACTTTATTTCTCCACCCATGATTATTTTGCCTATCCAGGCACGGGTGATCCAGCCAAAGTGGGTGAGGGTGCTGGCAAAGGATTTAATATTAATGTCCATCTTGATTGCAAATCGACTGATGAAGATATAATTGCGGCCTTTAATGAAAAATTATTGCCTGCCGCAAACCGCTTTAAACCAGATTTGATACTGATATCGGCGGGTTTTGACAGCCGTCAGGATGATCTGCTTGGTTGTTTCGATATTACTGATGAAGGTTATCAGCAAATTACGATGATGGTCATGCAACTGGCGGGTCAATATTGCGATGGTCGACTCGTTTCAGTCCTGGAGGGTGGCTATAACCTGGATGGGCTTGCCAGTGCAGTCAAAGTCCATGTTGAAACACTCCACTCAGGAACACAAACAAAAAACTGATTTGGTAATGCCTTAATCAGGTTTTACTGGTGTCTTTTCCTGAGGTGTATACTGGAAATGGGGCAATATTACTACCGCTTTCTGATATATTCGTAATTTTTGCGGCACCTTCCTTTTTTACCTCATCAATACGAATGACTGAGTGCATAGGAATATAGGTACGTGAAACCTCCTTAAATTCTGATTTCAGGTTCTCTTCAGAGGGATCGACCACAACCGCTGACCTTTCACCAAAGACGATTTCTTCAACCACAATAAAGCCGAACATCTCACCTTCATGGACGCTACGAGCAAAAATTTCATAAACCTTGTCCTGATTCTGAAAGATTACTTTGTAAATGATTTTTTTCGACATCTATCTAAAATCCTGCTTTTCCAGCTTTTTTGTGGTGGTTAAGATCCAGTCCTATTTTCTGAGCGCGGATTCTAACATAAATCTTTCCTGGCACAATTTTCCCCGGGCACAATTTCTTCTGACCATTATTATCTCCGGTGCGTAACTCTAGTCATAAAGCTAATTATAGACTGATAAAGAGGCTCCCACCGGGACCAAGTGGTAGTCCAGTATTTATCCAGATTAGAAGCATGACTATCCAGATAAGACTGAATATCACCGTGTACGGCAGCATCAGGGCTATCAGGGTGCCAAAACCTGCATTTTTCCTGTGTCTCTGCAATTCCACCAGAATAATAATCATGTAGGGATTCATCGGGGTAATCACATTAGTGACTGAATCACCGATACGATAAGCAACCTGCGTTAATTCAGGTGAAAAACCAACTTGCATCAGCATGGGGACAAATACGGGCGCTAAAAAGGCGTATTTAGCTGAAGCAGATCCTATCAATAGATTAGCTGACATTACCATCAGAATAAAACCGGTAATCAACATCGAAGCATCAAATTGCATGGCCACCAGCCATTGTCCACCGGTGATGGCCAACATTTTCCCCAGACCGGTGTATTTGAAACATTCAATAAACTGTGCAGCAAAAAAAGCCATGACAATGTAGGGCGACAGGCGAGAGATAGTTTCGCTTAACATCACAATGACTTGCTTATCATTTTTGATAACGCCTGCTGACAGGCCGAAGACAATGCCCGGCACAAAAAACAAAATAAACAATAATGGGACAGTGGCTTCAACCCAACGGGAAAAATGGGAGCCGGTGCCATATAAGGGTGCACCGGGAATGCTTATCAATAGACCAACAATAATAAGTGCAACACTCAGAGCCACGAATGCATGTATTAAAGCCTTTTTTTCATTCGCATATTCAAGCTGACTATCAACGCGTTTCTCTGGTTCATCATTGGTAATCAAATCCTGGGCTGGATCAAGACGGGGCTCAACAAACCATGCAGTCACCGCCCAACCAAGCAGGGTCAGCAATACGGTTGAAACCAGCATGAACCACCAGTTGGCAGTGACAGCAACCTGATAATCCGGAACTAATATTTGTGCAGCGGTTTGTGTCAGCCCTGAGAGTAGGGGGTCAAGTGCAGTGACCAACAGATTCGCACTGAATCCAGCAGAAATTCCTGCGAATACAGCAGCAATCCCTGCCAGCGGTGAACGTCCTGCGGCAATGTAGAGAGCAGCAGCAATGGGGGGTAAGACGACGTATCCTGCATCCAGCGCCATTGACGACATGATGCCTAAAAATATTGTTGCTGGGGTCAATAATGATTGGGGGACCAGCAGGATAGAATGACGTAATAGTGCAGGCAGGAACCCTGATTTTTCTGCCAGACCAATCCCCAACATACCAACCAGAACAATGGCTAATGGTGGAAATTTTATAAAATTTTCTACCATATGACTTAATAGCCACCAGATCCCATCTGATGAAAGTAAATTTTGTGTGGTGAGTGTGCCCGTCAATTCACTGTAAACTCTCCAGTCCATAGAAGTGGCCAACCATGACAAAAACATCACGATGCCTGTGCCGATGACAAATAAAGTTGCCGGATCGGGCAATCGATTGCCAGTTGCTTCAATCCGATCAAGCAGTATCATTTATTATTCTCGCCATAAGCGTTTATAAAGTTCTCGATACCATCAATATACGAACGGCCACTAATAATAAAGCCATCATTGTGACCGCCCTTTAATTCAAGAAAACTCTTTGGCGCTCGTGCTTTCTCAAACAACTCCCGGCCATATTTATAAGGGATAATTTCGTCCGTTTGACTATGTGAGATCAGGATGGGGCAATGAATATATTCGATCCGGTCAATAGATGCATATTTTATGCGAACAAGTAAATGTGTTGGCAAATAAGGATAATAATGCTTTGCCATGTCCGCGACAGAAGTGAATGCTGATTCCAGTATCAATAAATTCGGTGTGTGTTTGCCGGCAAGCCAGATTGCAACGGCACCGCCCATTGATCGACCAAAGATAATAATATTTTCATCTGAAATACCACGTGTTTCCGTCAGAAACTGCCAGGCAGCTTCAGCATCTCGATAGGTCCCTTGCTCACTGGTCGTTCCCTGACTTTGACCGTAACCACGATAATCGATAATAAAAACAGACAGCCCCATTTCGTGAAAGATTTTCAGGCTTTCAAGCCGATGGGAAATATTACCGCCGTTACCGTGAAAAAATAACAGCGTTTTTCTTGCATTGTCTACCGGGACAAACCAGCCATTTAATAAAACATCATCTTCAGTTTTAAAATAAACATCTTCATAGGGAAGTCCTGCCATATCAGGTGTGTAATCAATTTCTGAATGTGGGAAATAAATAAATCTTGGCTGGAATATATACAACAAAAGGGAAAGTAATACCCAAACTGAAACAAGAATAAAGAGAATTGAATGTAACATGCGCCGGGCTAGTTTTTTGAACTGTTGTGTTGATGTTGGCATGCGAGCCTGGAGAATATCAATTTTGAATCACATGGTTAATACTATTTTGCCAGTGGTTGTGCCGCTTTCTATCTCAACATGCGCCCTGGCGGCTTCTGCCAATGGCATTGATTGACTAATATGAATGGTCAGTTTCCCCGCATCAAAATACCTGGCGCATTCTTCAAGAATAAAAGTCTGGTGTTTTTGTGCATCTTTTAATCCAAAGAGCAGAGGAGACAACATGATCTCAAGATGAATACCAATATTGCGTTGACGAGCAACGATCCAATCAGTTTCCTTATCTGGCTGTAAGAGTGTAACGAAATGTCCGTAGTGCGCAATAGCAGGAAAAGAGGCCTCGATCAATTTGCTACCGACATTATCCATCACAATATCGACACCGTTACCATCTGTCCAATCCAGCACGGCTTCTACAAAATTCTGTTCCTTGTAGTTGATCGTCATGTCTGCACCAAGTGAACGAACAAAGTCGGCCTTTTCATCAGAACTTATCGTGGTGCATACATTGGCCCCTGCTATTTTAGCTAATTGTATCGCGACATGACCAACACCACCTGCACCTGCATGAATCAGCACGTTTTGATCAGCTTTGATATGGGCACGGTCATACAATGCTTCCCAAGCGGTAATTAATACCAGAGGTGCAGCAGCAGCTTCTATAAAACTCAAACTTTCTGGTTTGTGTGCAACAAAGCGTTCATCGATTGTTCTGAATTCCGCGTAGTTACCCTGAATAGTGCCTATCCCTCCATGAAAGAAATAAACTTCGTCACCAGTTTGAAACCTGTTTACAGCTGATCCGACTTCTTCAACGATGCCACTACCATCACATCCCAATACGGCAGGTAGATTATCCATTGGATATAAACCTTGTCGTAATTTTGTGTCAATGGGGTTAATCCCCGCAGCATGTATGCGAATTAACAGATCGGATGGTGATGACATCTCTGGTTTTTCAATTTCACACAGTTCGAGCACATCCGGAGCACCGACTTTTGTCATTAAAACTGATCGCATCATTCAGACCTTTGATCTATTCCCCTTGAATATTATTTAAGGAACCTCTGATTAAGTCTGGGTCGAACAGATTGCTGGTTACAATGTTCTGGTTCAAGGCGTGAAACGCACGTAATAGCAGGGCTATTGCGAAGTTTTATAACGCAGAAACAGGATATTTTAATCGCAAGATGTTGGTTCATGATTTAATCAGAGGTTCCTTAATATCGTCCAGATAGGATTCTGCATCCAATGCGGCCATACATCCACTTCCTGCTGAAGTAACCGCCTGACGATAAACATGATCAGCAACATCACCGGCAGCAAAGACACCTGGAATACTGGTCATCGTTGCCTGACCATCCAGACCACTTTTAATCTGGATATAGCCGTTATTCATATCGAGCTGTCCTTCAAAAATTGAAGTGTTCGGCTGATGGCCAATGGCGATAAAAACGCCTTTTAAATCTATTACTTTGCTCGTGTCTGATTTTGTATGTTTGATACGCATCCCGGTGACACCAGAATCATCACCCAGCACTTCATCCAGAACATGATCCCATTCAATGATCACATTACCGCTGTCAGCTTTATTTTTCAGGCGTTCAGAGAGAATTTTTTCGGCGCGAAATTGATCACGGCGATGAACAATCGTCACTTTTGAAGCAAGATTTGATAGATATAAGGCTTCTTCGACTGCCGTATCACCACCACCAATCACAGCAACCTCCTGGTCACGATAAAAAAATCCGTCACAAGTCGCACATGCAGAAACCCCTTTGCCTTTGAAAGCCTCCTCTGAAGGTAATCCAAGATATTTGGCTGAAGCACCGGTTGCGATAATCAACGCATCACAGGTATAAGTCCCTGAGTCACCGGTCAGTTTAAAAGGCTTTTCATTCAGTTCAGCCGTATGTATCTGATCGAAGATTACTTCTGTATCAAAGCGTTCAACATGTTTTAGCATACGTGCCATTAAATCTGGCCCTTGCAAACCTTCAACATCACCAGGCCAATTATCAACATCAGTGGTTGTCATCAACTGGCCTCCCTGTTCAATGCCTGTGATTAAAACTGGGGAAAGATTGGCGCGTGCAGCGTAAAGACAAGCCGTGTAACCTGCGGGGCCTGAGCCCAGAATCACTAGACGATTATGCTTGTTTTCACTCATTTTTGGCTCCGAAACGGGAAATTACAGGGCGGTTATACCCAAACTACTTGGGTATTAAAGAGGCGGTATGTTACGTTAATCCATGACGGCTGGCAAAATAGCTGAAATCTGCTTCTAATTCACAAAAAATTAACTTTTAATATGGAAATAATTCTTATTAAACATGATAATAGGGCAGTTTTTGATTAATCAGGTTTAAGAGTAGTAAATAGCGAGATCAAATGGCACAAGCCCAGCGTAAACGAAGCCCAGGAAGACCACTCAGTAGCCAATTACTGAAAAATATCAGGGAAGCCAGTGTTATTTGTCTGGCGGCCGTTTCATTGTATTTATTGATCGCGCTTTCAAGTTTTTACCCGGGAGATCCTGCATGGTCCCACTCAGTCTCAGTCGAGGTGATTCAGAATAATGCCGGGAGGGTGGGGGCATGGGTTGCAGATATCCTGTTATATCTGTTTGGTTATATTGCATATACCTTTCCATTTATTCTGGCCTACAGTGGCTGGAGAATTTTTAAATCCATTCAAAATGAAGCGCCCGTCAATTATGGACATTACGCCATTCGCGCAGTGGGTTTCATTCTGGCGCTTATGGGTACATGTGGGCTGGCATGGCTACACTTTCATGCTAGCGGAGGCTTGCCACTGGAAATAAGGGGTGCCGGAGGAATCCTTGGTGATGCACTTGGTTCTAACCTGAGTACAACATTTGGAACTACGGGTGGCACACTAATTCTATTGACCATGTCATTAATCGGCTTGACGCTATTTACTGACCTTTCCTGGTTGTGGGTCATGGACGCCACGGGGTACTGGACCTTTAAGTTGCTGGACTTGTTATCGGGTTTACGTGAACTGAGACAGGACCATGAATTGGGGAAACAGGCAAAGCGTGAAAGGGAAGCTGTATTAGAAATCGAAAAAGAAAAAATCGAGGGCAGGAAACCCGTCAAGATTGAACCCATAATTTCAGAATTTGAGATCAGTGCCAGGGAAGAAAAAGAAAAACAGGTGAACTTATTCGAACTCCCGTTTGATACTGCCTTGCCTCCACTCGATTTACTTGATGTAGCACCAACACCTAAAGGACAGTACTCTCGTGAATCGCTGGAGGCCATCTCACGTCAGGTCGAGCTCAAACTAAAAGACTTTGGTATCGAAGCACAGGTCGTTGAGGTATTACCAGGACCTGTCATTACTCGCTTTGAAATACAGCCAGCACCGGGGGTCAAAGGCAGCCAGATTATCAGTCTGGCCAAGGACATGGCACGTTCTTTATCTGTCGTCAGTGTACGTGTTGTGGATGTTATTCCCGGTAAATCCGTGATTGGCCTGGAAATTCCGAATGAATACCGGGAACTGGTCGCATTGAGCGATATACTCAGATCAAAAGAATACGACGCAATGAAATCGAGCCTGACGATAGGGCTTGGTAAAAATATTAGTGGTCAGCCGGTCGTCGCAGATCTAGGCAAAATGCCACATCTATTGGTTGCCGGGACAACAGGCTCTGGTAAATCGGTTGCCCTGAACGCCATGATCTTAAGCTTGCTTTATAAAGCCACGCCAAAAGACATTCGCTTGATCATGATCGATCCCAAGATGCTTGAGTTATCTGTTTATGAAGGGATTCCTCATTTATTGGCACCCGTTGTGACCGACATGAAAGAGGCATCAAACGCATTGCGTTGGTGTGTCGCCGAGATGGAACGTCGCTACAAATTGATGGCCTCGATTGGTGTGAGGAACATCTCCGGATATAACCGTAAAATTGAAGAGGCCAATGGACGTGGAGAACCTCTACCCGATCCAACCTACAAACCAGTTAATGAAGATGATCCAGAACATTATTTAGAGCATCTGCCTTTTATTGTCGTGATTGTTGATGAACTCGCTGACATGATGATGACAACGGGCAAAAAGGTTGAAGAACTGATAGCCAGATTGGCACAAAAGGCCAGAGCATCAGGTATACACCTGATTCTGGCAACACAGAGACCTTCTGTTGATGTTATCACCGGTTTAATCAAGGCAAATATTCCAAGCCGTATTGCTTTTCAGGTTTCATCAAAGGTTGATTCGAGGACGATACTGGATCAAATGGGTGCAGAGACCCTTCTGGGACATGGTGACATGCTTTATCTTCCCGCAGGTACCAGCATTCCGGAAAGAATACATGGCGCCTTTGTCGATGACCATGAAGTTCATGCTGTTGTCGAGAACATCAAATCCAGAGGTGAAGCTGATTATAACAATGACATTCTCAAGGCTGCTGCAGAAGGTGTGGCGGGGGCGATTGCTGGTATCGACAGGGCAACGGATGAAATGGATCCACTTTACGATGAAGCAGTGCAAATTGTGACTGAAACACGTAAAGCATCCATTTCCTATGTACAACGCCGTTTAAAAATTGGATATAACCGCGCAGCAAGGATCATTGAAGAAATGGAACGAAGTGGTTTGGTGAGTCAAACCGGTTCAAATGGCAGTCGGGAAGTTTTGGCAGCGCCGCCGCCTATTGACTAGCCCGCATGTTGCAACTTCAGGAAAGCATTCTGTCAAACGTCACTATGAAACTGATAAAATTATTGTTATTTCTGTTGTTTGCAACTTCCGCTTATGCGGAAAACAAAGCCGAAGATCGCCTGATCCGCTTTCTTGACAATATGCAAACACTACAGGCCAATTTCAAACAGACACTCGTCGATGATCAGGGAATGGAATTAGAAAGTTCTTCCGGTGTTGTTTACTTAAAACGTCCGAATAAATTTCGTTGGGATTACAAACATCCCTATCAACAAACAATTGTCACCAATGGTGAAGTGTTATGGTTTTACGATGAGGATCTCGAACAGGTAATAATAAGAGAAGCTTCATCATCCGTAGAGGGTACGCCTGTAGCTATATTGGGAAGTTATGAAGATATTGACAAACAATTCATCATTATCGATATGGGAAATATTGAAGGATTCGACTGGGTAGAGCTGACACCCCGAGATATAGAAAATCAGTACAATAGTATTCGGCTTGGTTTCGATAAAGAAAAATTGGGCATGATGGTGATGTTTGATAACCTTGGCCAGGTGACACGTATCGATTTTACAGAAGAAGTCATTAACGAAAAACTGGACAATGGTACCTTTGATTTCGAGCCACCTGAGGGGATTGATGTGATTGATGACCGAGGTTAGCTCAAGCCCTGACTTAATCAGAGCTTCCCTGGTTACCTTTCAAGGTGTCTGAATGCGCCTTCTTGTGAAAAATAATAAAGGTTCTAATCCAGTACTGGTATGTTTCAATGGTGCGCAAACTTCGCTCAGTTGGTTATCGTTTAGTTTACGAAGTAAATGACAAAGAAATTATTGTATACGTTATTGCTGTTGGCAAGAGGGAGCGTGGTATCGTTTACAGTAAGGCGGAAACAAGAAAATAGGTATAACAATTCGTTTAAGTTTGACCTCCGCTTCGCTACGGCATTTTAACTCAGTCGTTAGTAATAATAAATATTAGTTATTAGAAGTTTCAACCCGGTTACGGCCTTTTTTCTTTGCTTTATACAAGGCATCGTCGGCCGATTTCATGATGTCCTGAGTTGAATTATATTTTGCCTGTTTTTCTGCCACACCGATACTGACAGTAACATTCAGTTTTTTTGTATTATCAGATTTTGTCATTTTTTGACTGGGTTTGTCTTTAGGGCGTTGTTTATTTCGCACGACGAAAGGTTTGCAGGCAATATTATTTCTTAGCGCCTCCAGGTAGATAGTTGCACTGCCGATATCTTTTCCCGGAAAGACAATTGTGAATTCTTCGCCGCCATATCTAAAGGCTTTACCCCCGCCTTCAACACGTTGTAGATGCGCAGCCAGCATCTTCAAGACTTCATCCCCGATATCGTGTCCATGATTGTCATTCAGCTTTTTAAAATGATCGACATCAACCATCGCCAGTGAGTAGGTCTTACCAAGTGATGCGAGTTGCTGCTTCAGTGCGCGTCGAGAAGGCAATTGGGTCAATTCATCTTTGTAAGCAAGATGATATGCGTTAATGACGATAGCGCTGAGCAAAATTAATCCGGCAATAATAAAATAGACTGTCGCAAGTTGTGTATTGAGTACAAAATGTAATGCGATAACCACGGAGATAAGCGACAGAATCCATGCACCGCGTAGTTGATTAGGGCGCAATAACCAGTGTGCACATAAAACCGTGAGTGAAATGGCAATTATTAATTGTCCCGGTTGCTTGATGATGGTTTTTATTGCCAATGGATGTTGGATTATGTCCATAGATAGGTAAGTAGAAAGTCCAAATTGATTGGTTTTGATCAGCCAAAAAGCACCTATCATCTGAGCAACAACAAATATGAGACGTTTTGTACCGTGCTGGTTGAGGATGCCACGTTCCTTCAGAAAATTAAAAATCAGAAAATTTAATGGGATTAAAATACAAAGTAGATTAAAGAGGAGTTCTTTTTGAAATCCTGGCAGACCTTTGGCCCAGAAGAATTGGCTTAATGCGCCAAAAGAAGCAACAAGGACGATAATCAGATTAAATTCACGGCTGTTGTAGAACAACCAGCACAGTATCAGCCCAACGCCATAAACCACGTACGGGATCATGTGCAAATTGGCATCTAGCCATGGGTGTCCTTGAAATTCGAGCCAGCCAACGGTGGTGGCGATTGCTGGCAGTAATAATGCCAATAGCAAACAACACGCTGTGAGAAGACGTGTCTTATTATTCAAGCTAACACTCGCACAATGTTATAATAAACATTAATTATATAGTATAACTTATTGTTTATAAAAGTATAATATGTGGTACTTGTTGAAATGAGTCAGGTTTTAGGCAGCGAAGTCTTTTTGGCGTTCGTGCGTGGGGACAAGGATCGTATTCTGGGGTGGTTTGCCGTGCTCAGGTTCAGGATAATCAAGCGAATAATGAAGTCCTCGGCTTTCCTTGCGTTGCAATGCAGACTGAATAATTAAATCCGCCACGGTGACCAGATTACGTAGTTCGATGAGGTCATTGGTGACACGAAAATTACCGTAATATTCCATGATTTCTTTTTGCAGAAGACTCACGCGACTTTGAGCCCTGTGTAGCCGCTTAGTTGTCCTGACAATGCCCACATAATCCCACATAAAGCGTCGGAGCTCGTCCCAATTATGTGATACCACCACTTCTTCATCAGAATTTGTGACCTGGCTTTCGTCCCACTCAGGGACTTCCGGGGACATGCTTACCACTGATAATCTGGCCTTTATATCCTGGAAGGCAGAATGAGCGAAGACCACACATTCAAGCAGCGAATTACTGGCCATGCGATTTGCACCGTGTAGGCCAGAATTTGTGACCTCACCAATCGCATATAAGCGCGAAATATCTGTTCTACCATGTTTATCGATCATGACACCACCGCAGGTATAGTGTGCAGCGGGGACAACAGGAACAGCTTGTTTGGCCAAATCGAAGCCAAAACATAAACATTTTTGATAGATGTTAGGAAAGTGAGTAATGATGAAATCTTTTGATCGATGACTGATATCCAGATATACGCATTCACCGCCTAGCCTTTTCATCTCATGGTCAATGGCACGTGCAACGATATCTCTTGGTGCGAGCTCAGCCCGTTGGTCAAAGCGATGCATAAAGGGTTCACCATTTGAGAGTAATAATCTGGCACCTTCCCCGCGTAATGCCTCCGAAATAAGAAAGGATTTAGCATCCGGGTGATACAGGCAGGTCGGATGAAACTGAATAAATTCCATATTGGCAATCCTGCAGCCTGCACGCCAGGCCATGGCGATGCCGTCACCGGTGCATATATCAGGGTTACTTGTGTAGAGGTAAACTTTACCAACACCACCTGTCGCCAGAATCACAAAGCGGGCCTTGAATACTTCTACTGATAATTTTTCTTCGTTATAGACATACGCGCCCAGGCACCTGTTGATATGTGTCGACTGAGCAGATTTGTCACTGGTGATCAGGTCAATGGCAGTTCGATATTCGAACAACTCGATGTTTGAATGTGCGCGAACTTTGTTTTCCAGAGTCGTTTCGATAGCACGTCCTGTGGAATCCAGGGCATGGATGATCCTATGATGCGTATGGCCGCCTTCCTTGTGCAGGTGGAAGTCCATGCTGCCATCAGCATCGGCAGTCCTGGTAAAATTTACGCCTAGATCTGTCAGCCATTGAATACTTTCACGTCCATGTTCTACGACAAAGCGGACTATCCTCTCATCACAAAGCCCCGCACCTGTTTGTAAAGTATCCTGGACATGTGAATCGATTGAATCACACGTGTCGAGGACAGCCGAAACACCGCCTTGCGCATAAAAAGTAGCACCTTCTGTCAATTCACTTTTAGACAAAACGGCGACGTTTGCATGATCTGCCAATTGCAGCGCGAGACTTAGACCGGAAGCCCCACTGCCTATAATCAGTACATCATGTTGGTATTGGTGTGTCATGTATCTTAAGATAGTATACGCGGAAATAAATGTAAGCTATTGATTGGGATTTACTCCTGGAAATTAGCTTGGGAACTCAGGTTTCTGATTTGGGTCAATAAATAAAAATTAAAAACAATATTTTATCCACGGATCATAACACATGGGGTTTGCCTGAATGGGCGAAAGCGTTACTGACAAGCAACTGGTAGAAAGAGTACAAAATGGTGACAAGAAAGCTTTTGATCTTCTGGTGCTTAAATACCAGCAGCGCATTATCAATCTGGTCTCAAGATTTGTACACAATCCCAGTGATGCACAGGATATTACTCAGGAGGCCTTTATCAAGGCCTATCGGGCGTTGCCGAACTTTCGTGGTGAGAGCGCCTTTTACACGTGGATGTACCGTATAGCGGTCAATACGGCGAAGAATTATCTGGCAGTCAAGTCCAGAAGGCCACTTGAGTCCGCACAAGATATTGATGACGTGGAACAAATCGAGGGTGATCACACTCTAAGACATCAGGAAACCCCTGAACACTTGTTGTTAAGGGATGAGATACAGGAGACTATCCTCAATTCGATTGAGGCATTGCCTGAGGATTTGAAGATTGCAATCACTTTACGCGAGGCAGAAGGATTGAGTTATGAGGACATTGCGAACGCCATGGACTGTCCGATTGGTACGGTCAGATCACGTATCTTCCGGGCCCGTGAGGCGATAGATAGAGAGTTAAAACCATTACTTGAAAATGAGTGAAATGAGATGAACGAGCAGAAGCGTGAACAATTATCGGCACTGGTAGATGATGAACTAAGCCATGAAACATCGTCTGCGATTAATACCCTGTTAGAAGATAATGAGGCCAAAGAGACATGGACAAGATACCACTTGATTGGTGATTCAATGCGTGGCCATTTACCGGAACGTATCGAAGATATTGCAGATAATGTGAGTCAGGCCATTGCTTTACAACCGATTATTCTTGCTCCCCAAAAGGAATCACCCAATCGGAAATCTCCTGGCCTGATGAAACCTGTGATGGGGTTTGCCATTGCCGCTTCAGTTGCTGCCGTTGCTATTTTTAATGTTCAGCAAGCCAACCAGAGTCCTGTAAGAGGGCAACAAGTGATTGCACAGTCCAGCATAGCCACGACCCCACCATCTTTGGCGCTGACACCACAATTTGCAATACAGCAAAAAGAACCAACTCAGGCTCAGCAATATCGAAGCCTGGATCCTCGGTTGAGCCGATATATGGTTAATTATAATGAATATCGGGTAAATGCAGGCGTCCGGAGTATGCCGCCACATGTGAGACTGGTTGCCAACGAAACAGGAACAAAGAAATAAGTAAAACTAATGGGTTTGGATAAAATTTTGTTGCCACGTTTTCTACCTCCGGATCCTCTGTTTCAGGGTTTCCTGTTTCTACCTTTAATGCTGCTTTCAGCAGCTTTGTTTGCTGCGGATCGAATGCCACCGGCCCAACAGCTGATTAATCAAATGTCGCAAGCAAATCATGAGCTCAATTACGAAGGTATTTTTATTTATCGTCGTCACGGGAAGATGGACACGATGCGCATTATTCACAAAGTCGATGAAGATGGTGTCCAGGAAAGGATTGTTTCATTAACAGGCTTTGCTCGTGAAGTCATACGCAATAAAAATTCTGTGATCTGTATTCTGCCGGATAGCGAATCGGTGATGGTAGAAAAAAGTAATCCAGGGCAATTCAAAATTAGTCAATTGCCTGAACAAATAGGAAAGGCCTCCGAGTATTACAATTTTTCAATTGCCGGACAGGATCGTGTTGCGAACAGACCTGCATGGATAGTGAATATCGTGCCCAAAGACAAATATCGTTATGGGTATCAGCTATGGATCGACCTGGAGACGAAGCTACTTCTTAAATCTGAATTGAAAAACAAAGAAGGAGAGCTAATTGAACAATTCTCATTTGCAAAACTTCAGATTATGGAAGATATTCCTGATGAGTGGTTGAAGCCTGAAATTTCGGGTGTAGGTTACACCTGGTATGATAATTCCTCAGATGAATTGCCTGTAGATAAGGGAGATGTGTCCTGGAAGGCAACGTGGATGCCCGATGGTTTTGCGATGAGTGATTGGGGGAAACAAGCCGTTGATGAAAGCCAGATGCCTGTTGAACACCTGATGTATTCGGATGGTTTGGCATTGGTATCAGTGTTTGTAGAAAAACTTGATGGCCCTGTAAACATTGTAACAGGCCCTTCCAGCATGGGAGGCGTCAATACCTTTTCAACAATGACAGATAGCTACCTGATTACTGCCGTTGGTGAAGTTCCCCAAGACACGGTCAAATTGATTGCTAAATCTGTTGTTTCAAGCAAGTAATTAATTCGCGAATATTAATCAATTTTCTACATGTAGAAACACCTGTTCGCCTAAAATATTATCAGTTAAAATTTCTATTTTTATGGAGTAACTATGAACTACGGAATCCTGTTATCAAAACGAGCATTGAGTCTTGTTTTTATCTGTATGGTTTTATCAATTCAATCTCTGCAGGCACGTTCGCTACCGGATTTTACGCCGTTGGTGGAAAAAAATGCTGCTGCAGTCGTGAATATCAGTACGACCATCAAAAAGGGCAATGGGAGGTCACGGATTCAGGGGCATAATTTTCCTGATGTTCCAAAAGATAGCCCGCTCTATGATTTCTTTAACAAGTTTTTCGGAGAAGTCCCCAAAGGCATGGCGCCTAACCAGCAGAGAACATCGCTTGGTTCCGGGTTTATTATGTCTGCTGATGGTTACATCATCACCAATAACCATGTCGTGAAAGATGCGGATGAAGTCATCGTTCGTCTCAACGATCGAAGAGAGTTTGTGGCCAAAGTCATTGGCACTGATGAACGCAGCGATATTGCTGTATTAAAAATTGATGCTAAAAGCTTGCCAATATTAAAAATAGGTGACTCTTCAAAGCTAAAAGTTGGTGAATGGGTACTGGCGATTGGCTCGCCTTTTGGTTTTGATCATTCTGTAACACAAGGCATTATAAGTGCGATGGGGAGAAGTTTGCCGAACGAAAATTATGTGCCTTTTATTCAAACTGATGTTGCGATCAACCCAGGGAATTCAGGTGGTCCATTATTTAACCTGCAAGGTGAAGTCATAGGCGTTAATTCCCAAATTTATAGCCGTACAGGCGGTTATATGGGTATGTCTTTTGCGATTCCTATCAATGTTGTCAAGGATATTTATCAACAGTTAAGAGAACATGGTCATGTGTCTCGTGGTTGGTTAGGTGTTTTGATACAGGATGTTACCAGAGAATTGGCTGAATCCTTTGCCATGAAAAAACCACACGGGGCGCTAGTTGCAAAAATTATGTCAGACAGTCCCGCTGAAGATGCTGGATTTAAGGTTGGTGATGTTATCGTTAGTTTTAATGGAGATGAAATAGGTGTCTCATCCGATCTGCCACCTATTGTGGGCACTACAAAAGTTGGCAAAAATGTCCCCGTAGAGGTGATTCGACATGGAAAAACGGTCAATCTAAGAGTGAAAATTGCGGAATTGCCGGTTGATGACAGTGTCAAGCTTTCTGCAACAGGGAAAAATGGAAGTGCAGGACAAAACGCTCTGAATATTATCGTTGATGATTTAACGAAAGAACAACGTGAGGAACTGGAAATAAAAGATCATGGAGTCATTGTTAGTCAGATATCATCTGGCCCTGCATATAAAGCAGGGGTAAGAAATGGTGATGTCATGCTGATGCTCAATAACATTAAAATCAAAGATACGAAACATTTTGAAGAATTGATCAAGTCATTACCAAAAGACAAATCGGTTCCCATATTGATCCAGAGAAGGGGTGGGCCGATATTCCTTGCTTTAAGACTGGAAGAAGATTCCTGATCGATCAAGCTCAGCTTGTTATCGAACAATGGAATTGATCATATACAGCAAGCAGGGATGCCATTTATGCGAGGTGATGAAACAGGAGCTGGAAGCCATGAACCTGGGAAAATCGGGTATAGGCCAATCAGGTGATAGTAGGCCAGACACCATAAAGGTCATAGATATAGATAATGACTCTGACCTGATGAAGCGTTATCACGATAAAATCCCTGTGTTATTCGTCAATGATGTAGAGATCTGTCACCACAGGTTAAACAAAAAGAGACTTGTTAGCTTTCTGAACTCTGAAAAGAAGCATCCCTAGATTCAGGCTGACTAAGTTCAGGCTATTTAGATGTAACTGATGGCTGTATATAGGTACTTATATAAGCTAGAATCGCCCGCCGTTAGCATTGATTAAGGATAGCAAACCTGTCTGCTTATCAAGCTCTCATACATTGAACTCATAAAATTATGCAAAATATTCGCAATTTCTCGATCATCGCACACATAGATCACGGCAAATCAACATTGGCCGATCGGTTTATACAGCACTGTGGTGCGTTGACAGAACGCGAAATGGCTGATCAGGTGCTTGATTCTATGGATCTGGAACGTGAACGAGGGATTACCATTAAATCTCAGAGTGTCAGCCTGGATTACAAAGCTAAAAATGGAGCAAGTTATCAGTTAAATCTCATTGATACACCGGGGCATGTTGATTTTGGCTATGAGGTATCACGCTCACTCGCTGCATGTGATGGTGCATTATTGGTGGTGGATGCATCCCAGGGGGTTGAAGCGCAGAGCGTTGCGAATTGTTTGACAGCGGTCGATCTGGACCTGGAAATATTACCGGTGCTGAATAAGATTGATCTGCCATCTTCTGATCCTGAACGTGTGTTACAGGAGATTGAGGAGATCATTGGCATTGATACCACTAATACAGTGCAGGTAAGTGCCAAAACCGGTCTGGGTGTGGAGGCCTTGCTTGAGCAGATTATTGAGGTGATTCCACCCCCCTCAGGAAGTGAAGATGCGCCTCTGAGGGCACTGATTATTGATTCCTGGTTTGATAATTACCTGGGCGTTGTTTCACTGGTAAGAGTCGTCGACGGTTGTTTGCCAGCAGGGAAGAAAATGCGTGTCATGTCCACGGGGAGGGACCACCTGGTTGATGAAGTGGGTGTGTTCACACCAAAACGACATGCGCAGAAGGTATTGAAAACGGGGCAAGTCGGTTATGTTATTTCCGGTATTAAAGATCTTGGTGGTGCACCCGTCGGTGATACATTAACGCTGGTCGAAGATCCCGCATCTGAGGCGTTAACAGGGTTCCAGGAGATAAAACCCAAAGTATTCGCAGGAATGTACCCTGTTGATTCCAGTGATTATGAAGCTTTTCGGGACGCGTTGACGAAACTAAAATTGAATGATGCGTCACTTCATTTTGAACCCGAAACATCTCAGGCGCTAGGGTTTGGTTTTCGTTGTGGCTTCCTGGGAATGTTGCATATGGAAATCATTCAGGAACGGCTTGAGCGTGAGTATGACATGAGTCTGATAATCACTGCGCCAACCGTTGTTTATGAAGTCGAAACCACCAATGGAGAGGTGTTGACAGTTGATAATCCAGCGAAATTACCCCCAAGCGATAAAATTAAAGAGATCCGAGAGCCCATTATTTATGCTGATATTCTTGTGCCGCAGGATTACCTGGGGAATGTGATTTCATTGTGTATCGAGAAACGTGGTGTACAAAAGAAATTGCAATATCTTGGTAATCAGATTTCCCTCGGATTTGAATTACCCATGAGCGAAGTCGTTCTGGACTTTTTTGATCGTCTAAAATCGGCGAGTCGTGGATATGCGTCTTTTGATTATAACTTTCTACGGTTTCAGGCGTCATCACTGGTAAAACTCGATATATTAATTAATGGTGATCGTGTAGATGCTTTATCAATTATTACGCATCAGGAACAATCTCGAAATAGAGGGCACGAATTGACAGCTAAAATTAAAGAATTTATTCCCAGACAAATGTTTGATGTTGCCATTCAGGCCGCTATCGGTTCTAAAATTTTATCGAGACATTCAGTCAAGGCATTGCGTAAAAATGTAACAGCAAAATGCTATGGTGGAGATATTTCGCGCAAGCGCAAGTTGCTGGAAAAACAAAAGGCAGGTAAAAAGAGAATGAAAAAATTTGGTTCAGTAGAAATACCGCAAGATGCCTTTATGGCTATATTGCATGTGGGGAGAAACAGGTGAATATAGATTTTTCAGCCGTACTGGTATTTTTAACATTTGTCAGCGGCATTATCTGGCTGCTTGGGGTACTTTTTTTTATTGATAAAGATAATCTGGACGAGAGTGGCGAAGTTATGTTACCTACCATTGTCGATTTTGCCAGATCGTTTTTCCCTGTATTTTTTATCGTATTGATATTGCGTTCATTTATTGTAGAACCTTTCAAAATACCCTCCGCCTCGATGATGCCAACATTATTAATTGGGGATTTTATTCTGGTCAATAAATATGATTACGGTATTCGTTTACCCGTGCTCAATATAAAAATAGTCGACAACAAGACTCCAAAACGCGGAGATATCGTCGTTTTTCGTTACCCAGAAGATCCAAGTATTCCTTTTATCAAGCGAGTTGTAGGCTTGCCGGGTGATAAATTCCACTATCAGGATAAGATCTTGACTATCAATGGTGAGCCTGTTGAGCAGCTCGAGATTGGCGTTTATAGCGCAGTTGGATCAGGTAAAATGATGGATGGAGCAATATTAAGCACAGAATTACTGGAAAATGCACAACATGAAATCCTGCGCATGCCATTCAGACCTTCACAAAATGTTGAAGGTATTGTCCCAAAAGGGCACTATTTTGTCCTGGGAGATAATCGCGATAATAGTAAAGACAGTCGTTATTGGGGTTATGTGCCGGATGAGAATCTCGTTGGCAGGGCATTTATGATCTGGATGAACTGGGACAGCAAAAACGGTGGCATTGACTGGGGAAGAATTGGTACGATGATAAGTAATACAAATGAAAAGGGGTAAGTGATGAAGAATATGAGAAACAAGCAGCGTGGGATTGGGGCCCTTGGTTGGGTTAGTATTTTGGGCGTTCTTGCTTTTTTTGTCCTTTTCGGGCTTAGAATATTTCCGTTATACACCGAGAAATTGACGGTCATTAATGCGATGGAAAGTGTGGCAAGTAAACCAGGTGCTGAAAAATTGTCCAAAGCCGAGGTACGTAAATATTATCGAATAAATTTTGAACTCTCCTCGAATTCGGGTCGTTTTAGTAAAGCCACGGAGCTTAAAAAATTAGTCAACGTCGTTACAGACAGAAAGACGAAAAAAAGATATATACATGTTGCCTATGAAGCCAAAAATGTGTTTGTTAAGGATCTAAAATTTTTGCTTGAATTTGATCGCCAAATTGAGTTGGGTGGATCAGGTGGTAAATGAGTGAATTGCTATCTAATTTAGAAAAAGCAATTGATTATAAATTCAGGGATGAGGCCCTCTTAGAAGCTGCATTGACGCATCGCAGTATTGGCCAGGGCAACAATGAACGACTTGAATATCTTGGCGATGCTGCGCTTGGCTTTATCATTGCCGATGAAATATTTCGGAAATATCCTCAGGCCACAGAAGGTGAACTCACACGTCTGAGGGCTTTGTTAGTCAAGGGTGAAACCCTGGCTATGCTAGGTCGAGAATTAAATCTTGGTGATTATATAAAACTGGGGCCTGGCGAAAGGAAAAGTGGTGGCTGGCGTCGTGATTCAATTCTTGCTAATACACTTGAAGCAATCATTGGAGCGGTTTACCTTGATGCCGATGTTGAAGCCTGTCGAAAGTGTGTCAATTCTCTTTATCAACAATTACTGTCCGAAGTTTCTCCTGACACGTTAAAAAAAGATCCCAAAACTACACTCCAGGAATTATTACAATCACGCAAGCAGGAATTACCCGTATATCACGTGATATCAGAAAGTGGTGGAGCACATGAACGGCTTTTTAAAATTGAATGTGTGATAAAAAAACAGGATATTTCGGTGCAGGCTGAAGGCCGTAGCAAACGTGTCGCTGAGCAATCTGCGGCGGAAAAAGCTCTGTTCGTACTGGAAAAGCAATTTAAGGAACTTAAATAAGCCTTGCCTGAAAACAATTCCAAAAATGATCGAACATATTGTGGCTATGTCACGATCATTGGTCGACCAAATGTTGGCAAGTCAACATTATTGAATAATCTAATTGGTCAAAAAATAAGTATCACCTCAAGAAAACCCCAAACAACCAGATGGCATACCATTGGTGTAAATACAGACGAAAAATATCAAATCATTTATATCGATACTCCAGGAGTGCAGGATTCACCAGTAAATGCAATCAACAGACACATGAACAAAGAAGCAATCAATGCAATTGCCGGAATCGATCTGTTGATTTATATGGTTGAAGCACTGAAATGGACTGCGCCTGATGAGCATGTGCTGAAGCTGATTCAGAATCAGGCCGTTCCGATCATTTTGGTGGTCAATAAAATTGACAAGGTCAAGGATAAGGAACCAATTCTGCCTTACTTAAAAGAATTATCAGAAAAAATGAATTTCAAAGAGATTATTCCACTATGTGCATTGTCCAGAAATAGCTTAAGACCATTAGAGCAATGCATAAAGGATTTGTTGCCCGAAGGCCCATTTCAATATCCGCATGATCAGGTGACGGATAAATCCCAACGTTTCTTTGCGGCAGAATTTATCCGGGAAAAATTAATAAAAAGATTGGGCGATGAACTCCCCTACAGTCTGACTGTTACTATTGATTCTTTTGTCGAGAAAGAAAAAATAACTCATATTGATGCAATTATCTGGGTTGCAACTCGGGGACAAAAAGCAATTGTGATCGGACAGCAAGGTGAAGGATTAAAAGCTGTCGGTTCGCAGGCGCGCCGGGACATGGAGCGCATGTTCGATTGTAAGGTGTTTCTAAGGACATGGGTCAAGGTCAAGGATAAATGGATGGATAATGAGCTTGCAATGAAACAATTAGGTTTCGATTCATGAACCTGTTTTCATGAAGGTGGAACTAACACCCTGTTTTATCCTTCATTCCCGGCCTTACCTTGAGTCTAGTTTGATACTCGATATATTTTCGAGAGAGCATGGCAGGCTGCACTTGATTGCAAAGGGTGCCAAACGGGAGAAATCCAGGTTTTCAGGGCTCTTGCAACCCTACCAGCGATTACTGATGGCATGGCGCGGTAAAAATGAACTGATGACGCTAACAGATGTTGAAGCTGACATCGAAGCATATGAGTTGCAGGATGCGAGATTAATCGCCGGGTTTTACGTGAATGAATTATTGCTGAGACTCTTGCATCAGCATGAATCACATTCGGAACTGTTTGATTTGTATGGGAAAGCAATATTCGATCTCTCAGAATTAGAAAACGTCGATACGATTTTGAGGATCTTTGAGAAAGGTTTATTGCAATCACTTGGTTATGGCCTGGTGTTGGATCATGAGATTCATGATGAGCAAGCAATAGCAGCAAATAAAAATTATTATTATCTTATTGATGCCGGACCAGTGAAGGAAGTTCCAGCAACTGGAGACTATGTCGAGATTTCAGGAAATAGCTTACTCGCATTGGCAAAAGGGATCCTTGAAAATAGACAGGAGCTTGAGGAAACAAAGCGTTTGATGCGTTTTATATTACAGCATCATCTTGGTAGTAAACCATTATCCAGCAGGGTCTTATATAAAGCCTATGTGGATAATATGGGTTAGGTCGAAACCACAGGCGTAAGTCACAAACCTGCACTTCCAGGTAGTTTGGATATAAATACGGTAGAATGCGCCGTTTTCATCACCAGATAGTCAGGGAAAAAGCACGAGGGAAGCATGTTATTAGGTGTAAACATTGATCATATTGCTACGTTGAGACAAGCACGATTAACGCGCTATCCCGATCCTGTGCAAGCTGCATTCCTGGCAGAACAGGCGGGTGCGGATTCAATTACCGTTCATTTGCGAGAGGATCGAAGGCATATCCAGGAAAGGGATATCGACCTGCTTCGACAATCGATGTTGACCCCGATGAATCTGGAAATGGCTGTCACAGAAAACATGCTGGAGTTTGCTGAAAAAGTAAACCCTGAATTTTGTTGTCTGGTACCAGAAAGCAGGGAAGAACTGACAACCGAGGGTGGACTGGATGTGGCCGGGCAAATAAGCCGCGTGAGTGAAACATGTGCAAGATTAAAAAAAGCAGGTATCCGCGTGTCTTTATTTATAGATGCAGACGACAGGCAAATTACTGCAGCCCAGGAAACAGGTGCAGAAGTAGTCGAATTACATACAGGGCATTATGCTGATGCTGCTTTTGGTAGAGAAACTGAAATCGAGTTGAAAAAAATTGTCGCTGGTGTAGAACAGGCAAAATCACTGGGACTGAAAGTGAATGCAGGGCATGGCCTGAATTACCAAAATGTGAGGCATATCGCCCAAATTCCAGATATTGAGGAACTGAATATCGGTCATGGCATTATCGCCAGGGCAGTATTTACTGGATTGGAAGAGGCTGTCCGGGAAATAAAAAGAATCATGCAAGAAGAAGGTGTGTAGCTTTCCCTATGAGTGATTTGAGTTCAGAGATATCCAGACGCCGCACTTTTGCCATTATTTCCCATCCGGATGCAGGCAAGACAACTGTCACCGAGCAAATACTATTATCCGGTGGGGCGATACAAATAGCAGGAACAGTGAAGGCGAGGAAATCCTCCAGATACGCGACCTCAGACTGGATGGAAATGGAAAAAGAAAGAGGTATCTCTATTACCAGTTCTGTGATGCAATTTGAATACAAGGACAAAATAATCAATCTGCTTGATACCCCAGGTCATGCTGATTTCTCTGAAGATACCTACAGGACATTAACGGCTGTCGATTCTGCGTTGATGGTTATCGATGTCAGTAAAGGCGTAGAAGAACGTACACTTAAATTGATGGAAGTATGTCGTCTGCGAAATACTCCCATCATCACCTTCATCAATAAACTCGATAGAGAAGGCAAGGAACCTATTGCATTACTGGACGAAATAGAAAGTGAGCTGAATATCAGGTGTGCACCCGTGACCTGGCCAATTGGTATGGGTAGTCGTTTAAAAGGGATCTATCATCTCGACAGCGACAAAATCCGTGTTTATAACAAAACAGATAAAGAGGAACATGGAAAAATCATCGAAGGTTTAAATTCGGCAGAGGGCAAAGCATTGTTTGCCGGAGGTTTTGATGAATTCCATGAGGAAATTGAATTAGTTCGTGGAGCATGTGAAGAATTTAATCTAGCGGATTTTCTGCAAGGCAAGCAAACCCCTGTTTTTTTCGGTTCAGCCCTGAATAATTTTGGTATCGTTGAATTTCTCGATTGTCTATGTCGTTGTTCACCAGCGCCTCAATCAAGGACAGCAGTTCAGCGAGAGGTGAAATCTGACGAGCAACAGTTCAGCGGTTTCATCTTCAAGATTCAGGCAAATATGGATCCTGCACATAGAGATAGAATTGCATTTTTGAGGATATGTTCAGGTCAATATCAAAAAGGCATGAAGATGAGGCATGTCAGAATAGAGCGCGACATACAGGTGTCGAATGCCCTGACCTTTATGGCGGGTAGTCGCAGTCAGGCCGAAGTTGCATGGGCGGGTGATATTATTGGTTTACATAACCATGGCACAATTCAAATTGGTGATACCTTTACCCAGGGTGAGCCGCTATCATTTAAAGGCATCCCATTTTTTGCGCCTGAATTATTTCGCAGAGTTCAGCTCAAGGATCCACTTAAATCGAAAGCTTTGCTGAAAGGATTAATCCAACTGGGTGAAGAAGGGGCAACACAGGTATTCAGACCTCTGGATAATAATGACCTGATCGTTGGCGCCATAGGCGTACTGCAATTTGACGTGGTCGAAGCGCGATTGAAACAGGAATATGGTGTCGAATGTGTTTATGACAATGTACCAGTAGCGACGGCCAGATGGATATCCTGTCCTGATGAAAAGATCATGCAGAAATTCAAAACCAAAACATCATCCAATCTAGCGATGGATGGAGGCGATCGCTTAACCTACCTGGCCCCATCATTGGTAAATCTCAACCTTGCGATCGAAAAGTGGCCGGAAATAACTTTCAGGGCCACTATCGAGCATGCTGCTACCTAGTCTCTAATTCTTGCTATCCTCTGTTTCAGACTGCATTGCCTGGCGAACCTGGGTACTTGTCTTAGTGGTATTGTTGTCCGGGATATTGCCATCATTTGAATCTGCCTCACTCCCTTCAGAAGCGCCGATTTCAAGAAATGTTCTCTCATCATCTGTCGCATCGATGCTCAGGTTAATGTGGGTCTTGCCAGCTTCTTCCTGTTTCGATGAGTTGGTATTAGTATTCTCTGTCTTAGGCAAGTTTTGCACATTATCTGGATGTGGTGCGATAATTTGTGTTTTCACTTCTACTTGTCCGGGCATCTGATCTTGATTCCCCGAACCTGCAGTGGATTGCACACCAGCAACACTTGTGCTGTCATCAGCTAATGACGATTGCGAATTATTTTCATCGTCACTTGTTGCTGATGATTTCTCTAAGACTCTATCAGGATGTGGCATGACCTCAATTATTTTTACATCAGTCTTAGAAACCGGTGATGATTCTTTCACACCCTGTTCACTGATGTCTTCAGAGGGTGTCTGTGTAGTGACAGGACTATGTGTAGCAATGGGACTGTCATTAGTTTGCTGATCAATCAGTGTTGGCTTATCCTGAGAACCAGTATTTATTTTATCAGGCTCCTTTTTGGAGGCTTCTAAAACCCGATCAGGGTGTGGTGCAACAATCTGAATATCTGCTACTGCATCTGCCTGATTATTTTGTGGCAATTGTTTATCAGCTACCTGGCTATCCTGTTGGGATGTGGTCTCTGCTGGTGACGTCGACTCTTTTTCCTGAAACGATTCAGGTTGGGGTAATTCAGCCTGATGTACATCAGGTTCTGAAGTCGCTTGCTTGGGCGACTCTATACCCTGTGTTTGGTCTCGATCTGTATTGCGAGAACGTCTGCGTCCACCTCTTCTCCCACGGCGGGATGATCCGGTATTACTCCTTGTATCAGGACTTTTAGCATCGCTTGAACTAGCGTTTGATGTAGTCTCTAATTTTATATTTTGATCCGCGTCAGTATTTGTATTCGTTTTTGTTCCCTGTTCATCCTTTCTATCGGGATTGTTTTTTTTATTGGCATTACGCTGCCGGTTTCCCGGTCGATTTCCCGGTCGATTTCCTTGTCGGTTTCCTTGTCGGTTTTCTGAGCGAACGTTTCTGTTTGTTCTATTTTGATTACCACCACGGTTACGGCCTGAACGAATATTATTTCTCTTCCTGTGTCTGGTTTTTTCTGTTCCCTTGTTGTCTTCTTTAGCGGAGCCAAATAATCGTTTAATTAATCTTGAAATAAATCCGGCGCTCTCAGCAGATTTTCTTTTAACCACAACAGGTTTTTCAGGAATAATTTGTTTAACGGCAGGTTGCTCAACGACTGTCTTATGGGTGCGCAAGTCCAGGCCCTTTACATCATTTTCTATCTCGGTAACAAGCTTATAACTTGCTTGTTGGTGTTGTGTATTACTCGCCTCAGATAAACGAACTCTTTGTACCTGATATTGTGGAGTTTCCATGGAAGGCGATGGAATAATAACGATTTCAACATCGAGCCTTTGTTGTAATTCATTGATTGGCTCACGTTTTTCATTCAGGAGGAAGGTTGCGGCAGACACGGGTAAATTAACAATCACCTTGGCTGTAGAGTCTTTCATGGCTTCTTCTTCAATAATTCTCAGAACAGCCAATGAAATTGATTCAATGTCCCGGATAGTTCCTTGACCATCACAACGTGGACAGGGTAAATGACGGGATTCTCCCAATGAAGGACGTAACCTTTGTCGTGACATCTCTAACAAACCAAAGCGGGATATTTTTCCTACCTGAACTCTTGCCCGGTCAACACGCAGACATCCCTTAATACGATTTTCCACTTCACGTTGGTTTTTGCTGACCATCATATCGATAAAGTCAATCACAATAAGCCCGCCCAAATCACGTAACCTTAATTGTCTGGCTATTTCTTCGGCGGCCTCCATGTTTGTGTTGAGTGCAGTTTCCTCAATATCACTGCCCTTGGTTGCACGGGCTGAATTGATATCAATACTGACGAGGGCTTCGGTATGGTCAATGATCAATGAGCCACCAGAAGGTAGACGGACTTCCCTTGAGAAGGCCGTTTCAATCTGGCTTTCTATCTGATATCTTGTAAAAAGAGGATCATTCTCTTCGTATAATTTAAGCTTATGGAGATTATGCGGCATGACCTGTTGCATAAATTCACGGCTTCGCTGATAAACTTCCTTGTCATCTACCCAGATTTCTGCGATATCTGTACGCAGATAGTCTCGAATCGCCCGGATAATCACCTCGCTTTCCTGATAGATGAGAAAAGGAGCCGGGCGTTCGCCGGCCGCTTTTTCAATGGCCTGCCATAAGGTAGTGAGATAATCAGCATCCCATTGCAATTCTTCTTTAACTTTGCCAATTCCAGCGGTTCTGAGAATGAGTGCTGTATTTTGTGGGATATCAAGTTGACCCATGACTTCACGTGCCTCAGCACGATCAGCACCTTCAATCTGACGTGAGATGCCACCAGATTTGGGGTTATCAGGCATCAACACCAGATATCGGCCTGCCAGGCTGACCATTGTGGTCAGGGCTGCACCTTTATTCCCGCGTTCTTCCTTTTCAATCTGGACGATGAATTCCTGACCTTCTTCGATCGCATCTTTGATGTTAACGCGACCACGCTGACCGGAATCAGGCTTATTTTTGAACAGACTACGGGAAATTTCCTTGAGTGGTAAAAAACCATGGCGATTGCCACCGTAATCTATAAAGGCAGCCTCCAGGCTTGGTTCGATGCGAACCACACGACCCTTGTAGATATTTGATTTTTTTTGAGTACGATTTGTGGATTCAATATTCAGATCGTATAACTTTTGGCCATCAACAAGCGCCACACGCACCTCTTCAGGCTGAGTTGCGTTAATCAGCATTCTCTTCATTTTTGTATTCCTTTGTATGCGCTCTACCATTACCGGCGTCAGACAGGTTCTTCATTCTTATGTCTGATGCGACGAACGTTTTACCGGGAAGCTTTTACCAGGTAACGTCCATCAGGCTATTGGGAGCGCCTGTTATCACTCATTACATCGGGTAGAGTGATATTTAAACCCTTATGTTTATGAGGTTGTTTGCGGTATTCATGCAAATATCTCAGATATCGGAAAATTTTCAGACACTGGCAAATTCGCAGGGACTGAAAAATTCTCGAATACTGGCGCAAAACCTCTGCTCTTTGGAATATTCAAGCCAGAATATTAAAATAATCTAGCCGGTTCATTTTTCGGGCATTTGCTGGCTATGAAGGGATGGGGAGGCAATAAAATTATGACTCAGTTGCCATCAACACCACTGTTGCTACCGGCTTCACAACATCAGCTAGTGCGTTTGTCGTTACTAAACACCTCCAAAATATACCTCATGGCGGTTCAAAATATCCGAAAATGTCCGTATTCCAGAGACTAATATAACAATGTTGATATACTCCCGCAATTATGATGGCAACAAATGTTTAACAGCATCAGGTTTCTTTCCTTACAGTAAATGAAGAACACGCTGAAAGACGTCTGGATAACTTCCTCATAGGCCATTTTGGCAGTGTCCCCAAGACCCGAATCTCTCAGATGATTAGAAAAGGTGAAGTTCGGGTCAATAAAGGCAGGATTAAGCAAAATTATCGCCTGCAGCTCGGTGATATGGTCAGAATTCCTCCTGTATACATTACTCCGCGGGAAAATCTTTCCAAACCACCAGAAGCCCTGTCCAGGCTAATTAAAAACAGCATTATATATGAAGATGAATATTTGCTAGCCATCAATAAACCTTCAAACATTGCGGTACATAGTGGCAGTGGTGTGCCATATGGCGTGATTGAAATTCTGCGTGCGC